>CAYXUE010000028.1:0-5137 GCA_964467885.1 uncultured bacterium | reverse complement strand
TGCTGATAGGGGGCGGAGTGGTGAGGGTGGACTCGTCGGACGACGCGCTGCATTCCGACGGCGAGCTGGTGGTGACGGGTGGTGACCTGGTGCTGGCCACCGGCGACGATGCGGTACATGCCGACGAGTCCGTGCACGTGTCCGGCGGCCGCCTGGAGGTCCTGGCCTCGCGCGAGGGGCTGGAGGCGCCGCGCGTGACGATCTCCGGTGGGACGGTGCTGGTGAACGCCAGCGACGATGCCCTCAACGCGGCGGGCGACGCCCCGAGCAGCCAGTTGCTGGCGCTGATCAGCGGCGGTCACGTGGTGCTGAACGGCGGCAGTGACGCGGTGGACAGCAACGGCTCCGTGAGCGCCACCGGCGGCACGGCGGTTCTCAACGGGCCCACCACCTTCATGAAACCCGCCATAGATCGTCACGAGCAGCATAGTGTGCTCCTGGCGGGCGCCACGCTGGTGGCGGTGGGCCCACTGGCGTTCGGGCGTGCGACGGCCGTTGACGCGGACTCGACCCAGGCGGTGCTCTTCCTGGAGTTCGACCGGCGGGTGGAGGAGGGCACGCCCGTATCGATCGTGGCGGACGGCGGGGTGCTGGCCACCTTCCTGGCGCCCAAGCCGGTGGTGCGGATGAGCTTCACCTCGCCGGCCGTGACGGCGGGGGAGGAGTACGAGGTGTGGCTCGGCGGCGTGCCGGTAGGTGCCGAGCTGCCCGGTGGGGTGTTCCAGCCGGCGGGCGTGACCGGCGGCTACCTGTGGCGGCGGGTGCAGGCACACTGAGAACCTCCAGCGTGGACGACCGCCTTGGCGTCAGGCCCGCTTGACGTCGACCAGACCAACCGCCTGCATGAGCGCGTACATGGTGGTGGGCCCCACGAACTTGAAGCCGCGGGCGCGCAGCGCCTTGGCCAGCGCCTCCGACTCCGGCGTGCGGGTCACCTGTGCCCCTTTGGCCGCAGCGGCGGCGCCGTTGGGTTGGAACGACCAGATCAGTTCGGCCAAGCCGCCTTCCTCCCGCAACCGCACGGTGGCCCCGGCGTTCTGGATGGTGGAGAGGATCTTCAGGCGGTTCCGAACTATGCCCTCGTCGGCCATGAGGCGTTCCACGTCCGCGTCGTCGAAGGCTGCCACCACGTCCGGTTGGAACTGCTGGAAGGCGCGCCGGAACGCCTCGCGTTTACGCAGGATGGTGGACCAGGAGAGGCCCGACTGGAAGACCTCCAGCGAGAGGGCCTCGAAGAGGCCGCGTTCGTCCCTCACCGGTACGCCCCACTCGTGGTCGTAGTAGTTGCGCATGAGGTCGTCTGTTGAGGCCCACGCTGGGCGGCTCGGCGTGGGATCTGCACCGGCGGCATCTGCCGCGCCGGTGGTCGCTCGGGCTGATGGGCTTGTAGATGCGGTCATGGCGACTCCTCGACTGGGACCTCTGGGCCTCTCACGGTGGCAACGGACGACCAACGCTCCTCTACGTGCATCAGCCTACCGGCGCCCTGCGGGGCGCGCCATGGCTGGGCGCCCACAAGCACTAGGCGCGAGTCCGCGGGCCACGCCGCCCGAGGGCACTATGCTGTGACATGCGCAGAGTGCGTTACGGCATGCTGGTCTCCCTCGACGGCTACATCGAGGACGCCCGGGGCGGCATCGACTTCTTCACGCCGGGCCCGGAGCTGCATCGGCACTTCAACGAGCGGGAGCTGGACATAGGCACGCACCTCTACGGCCGGCGCCTCTACGGAACGATGGTGCCCTACTGGAACGCGGTGACCGACGACTCCGACGTGACGGACGTGGAGCTCGAGTACGCCCGCAACTGGAAGCTGGCGGAGAACGTGGTCTTCTCGCGCACGCTGACGGAAGTGAGCCACGGCGCCCGCCTGGTGGCAGGGGACGCCGTGGCCGAGATTGCCAGGTTGAAAGCCTTGCCCGGCAAGGACATGGACGTGGGCGGGGCCGGTCTGGCCGCCAGCCTCATGGCCGCAGGCCTCATCGACGAGTACCGGCTGTACGTCGTGCCGGTGGTGCTGGGCGGCGGCAAGCCGTTCTTCGCAGCCGGCGTGCCCGTGCCGGACCTGGAGCTAGCCGCCGTGGAGCGCTTCCCCGGCGGCGTCGTCATGCTGCGCTACCTAACGCGGGCTGCGCTCGAGGGCAGCTAGGAGCCCGTTCAGAGGCGGGCTTCGATGTCCTTCAGGACCGTGTCCAGATCGAACTCGGCGGGCTTGCTGTAGATCTCCTCGTTCTCCACGCGGATCTTGAAGATGCCGCTGTCGCCCGTCTTGAGCTTCACGCCGTCGATCTTCTGGCCGAAACGTTCGAGGATGCTCTTCTGGATGTCCTGAGCGCGGGGGAGGTGGCCGCAGGGGACGCAGTAATGGATCTCGACGGTGGGGGTTGCCATATCGGTGTTCCTTTCGATCGTAGAGGGACGAGGGCACGGCCCTCGCCTGAGTGTGTCCGGTTCGAGTGTAGCTACGGAACCGCGTCCAGGGCGTTACCCAGGGTGCCTCGGGAGGACCTCGCCCGCGGTGCGGTGATAGCGTAACGGTGCGCCCAGCTAACGCGTAGGAGTGGCCCGTGACACCCAAGCTGCTTATAGAGCACATCGACCTGAACTCCGACCTGGGGGAGTCCTTCGGCCCGTGGAGCATGGGCGACGACGAGGCCATGCTCCACGTGGTGACCTCCGCCAACGTGGCCTGCGGCGCGCACGCCAGCGACCCGGAGACCATGTTCCGCACGCTCGAGCTGGCGGCCGCCCGAGGCATCGTGGTGGGGGCGCACCCCGGCTACCCGGACCGCGAAGGGTTCGGGCGCCGCGTCATCCCCATGCCGGCGGCCGAGGTGGGCCGCATGGTGGCTGCGCAGGTCGGGGCACTGCAGGGCGTGGCGGCGCTGGCCGGCACGGAGGTCCGGTACGTCAAGCCCCACGGGGCGCTGGCCAACCTGGCCGCCGACGACCGCCAGGTGGCCGACGCCGTGGTGGCCGCGGTGGCGCGCCTGCCGGGAGAACTATCGGTGCTGGCCATCTCCGGCACCGAGCTCGAGCTCGCGGCGCGGGCGGCGGGCGTGCCCGTGCGCTCCGAGATCTTCGCGGACCGCGCGTACCTCTCGAGCGGACGGCTGGTGCCCCGCTCGGTGGAGGGCGCGGTGCTGCACGACGCCGAGGTGGTGGCCGAGAGGCTGGTGCGGTTCGTGGCCAGCGGGCTCATGCCCGTCGTCGATGGTCCGCCCATTCCCCTGGCGGCCCACTCCATCTGTGTGCACGGCGATACGGCCGGCGCGGTGGAGATAGCCAGGCTGGTGCGCCGGCGGCTGGAGTCCGTGGGCGTGCGGATAGCTGCTTACTGAGGAAGAACGAACCTGACGAGGGTGCCGGCGCGAGCCTGCGCCAAGCGTGGCAGATCGCGCGGATCCACCACGGCAGGCTTGGTGTAGCCGCCCATGGTGCCGCGGTCGTTGAGGAGGATGATGGGGTCGCCGCCGGCCGTCAGTTGCACCGCGCCCAGCGGGTTGCCCTCCGAGATGACCCCACCGCCCGCGGCGCCGCTGGTTTCGAGCCGCACGCCGACCCGGTCGGTGTGGATTATCCGCAAGGGACGTTCGGCCAGGGCGGCCACTAGCGCCCCGTCGAACTGCGGCCCCGGCAGCAGCCGCAGGCGCAGGGTTGCCGTGGCGCGCCCGTGCGGCGAGAACGAGAAGCCCGCGCGCGACCGCCGCCGCTGATCCACGCCCAGCACGTCGCCCGCCCGTAGGGGTCGGCCGATCCTGCCCCGCATGTCCACCGAGGCGGAGCCCCGGAACGTGCCGCTCTGGAACCCGCCAGCCACCGCCAGGTAGGAGCGCAGGCCGCTGGACGAGGGCTGGAAGCGCAGCACGTCGCCCCTACGTACGGCGGTGGCCGTGTACGGCTCGGCGGCCCGCCCGTTGATCAGCAGCCGGAAGCTCGGACCGGCCAGGGCCACCACGCAGTCGTGCAGGGCCTCCAGCACGGGACCTGCGACGTTGACCTCCAGCAGGGCCTGCTGCGCCCCGTTGGCCACCAGGCCGTTGGCGATGGCGGCGGAGGCGGGGTCCGCCGGCCCGCTGCGCGCCAGGCCGAAGCGGCCCACCAGGAGGCGCCCCTCGTCCACCACCAGGTCGAGGAGACCCGGCTCGTGTACCAGGAAGACGGGATGGCGGGGGGCTTCGGGTAGTAGTTCCAGCGCCGGCGGCGGGCCGGGCGCGGCAGCAGGCGCGTCCCGCGCCTCCACCGGCACGAAGCGCACCCTATCGCCCGCCTCGATGAGGGCGGGGGCGGCGCGGCGGGGGTCGTAGACGGCCGTCACCGCGCGGCCGATGAGGTTCCAGCCACCCGGCGAATCCAGCGGGTAGACCCCGGTCTGGGCATCGGCTATCCCCACGGACCCCGCCGGCACCCGCTGCCGTGGTCGTGCCAGGCGCGGCGTGCGGATGACGGGATCGACGTCGCCCAGGTAGGTGAAGCCCGGTGCGAACCCGGCGGCGTAGGCGCGGTAGAGCGTGCTGGAGTGACGCCGCACCACCTCCGCAGCGCTGACGCCGGCGCCGTGGGCCACCGCTTCCAAGTCCGGACCGTCGTACACCACGCCAAGTTCCACCACCCGCCCCGCCTCGCTCGGCGGGCTGGCTGGAGGGGCGCTGCGGGCGGTCTCCAGCGCGCGCCTCAGGTCGCCGGTCGGCAGCACGGCCGGGTCGTACTCCAGGTGCAGCGAGCCGTAACCGGGCACCACGTCCGTCAGGCCGCGCAGGCCTGAGGCCAATAGCGCGTGCGCCAAGCGCAGGACCTCGGCGTTGGCCTCCGCGTCCAGCGTGTTGGCCAGGTTCAGGTAGTGACTCTTCAGCCGCCGCACGCGCCTTCCTCCACCAGGAACCCTGGTCTCCAGCGACCATTGTTGCAGGAAGCCGTACCCCGTGACCCGCGCTGCTCCCCGAGCCGGAGCGCAGGACATATTTGACCTCGCCCGCACCGACCGCTTACACTCCGGCAACGTTTTACTACCGGAGTAGTAGTGTGTCCGAACAGGTATCACTAGCCGCGCTGCAGGAGCTTGGGCTCACGCAGTCGGAAGCAAAGATCTACCTCTCGCTACTGGTCGGCAGCGCCGCCAACGGCAACCAGGTGGCGC
>CAYXUE010000027.1:0-33579 GCA_964467885.1 uncultured bacterium | reverse complement strand
AAGGAGGGCGTGAAGATCGAGCGCGAGAACCAGACGCTCGCCACCATCACGTACCAGAACTTCTTCAAGCTCTACGACAAGATCGCGGGCATGACCGGTACCGCCAAGACCGAGGAGAAGGAGTTCCAGGAGATCTACTCCACGGACGTACTGGTCATCCCCACCAACAAGCCCGTCATCCGCGACGACGGCGAGGACGTGGTCTTCCGCACGGAGGAGGGCAAGTACCAAGCGGTGGTCGACGAGATCGTCGAGGTCCACTCCAAGGGCCAGCCGGTGCTGGTAGGTACCGTCACCATCGAGAGCTCCGAGCGCCTCTCGCGCATGCTGAAGCGCAAGGGCGTGCCTCACGAGGTGCTGAACGCCAAGTTCCACGGCCGCGAGGCCGAGATCGTGGCCCAGGCGGGCCGCTCCGGCGCCGTTACCATCAGCACCAACATGGCGGGCCGCGGTACGGACATCGTGCTGGGCGGTAACGCGGAGTGGGGCGCCCGTCACCTGCTGGAGCGCGAGGGCTTCGATCGCTACGACTCGGACGTCGAACTCTTCATCAAGGCCATCATGCTGAAGAAGCCCGACGAGGCTCGCGAACTGGCCCGCAAACTGGAGGGCATACCCGAGGACATCATCCCGCGGCTCGAGAAGCTGCGTGACGAAGCCGAAGCCGACCACGAACGCGTGAAGAAGGCCGGGGGCCTTCACATCATCGGCACCGAGCGGCACGAGTCGCGCCGCATCGACAACCAGCTGCGCGGCCGTGCGGGCCGGCAGGGCGACCCGGGCTCCAGCCGTTTCTACGTCTCGTTCGAGGACGACCTCATGCGGCTCTTCGCCAACGAGCGAGTTCTTGGCATGATGGACCGCCTCGGCATGGACGACAGCCAGCCCATCGAGGCCAAGATGGTCACCGGCGCCATCGAGCGCGCCCAGAAGCGCGTGGAGGACCGCAACTTCGGCATCCGCAAGCAGCTCCTCGAGTACGACAACGTCATGAGCAAGCAGCGCGAGGTCATCTACGCCCAGCGTCGCGAGGTGCTGCTCGGTCACGACATGTCGGACGAGGTGCAGGAGATGTTCGCCCAGTACATCGACGGCCAGGTGCAGAACTACCTCAACCCGGAGATCGAGCCGGAGGAGCGCGAGATCTCGCTCCTCAAGGCTTCGCTGGTGGAGGCCGTGCCCGCCCTGGAGAGCCTGGACTTCGAGAAGTTCCGTGCGGCGCAGGCCGACGACGTGACCGACGAGCTGGTGGACGCCATGGAGGCGGCCTACCAGCAGCGCGAGGAGGAGCTCGGGTCCGAGCTCTTACGCGAGCTGGAGCGCTTCATAGTCCTGCAGGTGGTGGACCAGCACTGGAAGGAACACCTGCACAACATGGACGTGCTCCGCCAGGGCATCGGCCTGCGCGGTTACGGCCAGCGCAACCCGCTGCAGGAGTACGCCTTCGAGGGGTTCAACCTCTTCGAGGAGATGAACGCCAACATCCGCCTCAACGTGGCCAAGTTGCTCTTCCGCGTCCAGGTGCAGACGGACCAGCGGCTCGAGCGCCGGGCGCAGCGTCAAGGCGCCGTCACCTACTCGGGGTCGGCGGCCGGCGGCATCGCGGCGGCAGCCACGGGCGGCGGTGCGGGCGGCGGCCAGCAGCGCGGTTCCGGGCCCACCGCGCCCATCCGCTCGGACGACAAGGTCGGCCGCAACGACCCCTGCCCCTGCGGTAGCGGCAAGAAGTACAAGCACTGCCACGGCCGCGCAGCGGTCCAGGCCTGAACCCGGCAGCCGTGACGATCGCTGACTTGGTGGGGGCAGAGCCGTTCAGCGCCCAGTTGCGCTCGCACGCGCAGAGCACGGGCTCCGCGGTGTGCGTGGGCATCGACCCGCGGCCCACGGCGCACCCCCTGACCTCACCGGCAACGCACAACGATGATCCGGTGGCGGTGGCGCGGTCCGTGGCTTCCTACGCCAAGGCCGTGCTGGACGCCACCCACGACGTGGTGGCCTGCTGCAAGCCGCAGGCGGCCTTCTTCGAAGCCCTGGGCCTGCCGGGACTCGAAGCGCTGGCCGATGTCATGGCGCACGCGCGGAGCCTGGGCTTGCCCCTCATCCTCGACGCCAAGCGCGGCGACATCGGCAGCACCGCCGAAGCGTACGCGGAGGCGTACCTCACCGACGGCGCGTTCTCCGCCGACGCCCTAACGGTGAACCCCTACCTGGGCCTGGACACGCTGGAGCCGTTCATAGCTGCTGCGGCCAGCAACCACAGGGGACTGTTCGTGCTGGTACGCACCTCGAACCCCGGTAGCGCCGGCCTGCAGGAACTGGAGCTGGCTCAGGGACCCCTCCTCTACCAGAACCTGGCCGAGCGCCTGACGGAACGGTCCGTCACCCTGGGTACCGACGAACACGGTTACAGCCTGCTGGGCGCCGTGGGCGGCGCCACCGCGCCGGAGCAGCTGGCGGACCTGCGCAGGCTGTTGCCTCGCAGCCTCCTCCTGGTGCCCGGTTACGGCGCGCAGGGCGGCAGTGCGGACGACGTGACGCACGCGTTCGACGCCGACGGTTGGGGTGCGGTGGTGAACTCCAGCCGGGGCATCATGTACTCGCCGGCTGCCAAGGAGGCCGACACCCTCGGTGAGATCGCCCAGGCGGCGCGCGTAGCGGCCATCGCGGCGCGGGAGGACCTGCAGGCAGCTCTGGGGCGGCGCTTAGGCGCGAGCTGAGCCGCGGGGCCAATCAGGGCGTGGCCAGGTAGTGACCCAGATTGAACGGTGAGATGTTCGTGCGGATGCGTGGCAGCATGCCCACCAGCGTGCCTATGCCCACGCTGGGACCGTCGAACACGGCGGCGTATACGTCCACGCCTCGCAGGTCCGGTATGCGGTAGACGAACGCGTCGAGCTCCTCGCCCGGCTGTATCTCCAGCGGCCAGGGCGCGTCGTCACCTGGCTTGGTGGCCACCACGTACATGCGCGAGGTGTTGTGCGTGAGGAAGAGACGCTGGGCCGTGTCCTGCGGTGCGCTGATGTAGGCGTTGATGTCCACGGCGCAGTTGCTCAGTACCCGCAGCATGTCGTTAGGGCTGGCCAAGGGGTCGCCGCTTGGTTTCAGCACCAGCAGCCGCGGATAGATGGTCCAGTTCCAGATGATGGCCTGGAACACCGTGCGGCCGCCGTTGTTCGGGTCCGTGGCGAGGAGAGCGGCGGGGCGGATGGCTTCCGCGATGCGGGCCAGCGTGGCGCTGACGTCGGAAACCAGCTCCTCGGCCGTTGCGGGAGCGCCGGGCTGCACCGGCTCCAGCTTGTACCAACTCAGGAATGTGCTGAGCATGCTGGCCCAGGTGGCCGAGTCGATCTCCTCGGGCTGCCAGGAGTTGGGCAGAAGCCGGCGGTCCGCCAGGAACCGCGCCACCGCGTAGTTAGGATCGTCCTCAGCCAGCGGGACGCTGGTGCCCGTCCGCAGGGGCGGGAGGGCTGGCTCCACCAGTTCCACCGCGCGCTTCAGCGCCACGGCCGCGTCGATGCCCGAGGGAGCCCGCTCGAGGGCGGTGTCGGGCAGCGAGGTCACCAGCTCCGAGCGGCACATCTGGGCGAGCGCGGCCGGGAGCGCGACAAGTGTCAGGAGCACTAGCGAGACGGACGCCATGCGGCGCCGGAAAGTAGATCGCATGGGCCGATATTACCGGCCCATGCGATGTAGAACGGTGAGACGTCGTCGCAAGGTCTTCAGCGTCACGTGACCGCGGTCGCGCTACCCGAGCAACCACGCTCTCCTAGCGGGTCATCTAGCTGCAGTAGGGTCGGGCACCGGGGAGAGGTAGTAGAGGCTGTTCGTGCCCCGCGCCGCACGGCCGCTCTCGGACTCCACGCGCAGCCTGTCACCGGTCTGCACGTTGAGCGTCTCTCCGGACAAGTACGGGCCGGTCGTGGCATCTCCACGTACCCGGTAAAGTGCTAGGCCCAGGTCACCGGTGGCCAGGAACTCGACCTCCTCGCCTTCCAGGTCCAGGACGGCTACCGCCCACCAGTCGATGTCGCCCACCGTTTCGATGGCACCCCCGATATCGGAGCCGACGTAGGCGGCGGCGCCCGCAGGCGTGTTGTTGCTCGGCTCTTCGGTGTCCGCGTAGTCATCGCCGTAGACGAAGACTGAGTACGTGGTGGGGATCACCGCTCCACCCACCTGGAAGTACCACTCCTCGTTGGAGTTGCGAAGGACGATGCAGCTACCCTCGCACGCTTCCGGCGTCACGCCTATGGCGTTGGGTTCCAACTCCGCAGCGCCGGCGGTCGCGCTTATGGTGCCTCGCTGGAAGTACTCCGGGCCCGTGCTCGCGGCGGCCACCGTCGCGCCCGTAACGGTGGTCTGCTCGAGGCGGAGATCCTCGTTGAGCTCCACCACCACGAGGTCTCCGGTCACGGAGCCAGGTGCGATCTCGAAGTAGTGCGTTTCGCCGATGGCCAGGGTGCCGGTGAACGCCGCCGTTCCGTCGCCTTCGGCCTCCAGCACGGTCCGTTCAGGGAGTACCGGTCCGCCACCTCCACCGGAGCAGGCGGCGAGGACGAGCATTCCGAAACCAAGTAGCAAGAATGTAAGAGCGTTTCGCTTCATCTCTTCCCTCCTTGCGGGCAGTTTAGAAGCGGGGTCGAGTTACCGCCCGGGCAGAGGTCATGCCGGCGCTTAACCTTGTACTCATACAGTTCCAACCATGTCCCAGGACCGCTCCAAGCGGCATGGTGCCGGACTGACAAGGCTCTGGACTGAAAAGGCTCTGCCCGGCACTTGCGCTGTGCCGGGCAGAGGCGGTACTTAGAGCACCGGTGTGGATGTGGGGTTGGATCAGTTAGCAGGTGAGATGTAGTAAGCGCTTTCGGACGAGGCGCCCGCACGGTTGTTGGTGGCCCTGACCACGATGATCTCCCCGTTGAAAACCTCGAACGTTTCCCCGTCCGTCGCCGAATCGACGACCTCGTTGCCGCTATAGACCTCGAGCAGGATGTCGATGCTCGTGGAAGGAGCGTCGAAGATGAAGGTGGCGTTTCCGGTCACGCGCCAATAGTCCTGGTCGCCCAGTACCTCGATTGCCCCTTCGTCGCCGTTGTCCATGTCGAGTACGGGCGCGGTTTCGGCCACGTCGTTCTCAGGCTCGCCGAGGTCGACCATCGTGTCGCCGAACGCGTACAGTTCGACGCTGAGGCTGGAACCCGATGTGTTGGTGATCAACGCGAAGTACTCGGAGCTGGTGCCCTGATCGAGTATCACGCAGCTCCCCCGGCACTGCGCCAGAGGGTTGAGGGCCTGCGCCTCTATGGCTACGGCAGAGGTAAGGCCCGCCGCGCCGCGCGCGAAGAAGGCGGGGGAGCTGGAGCTAGCGATGAGGCGGCGGGTGGCGTCGAACACCTCGAGGTCGAAGTTCCTGTTCAGCTCGATGTAGAGGACCGGCAGGCTGGTGGAAGGGTTGATCCGCACGAGGAGATCGCCACCAGCAGGGATCGTGTAGGTTTCAACGGGGTTCGCTGCGTCGTTCACGGCGCGGACGCTGTCGTCGGGCGTCCGTGGCGGAGGCGCCGGCTCGAAGATGATGTTACAGCCGGACAGCAGCAACGCCACCGCCGCAACGAAGGAGAGGATGACAGGGTTTCGTTTCACGCGAGTTCCTCCTAAGAACGTGTCTAGGTGAACGCCTCTTCGCGCAGGTTCGGCGCGAGCAGCGTCTTACTCGACGGGCGATCAAGACCTGGATGGTGCGAGTAATGCACGTCCTGGGCGCGATACCGCTTTCACCATATGCGAAACGGCGGAACCTCGCGTGGACGAAACCTTAATGGAGTGCAGGCCAAGCGGGCAGCACCTGGTAGAGGGTAGCCGGGGCCGCTCCCGTCCATCACTCCAGCACCATCAGGTACGGGTAAAGATCGGGCGCCCCCGCATGCATCTCCACCTCGAGGTCGGGGTACGCCTCCCGTACTCGCGCCGCCGCCTTGGCGGCCGTTTCCTCGCCCACGTCCGGCGAGTAGAACATGGTGGCTATCTCGTACGACTCGGCGCGGCCTTCCAGCAGCTCCAGCAGCACGTCGGCGTAACCGCGGGCCGAGGCCGCCAGCACGCCGTCCACCAGGCCCACGGCGTCACCGTCGCGCACCTCCACGCCGTTCAGTTCCACGTCACGCGTGGCGCGGGTGACCTCCAGCGTCAGGGAGGCGTCGGCCGCTTCCCTCATCTCCTCCAGCAGGGCGTCCGCCTCCATGCCCTCCTGGAACAGCACGGCCGCCGCCAGGCCCTCGCCCAGGGTCCTGGTGGGCAGCACGTGCACGTTCTTGTCCTCTATCAGCTCGCCCACCCGCTCGGCGGCCATGATGATGTTCTTGTTGTTGGGCATGACTATCACGTCGCGGGCTCCGACGCTGCGCACGGCGTCCAGGATGTCCTGCACGGACGGGTTGTCCGTCTGCCCGCCGCCCACCACGCGCACGCCCAGGCTGCGGAAGACCCGCGTCACGCCGTAGCCGTTCGCCACGGCCACGGCGGCCGTCAGGGCCGGCTCGGCCTCCGCCGCGTCCACGTCGGCCAGGATCTCGGAGTGCTGCTCGCTCATGTCCTCCACCTTGGAGCGCACCATGCGGCCGAAGCGCGAGACCTCGGCCAGCAGCTTCTCGGGCTCCTCGGTGTGGATATGGCCCTTCACGAAGCCCTCGGCCCCCACCACCAGCAGCGAGTCGCCGTAAGGCGCCACCAGTTCACGGATCTGCTGGGTGGGCACCTCCACGTCGGCCAGGAGGAACTCGGTGCAGAAGCCGAACTCTTCCTCCTCGAACTGCTCCTGCGCGCGGCGATCCACTTTGGGCTTGGGCGGCAGCGGCAGGCCCTCGAAGTACGCCTGCACGCCCTCGAAGAGCCGGATGAGGCCGTGTCCGCCGGCGTCGACCACCCCGGCCTGCTTGAGGATGGGCAGCAGCTCCGGTGTGCGGGCCAGCGACGCCCTGCCAGCGCGCAACGCTAAGTCGAGGAGCGCGAAGGGCGTGACCTCCGCTGCGTCGACCACTCCCTCGCCAGCGGTTCCCTCGTTGGTGAAGTGCTTCTCGGCGGCCTCCGCGGCTTCCCGCGCCACGGTGAGGATGGTGCCCTCTACAGGTTTCATTACAGCGGCGTAGGCGGAGTCGGACCCCGCGGCCAGGGCCTCCGCCAGGTCCGCGCCGGTAAGGCGCCCGTTGTCACGGATGGACTCGGCGAAGCCCTTGAGGATCTGCGAGAGGATCACTCCCGAGTTGCCGCGCGCGCCCAGGAGGGAGCCGTAGCTGAGGGCCCGCGCCACCCCCTCCATGTCGGACGGCGCCGACTCGGTCAGCTGGCGCCGCACGGACTGCATGGTGAGGTGCATGTTGGTGCCGGTGTCGCCGTCCGGCACGGGGTAGACGTTGAGGGCGTTGGTCTCCTCCACGTACACGCCAAGCCAGTCGGTGGCGAAAGTGAAGGCTTTGGCCAGGTCGACCGGCCCCCAGGAACTGCTGTTAACGCTTCTAGCCACGACTGATACCCGCCACGTGCACGCGAACCTCGTCCAGAGTTATGCCAGCGAGGGACTGCGACGCGTAGCGCACCCTTTCCCTTATCGATTCCGCCACCACGGGGATGTTGACGCCGTAGGCCACGACCACGTGCAGGTCGACGTCGGCCCGCTCGGGGCCGTTGGGGTGCTCGATGACCACACCCTCGTCCACCTGCCGGGCGCCCAGGATGCGCCGGATGCCTTCCGTGATGCTGGCCGGAGCCATGCCGACCACACCGGGCACCTCGTGGGCCGCCAGCCCGATGATGCTGGCCAGGGCGCCGTCCGCCACGCGGATCTCGTCCACGGTGCGCTGCTTCGGTTCCGGTCTGCTCTTCTGACCGAACGACGAGAGCCGTGAGCCGAACGATTGCGAGCGCTTCTTGGAGCTGTCCGCGGCGCCGCCCGTCGCACCACCATCGGTGGCGGTCTCCGCGGCGGTCACGTCGTTCACCTGAGGGTCGCCGTTGGCGGCGTCCTGCTCGGGAGCGTCCCCGGCGGTGGCTCCTCCGTTCCTGCGCTTGCTGTCGTCATCCATACTGGCTTGCCCTCCAGACGCCGTAAGGCAGTGCCCGCGGCGAGTGTCGTAACGGTACCCGTGATGGTTCCAGGAGAGCATTGTACCTATAGCAAAAGGGAACCGCCGGACCAGCATGTCCGGCGGTTGCGTGACTTTCACTCTTACGGGTGCCGAGCGGGGCTCGGCTAGTGTCCTCAGACAGGCCCAGCGCGCCTGAAGAGCCTTATGAGCACCAGTACTACGGCTACGGCCAGGAGTACGTGGATGAGCCCACCGAACGTGACCTGCGCGATGAGCCCCAACAACCAGAGTATGCCGATGATCGCAGCGATTGTGAACAGCATGATCGTCTCCGTTCCTGACTAGGAGGCGGTTGCCGAGCACCGTGCTCCCCTGCCCGAACGGCGAAGGAGCGCGGCACCGGCGCCCGCGGGATCGGACACGTCGATACTGCACCCGGTAGATGAACGGCGGCTGGCAGGAACATTAACCACGCAGCCAGACCGCCCTCCGGTCGTTCTCATCTCGCTGGCTTGGACTCAGTCCCGGCTAACGGTGGGAGGGTGTCCTCGCCGCCCTCACTCCATGCCGGCGAGGAACCCGATGCGCCGAAGGGCGCGGATGAGGTCCATCACCGTCACTTCCGTGGGGTCGTACTCCACGCTCATCTGCTCGCTGTCGCCGTGCTCCACGTCGATCACGCCGGCTACGGT
This sequence comes from uncultured bacterium, assembly GCA_964467885.1. Lineage (GTDB taxonomy): Bacteria > Deinococcota > Deinococci > Deinococcales > Trueperaceae > JAAYYF01. The sequence goes on along the minus strand of CAYXUE010000027.1, from coordinate 24,806 downwards.
GCGCAAGGTCGCGGCCACGTTCCGGCGCGCCTCCTCGGTGTCCATGCCCCGTACGCGCATGAGCGCGCGTGCGCTAGTCACGGCCCGTCACCCCCGCCAGTCGCTGGGCTGCGGCTACGCCGCGCGAGCCCAATATGCGCACGTAGGCCACCTGCGGATCCTCGAAGAACGACTCCCGCTTCAGCAGAGCCCTGAGCGGGGCGTCGCCCGGCGGCACGCGGGTTTGCAGGTCGTACACACCGGAGTCGTAGGCGCTCTTGACCAGCGCCTTGAGCAGCGCTTCGCTGGCGCCGGGTGTTCCGTCCGAGGCGATCCGCGCCACGAGGACCTGCGGCCTCTCCCCCGACCAGATGGCCTGGGCCAGCACGAAGCCCACGGGCACCGAGCCCGCACGGTGACCCTCGTGCGCCACGAAGGAGTGCTCCGTCCGACCGAAGAAGCGGAGGGCGCCCGCACTCATGAGCGGCTCCAGCTCGTGTTCTTCCGCGTAAGAGGCGTCGATCTGGCTCAACGCGGCCAGGTCCGCCTCCAGGGGCGGTCGCACCATGATCGCCATGACCATGAGTATACGTGGGGTCACCGCCGGCGTGGCGCGACCCCTCAGATCACCAGCTGCGCCACAGCGCGTTCTGACGCCTCCGGATCCCACGGTTCGTAGCCCGCCTCCACGAAGTACAGACCCTGCGGTCCGACGTTGTGACCAGCCTTGGTGCGGTCACGCGCGGCGATTAGGCCCGGGATGTCGTCCGGCGAGAGCTTACCCTTGCCCACCCAGAGGAGCGTGCCGACCACAGTGCGGACCATGTTCCTCAGGAAGCCGTCGCCCGCGATGTGGAGCCTCAACTCGCCCTCCTCGCTCCGCAGTTCGCAGAGGTGCACGGTTCGCACGGTGGTCCGCGACTCCTGGGTGGCGAAGGTGGTGAAGTCGTGGCGCCCCAGCAGATGCCTGGTGGCCTCCTGCATGGCGGGCACGTCCACGTGCCGGAAGATGGGCAGCACCCTGTGCCGGTTGATGGCCAGCCCGCGCGGGTCGTCGCGCACGACGCGCATGCGGTAGAGGTAGCGCCGGTAGAGGCAGTGGAACTGCGCCTCGAAATCGCCCGCCACCGTGCTGACCTCCACCACCGCCACGTCGCGCGGTAGGTGTGCGTTCAGCGCCAACCGCAACTTCTCGTCGGGGATGGCCGAGGTGGTGTCCACGTGCGCCACCATGGCCAGAGCATGCACGCCCGCATCCGTCCGCCCTGCCGCCATCACGGTTCCGTGATCGCCGGGCAGCTGGGCGAAGGCCCTTTCGATGACCCCCTGCACGGTGCGCTCGCCGCCGGCCTGCCGCTGCCACCCCAGGAACTCGGTGCCGTCGAACTCCAGCCGCAGGCGTACCCGCCTCGGCGCCCGAGGGCTCTCCGTCACCGCGCGCCGGGGTTCAGCGGCGCGGCCGCCCGCGCACCAGCCTCCGCCGGCACAAGGTTCAGCCAGCGTCCTATGAGAGGAACGAGCACGGTGCCTACCGCAGCTACCAGCAGGTAGCGCAGGAACGAGCCCACCGGGCTGTGGCGCAGCGCGTCGGGTATGGCGGCAGAGCTGCCGAGCAGCGCCCCGAACACCAGGGCCAGGCCGATGATCACCAGCACTACGCGCCCGACCACGGGCCCGTCGGTGCTATGCCGCACCAGCTCCGGACCCAGGAGGAAGGCGGCCAGCCCGCCCATGTACAGGCCCGAGCCCGCGGTCGGTAGCAGCAGGTGTAGCACCAAGGGCACTACGAGGCCCAGGGTAATCAGCGCCGGCAGACCAGGCCGCCACTCGAGCCGGTCGACCATGCGCCCTCCGAACGCGAAGAGCAGGCCGAGAGCCAACCCGGCTACCACGTCTATGGGGAAGTGCACGCCCAGGTAGATGCGGGACACGGCCACAAGGCCGACGATCAGGGCAGCCACGACCGTGAACCAGGTCCGGCGCAGGTAGCTGGCGGCCAGACCCCAGAACAGCATGGCTGAGAGCGCGTGCCCGGAGGGGAACGACGCACCGACAGCGGTATCACCCGCGGCGCTACTACGCAGCACGCTGGGGTCGAGCTGGAAGGGACGCGGAGCGTCGAAGAGCAGCTTGAGCAGTTCCATGAGGTACACCCCCACCAGGAAGTAGATGGCGATCCTCCGGCCGTTCCTGGCACTGAGACCCACGAAAGCGATGACCAGGAGCGCCACGTAGACCTGTTCGGCCCCGAAGTTCGTGACGAACATCATGAACCGGTCCAGGGTGGGTGAGGCAGCGCTCTGCAGGGCGACGATGAGATCCATTGCTCCTCCGTTGGTGCGTCGGCTGATTCTACCGGGACGGCGCCCGAGACACCCGCCCCCGCCGGTCGCTCATCCGTGCTCCTGGGTCGTGGTAGCCGTGCTAGCCGCCTACACGCCCGGTCCATGCCAGCATTGTGTCGTGACCTCTCTCCCTCCACTTGACGACACCATCGTGGCCATCGCCAGCGCCCCGGGGGTAGGCGCGGTGGGCGTCATCAGACTCTCCGGGCCGGGAGCGTACGAGGTGGCCGACAGGCTCTTCTCGCCCTTCCGCGGCGGAGCCCCCAGCACCCGGCCGCCCGGCCGCGTCGTGTACGGCACGGTCATTGACGCCCGCGCCGCTGGCGACGACGGCGAGCCAGGGCCCAAGGTGGTCGACGAGGCACTCATGCTCACCTTCAAGGCGCCCCACTCCTACACCGCCCAGGACGTGGTGGAGTTGCAGACGCATGGCGGCCCGGCCGTGCTCCGCTCCACGCTCGACCTATGTGTGCGGCACGGTGCGCGGCTGGCCGGGCCCGGCGAGTTCACCCTGCGCGCCTACCTCAACGGCCGCATCGACCTGGTGCAGGCCGAGAGCGTACTCGACATGGTGACCGCCCAGTCCGACGGCGCCCGCCGCAACGCAGCGTTGGGGCTCAGCGGGGCGCTCACCCAGCGGCTGAACAGCATCCAGACCCATCTGACCGGGGCTTACGCTGCGGTGCAAGCCAGCTTCGACTACCCGGACGAGGGCGTGCCGGAGGCCGAGCTCGACGCGCCCCTCGAGGAGGCGCTCGAAGCGGTGAACGCTCTGCTGGCCACGGCGGACGCGGGGCGCCTCAGCCGCCAGGGGGCGCGCCTGGCGTTGCTGGGCCGCCCCAACGCTGGCAAGTCGAGCCTCCTCAATGCGCTGCTCGGCTACCAGCGCTCCATCGTCAGCGACACGCCGGGCACCACCCGTGACTACCTGGAGGCGCCCCTCGTCATCGGCGGCATCCCCGTCACCGTCATCGATACGGCGGGGCTCCGGGACTCGAGCGACGCCATCGAGGCGAGCGGCGTGGAGCAGGCGCGCCGTATCGGCGAGCACGCCGACCTGCGCGTGCTGCTGATCGACGGCTCGCAGCCCCTGACGCGGGACGACGAGGAACTGCTGCGAACCGTGCGGAACGAGCGGACGCTGGTGGTGATAAACAAACGCGACATGCCGGCCGCGTTCAGCGGAGCGGACCTGCCCCTGCCGAACGGGGCCCCACCGCTGGAACTGTCGGCCCTGACGGGCGACGGCCTGGCCCAACTGCAGGACGCCATAACCGAGAAGCTGGTGGGCGACGCGGCGGGCACGGAGCTATGGATCACCCATGAACGGCACGTTGCTGCTCTCCAGAGCGTGCGGGACCATCTGATGGCGGCGCAGAGGCTAGCCCAGGGCGGCGAGCTGGACCTGGTGGCCCTCGAGCTGCAGGACGCCCTGGGCGCCTTGGCCGACATGACCGGCCGCCGCGACGTCACGGACGAGACGCTGGCCTCGATCTTCGCCAGCTTCTGCGTCGGTAAGTAACGCCCGTCCGGCGACGGTAAGGGGTCAGCACCGCGCGGAAGGCGCGGGTCATGGAGCTAGGCCGGGTTGGCTTCCAACATCAGGGTCAGCACCGCGCGTGAGGCGCAGGTCGCATGCAGCCTGAGGCCGCTCCGGCCCTGCAGCAGCGTCAAACCGCCGGCCGAGCGGCCTCCTCGACGGAACTGCGCAGTCGTCCCGACAGCTGCCGCAGCACCGAACCGGCGGTCATCTCGATCATCTTCGTCAGTGCCCGCGTGCCCCAGCGGTCCGCCTCGGGCACGTCGAGGAAGATGGTGAGGTCGAGCGCGTACTCTATGCGGCTACCCGGGCCCTCGGGCGCCACACGCGCCTCGCCCCCTACGGCCGCCCAGCCGCGGCCGTCCGTGGTCGTGGTGCGGGGCAGCAGCACGGCCCCCGTGGAAGTGAGGTGCAGTTCGCTGACGAAGGGCAGTTCGCGGCGCCCGAAGAGCGGCGTGTTGACAGGCAAGTTGGCGCTCACCAGCGCCGGGTCGCCGGCGCGGACCTGCAGGTCCTCCAGCAGGAAGGTGCCCGCCAGCGAGCGCTGCACGTCGCGCACGAACTCCAGCGCCTCGGGCTCGCTCAACTCGGACGAGAACCCGAACTCCAGGCTCTCGGTCAGTTTCACCGTTCGCCGGCTCGCAGCCGCGGACCCACCCACTCCAACCGCAGCGTGCCCTCCCGCACCGCCTCCTCGACCTCCGCATCCGAGGCGCCTCGCAGGCGTGGCAGGACCTGGAACTGCTCAGCGCTGGAGGCCAGCCCCACGCGCACTATCACGTGCCCCTCGGCCTCCGTGCGGCCGATGCGCCACAGCAACTGCGAAGCCAGCTCCTCCAGCGCCTCGGGGCTGAGCCCCGCCTCGGCCAGCGTGGATGTCAGACGTTCATGCACGTACGGATCCGTCACGTCAGGTGCAACTCCTTGCCTCCTAGGGTACCGCAGGTCGCCGCTGGCCGGCGCCACGCGCACCGCGTTCCGGCACGCCGCAGGCTCCGGCGCTGCGCGGCCCCGTGATATCATCCGCCGGTGCCGGAGGGGTTGAAAGTCGCCGATGAAACCGCAGCGAGCGAGGAAGCGTCGAACGCCCACCGCGCTGCCGGCCGCGGCGCCCCCGAACGGGGACTGAACGAGCACGTCGAGCAACCTCCCCGGAACATCCTGCAGACGGTCCTCCTGTACGCCAAGGGCCTGGCGGTCGGGGTCTCCGACCTGGTGCCCGGCTTCTCGGGCGGCACGATGGCGCTGGTGGTCGGCATCTACGCCGAACTGATGGCGGCCATCAGCAGTTTCAGTTCGAAGCCCTTCCTGCGCGCCCTGAAGTCGGGCCGCCTGCGCGAGGCCTACCGGATGGGGCACGGACCGTTCCTGCTGACGCTGGGCGCCGGCATGGTCACCGCCGTCGTGCTACTGGCGCCCCTGGCCACGCATCTGCTGAGCAACTACCCGCTCCAGGTGGCCGCCTTCTTCTTCGGCCTGGTGCTCGCCTCCGCGCTGGTGGCGGGGGGTCTGGTGCGGCGTTGGGGGATGAGCGAGTACGTGCTCCTAGCAGTTGGAGCGGTCGGCGCCTTCCTGCTGGTGGGCCTGGCCCCCACCGAGACCCCGGACGCCACCTGGTTCCTGGTGCTGGCCGGCGCCATCGCCGTCTGCGCGCTGGTGCTGCCGGGGCTCTCCGGCTCGTTCATGCTCGTGCTGCTCAGCAAGTACGACGTGGCGCTGGCGGCGGTCTCCGCCGGAGACCTGCGCATCATCGTGCCGCTCGTCCTGGGCGGCGTCATCGGCCTACTCAGCTTCGCGCGACTACTGAGCTACATGCTCAAGCGCTACCACGACCCCATGATGGCGCTGCTCACGGGTTTCGTCATCGGCTCGCTGCGGAAGGTCTGGCCCTTCACCGAAGCGGATGGCGTGACCGCCACCTGGCCCTGGCTCGCAGCCGGACCGAACCCCTGGGGCCTCGCCCTGCTCATCGTCGCCGGCATCGCTGCCGTGCTGCTGCTCGACCGCGCCGGGAAGCGGCGCGCACTGGCCTGACACCAGCGAGCCGTCCGGGCACGCACCGCTGAGGGCTCCGCGCCGTCCCCGGCGCAGAATCTTCACATATTTCATTCCAGGTTACGCGGAAGTTCATGCAGGTTCCCTATCTTCATGAGAGAGGCTGAAGTGCGCCAGGTCGCACTTCTTCCTGGCCCCTGACGACAAGAAGACGATCACACAGGAGGAATATAGTGCGCAGAAACCGTTCCACTCTCGTCCTCGCTGGCCTGCTACTGGGTCTGGTCAGCGCCGTTTTCCTGTTCCCTGGCGGACCCGTGATAGCTCAGCCGGGATCTCCGGCGGCGGTGCCCACGGAACCTATCCTCGACGACGAACGCAACACCGTGCAGATCGTCGAACAGCGCGGGCCCAGCGTAGTGGCCATCAACGTCGAGGTGCGAGGGAACCGGGTCAACCCGTTCGCGGAACTCGACCGCCTCTTCCCCGACTTCCTGCCCCCGCAGCTCCGCCAGCAGTTCCAGACCCCGCAGGTGCGCCAGAGCAGTGGCTCCGGCTTCGTGGTCTCGCCCAGCGAGCTCATCACCAACTACCACGTGGTCCAGCACGCCCTGGAGGAGGCCGGCGTAGAGAAGCGCGAAGGCGCCTCCGTGCGCGTGGTCTTCCCAGGCTCCACCGAGGAGTTCGACGTGCGTGTGGTGGGCGCCAACCCCGACTTCGACCTTGCGCTGCTCGCACTGGAGAACGGCGCCACCATCCCGGAGAGCGCCGTGCCGCTTGAGATAGCTGACTCCAGCACGGCTCAGGTAGGCCAGAAGGTGGTCGCCATCGGCAACCCGTTCGGCCTCCAGTCCAGCGTCTCTCAGGGCATCATCTCGGCCATCGGCCGTGAACTGCCCTCCATCGGTCGCGTGGAGATTCCGATGATCCAGACGGACGCCGCCATCAACCCGGGCAACTCGGGTGGTCCCCTGCTGGACTCCGCCGGCCGACTCATCGGCATCAACACCATGATCGTTCCCGGCATGACGGCCGCGGGCAGCGCGGGCAGCATCGGCATCGGCTTCGCAGTTCCCAGCGAGCTGCTCCTCGAGGCTCTGCCCATGATGCGCGAGGGCGGCCTCGTCGGCTCCTATGCCCTGTCGCTCGACATCGAGAACCGCCCCCGCATCGGCGTGCAGGTCTACCCGGTCTCCGCCTACCCGGAACGGGCCCGCGAGGTGCTCGGCATGCCTGACCACGGCATGGTGGTAGCGGCGGTCGAGGAGGGCGGCGCCGCCGAAGAGGCCGGCCTCCAGGCCGCCACCTTCACCGCCACCATCGACGACGTGGCCTACCCGGCTGGCGGCGACATCATCCTCAGCTCCAACGGTAGGGAGATAAACGAGATCTCCGACCTGCACGCCCAGCTGGCCCAGGCGTCCGAGGGCGACACCCTGGAGCTGGAGGTGTGGCGCGACGGCGAGGTGAGGAACGTCACCGTGACTCTGCGCGTCGTTCCTAGGAGCGATCAGAACGGACAGCCCAACTGAGCCAGGGCGCCTGCCAAGCGGGTCCGGGCTCGGGCTCGGACTGATCCCTTGGACTCCCTGCACGAGCCCGCGTTACTCACGCGGGCTCGTGCTAGCATCCCCGCATGGAGCGTCCTGGACGGCATCTGACTGTCGGTTTGGTCCTTTCCGGTGGCGGGGCACGCGGCTTCGCGCACATCGGTGTCCTGCGTGTGCTGGAGCGCAGAGGCGCACGCTACGACGTCATAGCCGGCACCTCCATGGGCGCCATCATCGGCGCACTCTACGCGGCCGGTCACAGGCCCGACGAGATCCAGGAGATCGCGGAGGGCGTCAGCTGGCGCGACGTGGTGGACCTCTCGCTCCGCACGGGACTCATGAAGGGCGACCGTTTGCACGAACTGCTGGAGGCGCACCTGCCCGCCACCTTCGAGGAGCTGGAGCTCCCTCTGGCGGTGATCTCCACCGACATCGAGTCGGGTGAGGAGGTCGTCCACACCGAGGGCGACCTGATCACGGCCATACGTGCCTCCGCCGGCTTTCCGGGCGCCTTCGAGCCCGTCTACATGGACGGGCGCACACTGGGCGACGGCGGCATCGTCAACAACCTGCCCGTGAACGCCGCCCTCCTGCTAGGCGCCAACCGCACCATCGCCTCCGACGTCTCGCCACCCAGGCAAGCCATCTACCGCAGCGACGAGAACAGGGGCAACTGGTGGGAGCGCTGGGTGGCCACCGTGAAGCTGGAGCGCCGCACGCCCATGGTGCAGATGCTGTTCCGCGCCACGGACATCCAGCAGGCCATGCTGGTCGACATCCGGGCCGCCATCCACCCGGCCGACCTCCGCATCCGCATGGAGATGCCGCAATACCGCGTGGAGTCGTTCACGGAGTTCGACGCCATCGTGGCGGAGGGCGAGCGGGCCGCCGAGCGCACCCTGGAAGCCGTGGGGGGCTGGCGCAAGGTGCTGGCGCTGGAGGAGGACCGCGAACCCGAACCGGAGAACGGTAAGAACGAGCGCACGGTGGGTAAGAGGCACGAGCCCGACCAGGCGGAGGCCAACGCCCCGCGGGAGCCCCTATCGCCCCTGGCCAAGGTGGCCAGGCTGGCTGGGAGCATCAAGCGCAACAACCAGTGAGCGGCTGGAGAGCCGGCCGGGCGGTACTGCTCGGCCTACTCCTCGGGCTGCTCGTCACGCAGCTCGGCTTCTCGCTGATGCGCGTGGACGGCAGGAGCATGGACCCCTCGCTCTTCGCGGGGGAACTCGTGGTGGTGCTACGACCACCCGTCACGGCGCTGCTGGCCAGCTTCGGATCCGGCAGCTGGGGGCAGGTAGAGCGCGGCGCCATGGTCGTGCTGCCCGAGCCGCACACCGGCGGGGTCCTGCTCGGCATGGGCCGGCCCCTGATCGTCAAGCGGGTAGTGGCTCTGCCGAACGAGCTGGTGGCGTTCCGCCGCGGCCAGCTCTACGTGGACGGCGTGCGCCTGCCCGAACCTTGGGTGTCGGAGGAGCGCCGGGGCACGTACACCATGCCGCCACGTCCCGTGGCCGAGGGTGAGGTCTTCGTGGCTGGCGATAACCGCCTGCCGCTGGCCAGCCGCGACTCGCGGCAGTTCGGACCCGTGCCCACCAGCAGCCTGCGAGGAAGGCTGGTGGCGCAGCTCAGGCTGCCCTGGGGTCCGGAGGGGCTGCGGTGGCCGGTCGTCGGCCTACTCTGAACCGGCCAGACCCAGTTCCGCCGCGCGCTCCTGCATGGCCTGAAGGACGAAGTTCATGTGCTCGTCCAGTTCCACACCCAACTCTTCGGCACCGCGCCTTACGTCCTCGCGGTTCACGCCCCGCGCGAACGCCTTGTCCTTGAACTTCTTCTTCAAGCTCTTGAGGGTCAGCCCCGCGATGTCGCGGTCCGGTCGCACCAGCACCGCGGCCGTGACGAGGCCGGTGATCTCGTCGCAGGCGTACAGCACCCGCGCAAGCTGGGTGTCGCGCGGCGTTCCGGTGTAGTCGGCGTGCGCCATGACCGCGTGGATGACGGACTCCGGGTATCCCTGCCTCCTGAGTTCGGCCGCGGCCACGTACGGGTGGCCGGTCTCGTCGCGCTCAGGGTTGGGGTAGCGCTCGTAGTCGAGGTCGTGCAGCAGACCCGCCATGGCCCACTCCTCTTCGTCCGCGCCGAACTTCCGCGCGTACGCCACCACGGCCGCCTCCACCGAGAGCATGTGCTTGCGCAGGCTCTCGGACTCCGTCCACTCCTGCATGAGCTGCAGGGCGTCCGTCCTGGTCTTCTCGTTCTCCATCCGCCGAGTTTAACCCTGGTGGGCGGTCACCCAAGCCAGGCTGCGGCCGGTGGAACAACGGACGGTGTCTATACTCCGGGCATGGAATTCCAGAGAGTTGTCGCCGACGACGCAGCCGCCGCCGCCCAACCACTGATCGAGGCCGTCATAGCCAGGGCAGTGGAAGAACGGGGTCGTGCCATCGTGGCCCTCCCCGGCGGTTCCAGTCCACTCCCCCTCTTCCGGGGCCTGGTGAACGCGCATCTCCCGTGGTCGCAGGTATGGGTCACGTTCGGCGACGAGCGCTTCGTGCCGCTGGAGCACGAGCACAGCAACGCCGGCGCCGCGCTGAGGGAGCTGCTGGACAAGGTGCCGGTACCACGCGAGCAGGTGCTCACCTGGCCCATCCTCGACGACCCGCTGGAGTCGGCCCACGCCTACGCCGCGGCGCTGGAGAAGGCCTTCGGCGAGTTCCCCACCTTCGACCTCAACCTGCTCGGGCTGGGCGACGACGGGCACACGGCGTCGCTCTTCCCCGGCACCGGCGCCGTGCTGCTGGCGGGCCCGACGCTGGCCGTGCGGGCGCCGGACTACGCCTCGCCCGGCGGCTGGCGCCTCAGCATGAGCGCCAGGGCGTTGAGCGATAGCGGCGAGGTCATCTTCCTGGTGACCGGGACCAACAAGGTGCCGGCTCTGCGGCGCACGTTCGGGGACGACGCGCGGGAGGCCCCCAGAACCGATGCGGCCCTGGACTCGCATCCCGCACGCGCCATCCAGGCTCGCCAGCGCCTGACGCTGGTGACGGACGTGGAGTTCTGATCTGCTGGCGCCCCGCGCCTAGGGGTCAGGCCCAGCGGATGGCTCGCGCCTCGAAGGGCGACGTGAGGAGGTCGTTGACCGGGTACACCCGCACCCCGTAGGCAAGGCGGCCGCTCAGTTCGGGCTGGAAGCGCACTCGGTAGAGGTGCCCCCCATCCGGATACTGCTCCACCCGCTCCAGCGCCACGCGGTGCAGGTCCTGCTCCAGCGCCGCCTCCGCCGGTCCGTAGACCAGCTCCACCCGCACGTCGCTCTCCAGCTCGCCCAGGTTCAGCACCGCGGTGACCTCCACCTCGTCTCCTATGCGGCGCACGCGCTCCTCGGCCGGCTGAGCGGTGAAGTAGACGGAGGGCCACGCCTCCCTCACGTGCTTGCTCCAGGCGGCCAGCTGGCGCGCCTTGGCGTAGTTGGCCTCCTGCATGGCGGCGCCGCGCTGGCTGGCGGGGGCGTAGTAACGCGTGACGTACTCCTTGACCATGCGGGCGGCGTTGAAGCTGGGCGCGATGGTGGCCACGGCATTGGCGGCCCGCCGGGCCCACTCGAGGGGCACGTCCGAGCCGTTGCGCTCGTAGTAGAGGGGCACGACCTCGCCCTCGAGCAGCGCGTAGAGCGCGTCCGCGTCCGCGGCGTCGGCCCGCGCCTCGTCCTCGTGCGAGGAGCCCGAGCCGATGGCCCAACCGTTGGCGCCGTCGTAACCCTCGGGCCACCAGCCGTCCAGGATGGAGAGGTTGAGGATGCCGTTCATGGCGGCCTTCATGCCGCTGGTGCCGGAGGCCTCGAGCGGGCGCCGCGGGTTGTTGAGCCACACGTCCACCCCGCGCGTGAGGGCGCGGCCGATGGCCATGTCGTAGTCCTCCACGAAGAGCACACGGCCCTTGAAACGTGGGTCGTTGGAGAGCTGCTGGATGGTGCTGACCAGCTGCTGCCCTTCCGTGTCCGCCGGGTGCGCCTTACCAGCGAAGACGAGCTGCACACGCCGCTCCGGGTTGTTCATCAGCGCGGCCAGCCTGTCCAGGTCGGAGAAGATGAGGGTGGCGCGCTTGTAGGTGGCGAAGCGCCGCGCGAAACCGATGGTGAGCGCTTCCGGGTCGAAGAGGGAGTCCGAATCGTGCAGCTGCGAGGCGCTGGCCTCGTGCCGGGCCAGCTGGTTCTGGAGCCGGCGACGCAGGAACCGCACGCTGCGCGCCTTGAGGGTGCGCCGCACCTGCCAGAAGCGCTCCGGCTCCACCTCACGCACCGCCTGCCACATGGCGGCGTCGTCGGTGCGGCTGCGCCAGTCGCCGGGCAGAACGGAGTCCAGCAGCGTGAGCATCTCGGGGGCTATCCAGGTGGGGATGTGCACGCCGTTGGTCACGTGCCCGATGGGCACCTCCTCCACGGGCACTTCGGGCCACAGATCGGACCAGATGCGCCGGCTCGTGTCGCCGTGCAGTTCCGCCACGCCGTTGCGGCCGGAGGAGAAGCGGATGGCCAGCGCCGGCATGCTGAAGGTCTGACCCCAGCCCTGATCGAAGCCGCCCAGGGCGTGGAACTCGTCCACCCGCAGGCCGAGGCTGCCCCAGTAGCCGCTGAAAGCCTCGTCTATCAGCTCGAAGCCGAAGGCGTCGTTGCCGGCGGCGATGGGCGTGTGCACCGTGAAGAGGGTGTTGGCGGCCACCGCGGCGCGCGCTTCCTGGAAGCCGAGGCCCTGGCTCACGAGCTCGCGGCAGCGCTCCAGCACGGAGAAGGCGCTGTGGCCCTCGTTCATGTGCCAGGCGGTTGGCTCCAGACCCAACGCGCGCAGCATGCGCACGCCGCCGATGCCGAGGATCATCTCGTGGGCCACGCGGGTGCGTTGATCGCCCCCGTAGAGGCGGCTGAGGAGGCGGCGGTCCTCGGGCGAGTTGCCCTCAACGTCCGTGTCCAGCAGCACCACCCGGACCTTGCCCACGCGCGACTCCAGAGCCTGCACCGTGAGCTCACGGCCGAACACCTTGAGCTTCACGCTCACGGGCTCGCCGTTGGCGTCGACCGTGCGCCTGAAGGGCACGGCCAGGACGTCGGCCCGGATGTAGACGGCCTCCTGACGGCCGTCCGCCGCCACGCGCTGGTGGAAGTAGCCTTCCGGGTAGTAGAGGCCCACTGCCACCAGCGGCACGCCCAGGTCCGAGGCCGCCTTGGTGTGATCGCCCGCCAGCACTCCCAGGCCACCGGAGTACAGCGCCACCGCTTCCGTCCAGCCGTACTCCGCGCAGAGGTAGGCGTAGAGGTGGTCCTGTCCCACCTCCTGCTCGAACCAGCCGGAACGGGCCATGTACTCGTCGAAGCGCGCCATGACCCGCTCGTACTCCCCGAGGAACTCCGCGTCCTCCGCCGCTGCGTCGAGGCGCGCCTGGTCGATGTCCCTGAGGAGCGCCACGGGGTTGTGCCGCACCTCCTCCCAGAGGCCGCGGTCCAGGCGCCGGAAGAGCGCGCGGGCGTCCGAGCGCCAGCTCCAGTAGAGGTTGCCGGCCAGCTCGTCCAAGCGCTCGAGCTTCTCGGGCAGCTGCGGCAGCACGGTCAGGTGTCCCAGGATGTTCATGATCGTCGTTCAGCTCCTAACGGCGGCGGGACTCGTCCGTCCCCGCCTGCGCACGAGGCGCCAGGCTCCGCCGATCAACGCGTAGTCGCGAGCGGCCCGGATAGCGGGAGCCGTCCTGCCGGCGGACATTCTAGCACCCGTGTTTCCGGCCTCCGTCAGCGCTGGACCGCGACCGGATCGGCTTCGCCGCGGTACCGTTCGGTGATGGGAAGCGAACGTACTAGGCTTAAGATCCGGGCAGCGGCGCTGCTGGCGTGCGCCCTGCTAGCGCTGCTGCCGGCGGCGCAACACGCACGCGCTCAGACCCTGTACACGGGGCTGGGCGGCAGCCTCACACCCGGCGCTTCGTTCGGTGTCTGGCTCCGCGCCGAGGGCGTGCGGCCCCCGGCAGCGGCGCCCACGAGCGTCACCTTCGAGGTGCGCGGCCCCGCACTGCAGGTGGGCCTGGGCCTCAGCACCAACCAGTCGTTCGGACCGGTAGGGAACCTGATCTTCGAGGCGTGGGGCGCGCTGGCGCCGCATCCCGCGGGAGGGGCTGCGGGCGAGGCGGCGGTGACGGCGCGGGGCGTGCTGGGGCCGGTGGCGCTCCGGGCGGCGCTGCTCGCCTACGGAGCGGACGTGGGCGTCTTCCGGCCGCACGACCTGGCGTCGGACGAGCGCCCCAGCTTCGCGGGTCCCGCGGGCGGGCTGCAGCTCTCCCTCACCTACCGCCCCTCGCGTGAGGTGGTCATCGAGGCGGCACCCGAGGCCTACCTGTCGGGCGGCGGATTGGCGCTACGGCTGGACACCGCGGTCAGGCTGCTCCGCGCCCTGGGCAGGAACGAGTTGCGGTTCGACGCCCACGCCTACACGGCGCCGGCTTTCCGCGCGGGGGCGGTGGGTGTCGGCGCGGCCGTGACCTTCTCGCGCGGCCGCGAGCCGGACGTAACGGTGGGCGCCTCTCTGGGCTACTCACCTCACGGCCTGTGGCCGGGCCTACGCGTATCGGGTGGGCAGCGCGTGGGGGGCGTCCGGCTGAGCTTCGAGGGCGCGTTCGAGCCGTACCGTTTGGACGTTCCGGCCGTCAGGCTGAAGGCCGGCGCGAGACTGCCGGCCGGCGGCTTCCTGCCGGCGGGAAGCGAGCTCTTACTGGACGCGGCCTTCGCCGGCGACCTCGGTCTGGGCGCGAACGCGCCCTCGCGAGCGTGGGCGGGCGCGGCGATCGCCTTCCCCGTGAACCTGCGCTGAAGCCCCCAGACACGGTGCGTTAGCAACGTCCGTAAGCTCCGGTCGCCGCCCGCTGGTTCCGCGGGCCCGGTCCGGCAAGTGGCCGTACCCATCCGATCCGGTCTGGCCGGAGACTACCTGAGCTGCAGGGGCACCAGCTCGCCGCTCCCGAGGTCGAGCTCGAACACGCCGGTGTCCGGCACGGCGCGGAGGAACGTCCGCGTGCCCTGAGGGCCGGCGAGTTCGAAGGTCCGCAGGCCGGGCTGCAGGTCCGGGGCGTAAGCGCCGTGCTGCGGTACACCGTCGATGGACACGTGGACCTCGCGCCTCTCGGCCCAGAAGACGAGCGGGGATACCGTCGGGGTGAGGGTGGCCTCCAGGCGGGTGACGAGGTAGTTGCGCACCAGCACCTCGAACGACTCGTCCTGGAAGCCGGGCCGCTGCAGCGTCACGCGGTGGGTGCCCGGCAAGGCCGAGAGCGCCACCGGGGTGGTGCCGCTGGGCACGCCGTCGAGCAGCACCGTGGCGGAGGGGGTGGCGGCCACCTGGATGCTGCCGCCGGAGATGGCCGTCAGCACCACGTGCACGAACGACGTGTCGCCTGCGCGCAGTTCGATCATGCGGGTGTCGGGCAGGAAGCCTTCCTTGCGGAGCTCCAGCCGGTAACGGCCGGGCGCCAGCATGGCCACGTCGAGTTGTGAGGTGCGCCCGAGGGACACGCCGTCCACGAAGACCTGAGCCTCGCCCGGCTCGCTGGAGACGAACAGCGCCGCGTCGCCGGGCGGCAGCTCCACCATGGCGCTGGTGAAGAGCGCCACGGCGGCGGCCAGCTCCCGTGCGGCGGCGCCGGGGTCCCGCGGGTCCAGCGGGGCCGTCATGAGATCGGTGGTCCTGTCGCGCTCGGCGTCCACCACTATCAGGTTGACCGCGTAAGGCTCTCCTCCGGTGTTGGCCGCGGCGGCGATCTCGCCGCTGATGGCGTAACGGGCCGCGTCGAGCTCGGCGATGAGCGCGGTGAACTCTGGCTCCAGACTGCTAGCCACGCCCGGCGTGATGAGCTCACCGTTGCGGACCTCGAGACCGGTGGCGGTGCCGACCTGTGCGCGGAAGGCGGTCATGAAGGAGTCGATCACCGCGGGGGCTACGACGCCCCGCGCGCCGAACGTGGGCACGCTTATCTGGGCCAGCGCGACCTGCAGGGTGAGGAGCAGCAGGCAGGCGATGGCGCGGCGTATGGAGGGTGCAGGGGTGATAGCGAGCCGCATCAACCGGAGTATAGCCGTTCGCCGAAGGTAGCCATTATCTGTCCCCCGCCCGGCACTGGTATCCTGATCCCCATGCGTTATCTGGTGCTGAGCGATCTTCACGCCAACCTTCCAGCTCTCGATGCGGTCGTGAAGCACGCGCGGGCCAAAGGGTTCGACGACGTCATGTTCCTGGGCGACGCCGTCGGTTACTACCCGCACGCCGAGGAGGTGGTGCAGCGCCTCATCGAGCTGAACCCCACGGTGCGGGTGCAGGGCAACCACGATCACGCCCTCCTGGAGCTGGCCTACGGCGAGCGGGGCGAGTACTGGGCAGCCGGGGTGGTCATGGAGGTCATCGACCGGCAGCTCACCACCCTCAGTTCCGACTCCATCGCCTTCCTGCAGACGCTCGATACCGAGGCTGCCGGCGACGGTTGGCAGGCCGTCCACGGCGCACTCACCCGCCAGTGGGACTACCTCTCCACCATGAACGCGGCGCAGGACAACGTGAAGCTCATGGAGCAGAGCCTGCTACTGGTGGGCCACACGCACGTGCCCAAGGTTTTCGCCACCTTCAAGCAAGGTCAGCAGGAACTGTGGCGCACCATCACGTTCCATGACCAGACCGACAACAGTTACCGGTTGCCGCCCCTGGCACGGGTGATAGCCAACCCCGGCTCGGTCGGGCAGCCCCGTGACCAGGTTCCGCAGGCGAGCTACTTCCTGTTCGACCTGGACACGCGGCGTCTCCATCACCACCGGGTCGCTTTCGACATCGCCTCCGTGCAGGCCGACCTGCGCGCAGCCGGCTACCCGGAGATCCTGGCCTCACGGCTCGAAGCCGGCAGATGAGGGCGGAGACCAGCCTGGCGCCGCTGGGACACTCACGCACCCTGCAAGCGCTGCGGGAGTTGTGGGCGGGCGGTCAGGGCCCCCGTACGCTGCTCTTCGCGGGCCCCGAGAGCGTGGGCCGGCGGCCCACCGCGCGTTGGCTGGCCGCTTACGTCAACTGCGCCAAGCCTGCCGAGGCACCCTGCGGCGTCTGCGAGAGCTGTCGGTTGCTGGCGGCGGGCGCCCATCCGGACCTGAAGGAGGTCACGCCCGCGCTCACCACGGGTAGCGGCAGGGCCAAGCGCAGCCTGGAGATCCGCATCGACCAGCTGGTGCCCCGCGAGCGGAGTGAGCCGGAGCCGCTGGGCCCCTGGCTCCTCACGCGGCCACGCTTCAACGTGCGGGTGGGGATCATCGATCACGCGGAGGCCATGAACGCCGCGGCCGCCAACTCGCTCCTGAAGCTGCTGGAGGAGCCGCCCGCCTGGGCGCTGGTCATCCTGATCGCGCCGGGCCCCGAGGCGGTGCTGCCCACCGTGGCCTCCCGCTCGAGCACCGTGCGCTTCAGCCCGGTGTCGCCCGAGGAGTTCGCCACCCTGCCGGGCGTGGCTCCCGACCATCCAGCCGTGCGGCTGGGGCAGCCCGGGATCCTGCTCGCGGCCGAGAGCGACGCACGAGCCGCGGGCAGCGACGCTGCGAGGGCTGCAGCCCTCGCGCTCCTGGACTCGCTGGACGGAGACCTCGAAGGCACGCTGCAGGCGGCGGAGGAGCTGGCTGCCACCCTGGGATCGGGCGACGCGGAGACCGGCGGTTCGGGCGCCCTGGCCTGGCTGCGCCATTCCCTGCGCCTCCGGAGCCCCGCCGGCTACGCCGCCGCGCTGGACGCCGTGGAGGCGTGCGAGGAAGCCCTGACGCATTACGCCCAGGCCTCCTTGGCCAGCACGGTGCTGGCGCTCGAGCTGCGCCGCATCTTCAGCTGAGGCCGGCCAGCGCGGACGTGAGGTACATGGCTTGGCCTCAGTTGGCGCCGCGCTGGCGGCTGACCTCCTCGGCCGGGTACTCCTCGACCGCGCCCTCGTCGGTGCGCAGCTCCACGGTGCCCTTCAGCGGGTTGAGCTTGACCACACGGCCACAGGTGCCGCTGCCGTCATGGCATGCCTTCGCTCCCTTGCGGGGCATGCCCTTCAGGAGTTCGCGGTACATGTCGTGCTCGTACTGCAGGCAGCACATCAGACGGCCGCAGGGGCCACTGATCTTCTCGGGGTTGAGGGGCAGCTGCTGGTCCCGCGCCATGCGGATGCTGACGGCGTTGAAGCTCTGCAGCCAGGTGGAGCTGCACGAACCGTCGCCGCACACGCCGAGCGTGCCGAGGATGCGCGCCTGGTCGCGGGGCCCCACGTTGGCGAACTCGATGCGCGCGCTGGTGTGGGCCACCAACTCCTGGGCCAGCACCCTCAGCGGCACCTGCTTCTCGCTGGAGTAGCTGACCACCAGAAGGCTCTCGTCGATGGTGAACTCCAGGGCGACGATCTTCACGTCCGCCTCCGCCTGCCTGGCGCGCGCCCTGAGCAACCATTTGAGATCCTCGGCCTTCCGCTTCAGGTCTTCGTAGGACCTGATGTCCTCCTCCTGCGCGCCGCGCACGAAGTGACCCTGAGGCTTCTCGACCTCCTTGACGCCGGTCCGCACCTTGCCTAGCTCCAGGCCCCTGCGGGTAACGACCACGCAGCGGGAGCCTATGGCCGGCGGAGTGGGCGGCGCCTCCAGGTAGTGGATCTTGGGACCGTTGTCGAACTTCACACCGATGCACTCGGGCATGGGAAACTCCTGTTCGTCCGCGTGCCGACGCGCACCACCCGGGTACTCATCTGCGTGTGGCCGTGCGTCCATCGTCGGCTCAGCGGGTTCGGCAGCATTCTACTTCACGGCGTACATGGCGCCCGCTTCGGCCCTGACTGAAACGTTGGCACAACCGGGAGCTGTGGCCTTGACGGAACACGTGGGAGTCACCGGGAACGCCTCCAGCGAGCGAGGGCGCTTCACACCGCGCCTCTACCTTGGCTGAGGACGCCTCAACCGGTGGCGAACAGAGCCCGGCGCGCCACGGGCGCGAAGGTAGTGCGGTGCTCGGCGCAGGCTCCCAGACTCTCCAGGGCTGCCAGGTGCTGGGGCGCCCCGTAGCCCTTGTGCCGCGCGAAGCCGTAGCCCGGGTAGCGCTCCTCCAAGCGGCACATGTGGGCGTCGCGGTGCGTCTTGGCCAGGATGCTGGCAGCGGCGATCTGGTAGCTGCGCGCGTCCCCGCGAGCCACGGCCAACTCCGGGAGGTCCGTGCCCAGCTTGAGGAAGTCGGTGACCAGGCCATCCGGGGCGGGATCGAGCGCTCGCAGGGCGCGCAGAGCGGCCAGGCGGGTGGCGCCGAGCACGTTGAGGCTGTCGACCTCGAGGGCGCTCGCCACCCCCACGGCGTAGGCCAACGCCACCCGCTTCACCAGTGCCGCCAACTCCTCCCGCTGCTCCTTACTCAGCGCCTTGGAATCGCGGAAAGGGTGCTCCTCACCGGGCGGCAGGATAACGGCCGCGGCCACCACGGGGCCGGCGAGCGCGCCACGTCCCGCCTCGTCGATGCCGGCCACGAGCTTCACGTTGCGGCGCCACAGTTCCTGTTCCAGCGACCAATCGGGTGTGGGTGCGGTGCTAGTGGCCCGCGACACTGAACTCGACGCCGGTGGGATCGCTACTCACCTTGTCGGGCAGCGTGAAGTAGAAGGTGCTGCCCCTGCCGACCTTGGACTCCACCCAGATCTTGCCGCCGTGCTTCTCGACCGCCAGCTTGCAGAACGTGAGACCCATGCCGGTGTCGTAGCGGTCGTGGATGGTGTGCCTGGACTGCTCGAAGGCGTTGAAGATGCGCTTCTGGTCGGCTTCCGGGATGCCCTCCCCGTCGTCGCGCACGCTGAGCACGAAGCCGTCCTCCTGCTTCCAGGCCCGGAAATCGATGTAGCCGCCGCGCCTCGTGTGCTTGATGGCGTTGGCCAGAAGGTTGGCCAGTACACGCCGCAGGAGTTTGGGGTCTCCCACCACCCGGTCCGCCTCAGGTCGCACCAGGAAGCCGAAGTTGCGGTCGCGCGGACCGCCGCTGACGTCCGCCAGCGACTCCTTCGCCAGGGCGGTGAGGCTCTCGATGACGGCGGGCTCGTACGGCATGTGGCCCTCCTTCATGCGCCTGACGTCCAGGATGTTCGCCGCCAGGTTGAGGAGGTGCTGCGATTCCGAACGTGCGAGGCTGAGGAGCTCCTCGACTTCCGTGGAGTCCGAGGTGCTGAGCATCTGCAGCGAGTGGTCCAGCAGACCCATGACGCTGGATATGGGACTCTTCAGATCGTGCACGAGCATGTGGATGAGGTCGTCCTTCATCCGCTCGCTCTCCTTGAAGGCCTGTTCGAAGTTGCGCGCCTGTTCCAGCGCGCGGCGCATGGCGCCCTCGGCGCGCCGCCGCTCGAGGAGTCTGGCGATGTACGCCTTCAGTACCGCCGGCCGCGTGGGCAGCGTGAGGTAGGAGTCCACCCCAGCGCCCACCACCTGCGCCTGCAGTTCGGCGTTCTCGGGGCCTAAGTACACGAACGGCACGTCCTCCAGGCCCTTGCGGCGCCGCAGTAGCGAGACGGGATCCAGGTGCTGAGCCTTCTGCGCCAGTCCGTGCTCGAGCACGAGTGCGTCCGGAACGTTGCCGCGCGTGTGATACAGGAGCTGCTCGATGCTGCTGAGCACCTCCGAACGCAGGTTGAGTTCGTCCATGACGGCCTTCATCCCATTCCCACGCTCATCGGTGGTCATGGCGATCAGGACGTACGGCAGCTTCTCGGCCACACGACAATGATAGCAGGCGCCCTATGCGCCTAGGTGCCGCTGGACGCCATGGCTGCGGGCCGGAGACAGCCGTGGCCACCCTCGCGCCCTGCTAGCATCTGGATGCTGTGCCGACTTCATCGTTCGAAGGTGACCTGACCCTGGGCGCCGTAACGTTCGGCTTCCCCTGGGCTCTGCTCGCCCTGGCGGCCCTGGTGGTCGTGTTCCGCCGGCGCCGGCGCACCTGGTGGCTGCGCGGCCTGGCCATCACGGCGCTGGCCTTGGCACTGGCTCAGCCGTGGCTGCTGGTGCCCGGTGGGCACCTGGCGGTGGTGGTGGACGTGTCGGACTCGGTGGGCAGTCGCGGGCTTGAAGCCGCCCGCTCCATCGACCTGGGTGCCCTAGCGAACGGCAGCGAGGTGGTACTGGCCGCAGCGGACGCGGTGCGCGCCACCGGCCTGCAGCAGCCCCCGCCCCCCACGCTCGATACGGGCGCCACGGACCTGGCGCGTGCCCTGCAGGTGGCCGCGGCCAACGGCGCCAGCCGAGTCCTGCTGGTGTCGGACGGCGTCACTCCCCCTGAGCGCCTGCTGACCACCTTGCCCAGCACGCCCGTGGACGTGGTGGTGGTCCCTAGCGTCACGGATCTGAGGCTCCAGGAGCTTCTGCTCCCCACACAGGGTGCGCCCGGGCAGGTGGTGGAGGGCGTGGCGGTCATCCGCTCCGACCGTGCCACCGAGGCGCGCCTGCACGTAGAGGTGGGGGGCGCAGCGCTGGCTCCCGTCGACGTGGCCCTGGCAGCGGGCGAGAACGCCGTGCCGTTCACCTTCCAGCTGGGCGAGAGCGGCAGTACGCCAGTACGCGCCACCGTGACGGTCGACTTCGAGCAGCCCACCAGCGACGACTCGGCCACCAGCGAGGTCAGCGTGCGCTCGCGGCCGCCCGTGCTGGTGATAGGCGATCCGGACTTCGCGGACTTGCTGCAGGTTCAGGGCATCGACGTCGTGCGCGGGGACCCCGCCAGCCTGGTTGCTCCCCTGCCGTACGGCGCGGTGGTGGTGCGCGGCTCCTCGGGGCAGTTCACCGCCGGGCAGCTCGATCTCCTCCGGTCGTTCGTGGACGGCGGCGGTGGACTCCTGATGACCGGGGGGCCCGACTCGTTCGGCTTCGGCGCCTGGTACCGCACGGCGGTGGAGGAGGTTCTGCCGGTGACCACCGACCTGCGTACGGAGGTCTCCCTGCCGCTGGTGGCGCTGATGATGGTCGTGGACCGCTCGCAGAGCATGGCCAGCGGCCGGCCGGCCAAGATCGAGCTGGCCAAGGAGGGGGCGCTGCAGGTGGTGGAGTTGGCCTACGAGGAGGACCTGCTGGGCATGATCGCCTTCAGCGATGGTCCGGGTACCCGCTGGGTCTTCGAGCTGAGGCCCGCCAGCGAGCGCGGCAAGCGCGAGATGGCGGCAGGCATCCTCTCGCTGGGCACGTCGGGCGGCACGGTGCTGGAGCCGGCTTACGCGCAGGCCCTGGAGGCCCTCGAGGCGACGCAGGCCGCCGTGAAGCACGTGATCATCCTCTCCGACGGGCAGCTGTACGACGGTTCCGCACCGTTTGGCCAGCAGGCCTCCACCCCGGTGGACTTCGGCGCCATGGCCCGGGAGGCGCTGGAGAAGGGCATCACCACGTCCACCATCGCCATCGGTGAGGCGGCCGACTTCGCCCGGCTGGAGCAGATAGCCCTGGCCGGTGGGGGCCGCTACTACGCGGCGCTCGACGTGGGCACACTGCCCCGCATCTTCACCAACGAGGCGCTGACCGCCACACGCGCCCTGCTGGTGGAGGAACCCACAGTGCCGACCCCGCGCCCCAACCCGCTCTATACGTTCCCGGCGGCACTGCCGGCGGTGGACGCCTACGTGGCCACCAGCCTCAAGTCCGACGCTCAGGAGCTCCTGGAGGGCCGGGTCGGCGAGCCGCTGCTGGCCACGCGGCGCGCGGGTTTGGGCCGCACGGCCGCGCTGACCACCGACCTGAACGGCTGGGCCGGCGACCTTGGCAACTGGCCCGAACTGCCGGGCCTGCTGGCCACGCTCACGCGCTGGCTGCAGGCGGTTCCGCCGGGTTGGAGCGCCACGGCCACGAGGGAGGGCGCCGACCTGGCCATCACGGTGGACGCCGTGGAGGGAGGCGATTACGTGAACAACGCCCGCATAGAGGCGCGCCACGACGGCCGCACCCTCCTGCTGGAGCAGGTGGCGCCCGGGCGCTACACGGGCCGCCTGCCCTGGTCCGGCGGTTCCGGCGAGGTCGTGCTGGTGTCGGAGGGCGAGGTGGTGGCGCGCACCCGCGCGGGTGGTCCCGATCCGGAGTACATGGACGTGGACGGGGCGGCGCTGTTGGCCGACGTGGCTCTGCGTAGCGGCGGGCGGGTAGTGGAGCCGGGCGAGGCGTACGAAGCGCGCCTGGCTACGGACCGGCGCCACCTGTGGCCCTACTTCGCCGTGGCGGGACTGGCGCTCTTCATGGTGGAGCTGGTCTGGCGGCGGCGTACGGCTTGAGACGGTCCGCCCGGACCCCGGCCCGCCGGCTCCCGACTACCTCGTTCTTTGCCGCTGAAGCGCTGCTCGGACCCTAGTCCAGCTCGTCCGGCCGCTCGAAGGGCGCGTCGACCTCCACCTTCATCACCTCGCGCAGCACCGCCGTGGCGTAGGAACCCTTGGGAAGGCTGAAGGCCAGGCGCAGAGCGTCCTCCACCACCGGCGGCGCGGGCGCCGACTCACCGGTGGGCGATACCTCAGCGGCGCCCTGCGCCCCGTCCGGAGCTGCCGACAGCGGGTCGTCCGCCTTCAGCATGGCCGTCTCGGTGTCCTCCAGCAGCACGCGCGTCAGGCGCCTGTCGCCATGGCGGGGCGTGAACTGCGCCCAGCGCAGACCGTACTCGTTCAGCACCGCCTGCTCGAACTCGCCGGCCCGCCCCCCGGACTGCTTGACCTTGCGGCCGAAGAGCGGCAGGGTGGCGCTGATCTCCAGGCGCTCCGCGCGCGGGCTCTCCACGGACTCGTCCTCCACCAGGAAGGTGCCGCCCGTGTCGTGCTTCCTGGCGTAGTCACCCTGGATCACCCGCTGGTAGAGGCCGGCCTCGATGCGGCGCGCCAAGATGGCGTTGAAGAGCGTGGACTGCAGGGCGGAGAGGAAGAAGCGCTTGAGGCGGTGCCCGCCGGGAACGTCCTCGCCCCTCAGCACCCTCAAGCCGTCGTAGGCGTTGCCCCCGAAGCGGCCGAAGCGCTGGGGCCCGAACCAGTTGGGCGAGCCGCGGACGGCTAGGGCGCGTAACGCCTCCCCTGCTGCCGCCGCTGCGCCCGGCCCGACGCCCCGGACGGTTATCTCGAAGCGGTTACCCTTCAGGTGGCCGATGCCCAGCTTGTTGCGGTGGTAGCTCTCATCGAGGATGCGCACGCCCGGCAGGGCGGCCAGCTCGCCCACGGCCTCCTTGAAGCGCTTCGGTACGCTCAGCCACTGCACCGTGACGGCGGCCTTGTCCTTCAGGCCCGCCACGCCGATGGCCTTCTCCTCCACGCCGCCGCGCATGAGCGCCTGCACCAGTTCGCGGGTGTTGTAGCCGCGTTTCTCGACAAGCAGGTAGCGGTGCGAGCCCGTGCCTTCCGGCAGGTAGAGGGGGATCTCCGTGACGCGGAAGTCCTCGGGCGTGGTGCGCACCACGCCTCCCGTGCCCTCCACGTCCGGAGTGACCAGCGGGAGGTCACTCCAGCGGAAGGAGTAGCGTTCGCGTTCTTCCTGTTCTGCGCGGTCCTTCTCGGTCAGTTCCGCCGAGGTCACGCACGGCCCCGGCGGCTGCGGGTACGGCGCTCCATGCGCTCGAGCATGAGGGCGCGAGCCAGGTCGAAGCGCTCACGCAGGCTGCCGGCTTCCAGGAGGCTCTGCTTGGCCTCGCCGGGCACCACGATGTTGGCCGCGATGAAGGAGGCCTGGTAGAAGGGGTCGTCCGGCAGGTGCCGGTCGATCTCGTCGCCCGCGTTGCCCTGGAAGCGCTTTCCCGCGTAGGTGCGGAAGGTGTCCAGCGCGTCCCAGGCGGCGATGGCCTCCTCGTTGGGGTCGTCCCGCCCCAGGGGAGCCGGCGTCTCGGTCGCGTAGGCCAGGGGGCGCGTGGCGCCGCCGGGCTCGGCGACCTCGACCACGCGGCTGACCTCCACCTCGTAGCGCTCCTGGCCGTGGACGAGCAGGTCGGTGGTGCCGTCGGGGTTCTCCTCGGCGGATAGAACGTGCACGAGCGTGCCGTAGCGCGCCACGCGCACCGCGGTGTCGCGGATGGCGGCATGGTCCGGTTCGTACACGATGATGAAACGCTTGGGTTCCTGCTCCTGCGCCAACACTTCGCGCACGAGCTGCTTGTAGCGCTCCTCGTGTACGTGCAGCGGGACCGTCATGCCGGGGAAGACCACGACGTCCAGTGGGAAGAGAGGAAGTTCGTTCACACCATCACCGTATCAGCAAAAGTGCTTCCCCACTGATACGTGCGCTGTTCCTGAACCGACGGTTAACGCGAGCGGCCGGCCCCTGGGGCCGGCCCCTCGTAACTGCGGTGGCGGAGCCGACGGGATTTGAACCCGCGACCATCTGCGTGACCGGCAGATATG
>CAYXUE010000026.1:31886-34107 GCA_964467885.1 uncultured bacterium | reverse complement strand
TCACCCTGCTCACCTTGCGGACCCTGGGGACCCGGAGGTCCCGGGTTTCCTGGATTTCCCGGAGGGCCCTGCTCACCTTGCGGACCCTCGGGCCCAGCTGGCCCAGGCTCACCCTGCGGTCCCGCAGGCCCTTGCGGCCCCGGCGGACCGGCTACGCCCTGCGCCCCGGGAGGTCCGGCGGGGCCCGTCGCGCCCGTCGCGCCGCGTTCGCCCGGTGGCCCCTGGGGACCGGCGGGACCGACGCAGTCCTCCGCGTTCCACATGCCGTCCTGGTTCACGTCCTCGGTGAAGTCCTGCACTCCGTTACCGTTCAGGTCCCAGCAGGCCAATCCGTCCCTGCCGTCGGCGCCGGGCTGTCCCGCCGGCCCTGCTGGGCCTGCTGGCCCCATCTCCCCAGCGGGCCCGGCGGGGCCCTGCGGTCCTGGCTCGCCGGCGGGACCGGCGGGACCTTCCGGCCCCGTGGCGCCGGATTCACCGGGCTCGCCGGCCGGACCGGGCTCGCCCTGGGGCCCGGGTTCACCCGCGGGACCCGGCGGCCCGGCGGGGCCCGGGGGCCCCATCAGTGCGCCGGAAGCGATCTCGGCCCTGATCTCGGAGACCTCCGCGCTCATAGCGCCGAGGCGTTCCACCACGGTCTGCTCGCCGCACTCCAGCTTGGCGTCCACCACGTCTACCGCGCGGCTGATCAGCAATGCGGTCTGGTAGCCGGTGAGGTACTCGTCGCCCTTCAGCGTCCCGTCGGGGAAGGCCTCACTCACGCCCAACTGCGCCACCCGCGCAGCCGCACCGGCCGCCCAGTGGCCCTGCGGTACGTCCGTGAAGCTGAAACCGGTGTCCACGGCACCTGCCGCAGCGTCGGTGCAGCCGGTGGCCATATCCATGCGCGTCAGCAGACGGTCCACCAGGATGGCCGCCTGGTAGCCGGTGACGGGGTTGTCGCCCAGGAACGAACCGTCCGGGAAGCCGGTGTCGACGCCCGCTTCGTTCAGGCTCGCCACGGCGCCGCGGCCCCACTCACCTCCCACCACCTGAGTGATGCCGACCGCCATCAGAAGCAGCGCGGCCACCGCGAAGAGATATCTACGCATCCCCAACCTGCCTTCCTACCCACCGCGACCCGGAACGGACCCCGGTAGGCTCTTCTACGCCTTCTGTAATCTCGAACATTACCTGAACCGATAGTGTCAGTTACGCGCTCCGGATTCCGTTATTGCATCACGGCGCCCGCCGCGGGTCGGCGTTCACCCCCTCCTGGAAGCGTTACGGTCGATAATGTGTATGTGACCATGTTACGCGCGGTGCGCCTTACCCTGACCACCCTCCTGCTCGCCGTGGCCATCTCGGCTAGCGCGCAGTCAGGCCTGCCCGAGGAGGCCGCGGCTGCCTTGAGGGAGGCCCAAGCCGCCGCCACGGAGGCGCTGGCCGCATATCAGAACCACCGCCCCGACCAGCCGCTCTGGCGTCAGGCCTTCCGAGCCGCGGAGCGTGCCAGCGACCTGGCTCCGGGCCGTCCCGAGCCGCACCGCTTCCTGGCGCAGGCCTACGGCATAACGGGCTGGTACGGCCCCGCCTGGGAGTCGTGGCAGGATTACCGGGCGACCGGGGGCAGCATGGACGCCAACGCTCGCAGCGAGGCCGCGGCCGCAGCTACCTCACTCGGGTCCGGTGCCTTCAGGGCGGGCGATTGGGCACGCGCAGCGGACTTGCTACGCCAGGCACAGGAGTACGACCCGGGCAACTTGCAGATAGCTTCCCTTCTCGGCCAGGCGGAGCTGGAGCTCGGGAACTACGCTGCGGCAGCCACCAACCTGGCGCGGGCCGTGGACGTGGTGCCCAGCGTTGCGCCGCTGCTGGTGAGGGCTCGCCTAGCCGCCAACTACGGGGCGGCCGCTACGGACGACTTCCTGGCCGCCCAGGACCTCTACGCCCAGGGCGAATACTCGGCGGCCTTGCAGCGCTTCGAGTCGGCAGCCGAGTTGGCCTCCAACTTCACGGACGCCATACGCGGAGCGGCGGCAGCCGCAGGCCAGATCGGGCAGAACGACAGGGCACGGGCGCACTGGGAGAGGCTCGCGCAGCTGCTGCCCAACGACCCCGAGGCCAGCCAGGCCCTGGCCTACTACGCTGAACTGGACGCTCTGGCTGCGGTGCGCGAGCCCGAGCCGGTCCCGCCGCCGGTCATCTCGGAACCTGCGCCACCGCCCACGCCCGAACCGGAACC
>CAYXUE010000026.1:8786-31786 GCA_964467885.1 uncultured bacterium | reverse complement strand
CCGACACCCACCCCATCCCCCACCCCGAGCCCGGCGCCGTCGCCCCAGATCGGCAGCGCCACCGGGCCGACGCTCGAGCTGGTGGACACCTCGGTGCGGGCCTCCAAGGCCTCCTCCGGGGGCCAGGGCGCCTTCATCTTCCTTGCGCCCGAGCTGGCGCCGGGCATCAGCCTCTCGGACCCCGTCTCGTACGGCACGGGTACGCTCCACGTCCAGGTTCAGGTGGGCTCGCGTCCGAGCGCGGAACCAGTTTCGGTGCAGTTCTGCATCGTGCCGGGCGACTTCAGTGTGGTCAGCCCGCTGTGCACGGACGCCAGCGCCATGGTCCTGCCCTCCTCCGGTTCCGTGAGCACCTCGGTGCCGCTCTCCGGCTTGTCGGGCGGGGACGTGGACTGGAGTCAGGGCGTCTCGCAGCTACTCGTGGTGCTGCGCGATGCCACGGGCAGGCCGCTGGACGACCGATACACTCGCGAGGCCGACGGCTCGCCCATAGACCTCACGCCCTATTTCCCCATGGAACTTCGTGTCCGAGCGGCGCTCGTGGCGCCCGGATCTACCTTCGGCGGCTGGTGATACAACATCGCGGCCCGGCGCCCATCAACACGTGGGCGCCGGGCCGCGGAGCCGAGCCTGCTTAGGCCGTGAACCTGTTACTCACCGGCCCACGCCAACGTACTGCAGGCCGGCACCCTCCACGTTCTGGCGCTGGAGCAGGTTGCGTGCGTCGAGGATGAGGTCGCCCTTCATGGCGGACTTCATCTCCTCCAGCGGCAGCTGGCGGTACTGGTTCCAGTCGGTTACCACCACGACCGCGTCGCAGCCCTGCGCCAGGCTCACCTCGTCCTCCGCGTACTCCACGGGCAGGTCGGGGAAGTGCCGCTTGGCCGTGGCCACAGCGATGGGGTCATGGGCCCGCACCACAGCGCCGCGCTCGTGCAACTCCTCGATGAGGGTTAGGGCCGGCGAGTCGCGCATGTCGTCCGTGTTGCCCTTGAACGCCAGACCCAGGAGCCCTATGGTCGTGCCGCGCAACACCTTGAGGTGGCGCTGCAGCTTGTCGACCACGAAGAGCCGCTGGCGCCGGTTGACGTCGATGGCGGAGCGCACGAGCTGCAGATCGTAGTCGTAGGTGTTACCTAGGGCGAGGACCGCGGCGGTGTCCTTGCCGAAGCAGCTGCCACCCCAGCCGATGCCGGCGTTGAGGAACCGCCCGCCGATCCGCTGATCAAGGCCGATGGCGCGCGCCACCTCGGTGATGTCGGCGCCCACCTTCTCCGCCAGGATGGCGAACTCGTTGATGAAGCTGATCTTGGTGGCCAGGAACGAGTTGGCGGCGTACTTGGTCAGCTCCGCGCTGGTTGGGGTGGTGGTGATCAGGGGCGGCAGGTCGTACCGCTCCGGGCGCGGCGAGCCGGGCGGGGGCTCGAAGGTCTGCTCCAGGATGGGCGCGTACATCTCGCGCAGCAGCCCGGACGCCACCGGGTCGTCGGCGCCGATGACGATGCGGTCCGGGTACAGGGTGTCGCGCACCGCACGGCCCTCGGCCAGGAACTCCGGGTTGGAGGCCACGTGCACTTCGGCCTCGATGCCTCGCGCCTTCAGGCGCCGATCGATAATGCCCTCCACGTGACGGGCGCTGCCCACCGGCACGGTGGACTTGTTGACCACCACGAGACGCGCGCCCGGTTGCACCATGTCGGCCAGCTCGGTGGCGGCGGCGTCCACGTACGACAGGTCAGCGTCGCCGTTCTCCTTGGAGGGGGTGCCCACCGCGATCATCACGACGCCGGTGCCGCTCAACTCTGGAAGGTCCGTGCGGAAGGTGGAGTTGCGCTTGCCGGCGTCCATGATCTCGGCCAGCCCATCCTCGTGGATGGTCGGTATGCCCGCCTCCAGCTTGTCCACTATTGCTTGGTTCTTGTCGATGAAGGTTACGTCGTGCCCCAAATACGCGAGCGCAGTTCCCGTAGTCAGGCCCACATAACCCGTACCGATGATGGTTACTTTCATGTGCTCATCGTATGTCAAGGCAGAGGTGGGTGGTAGGCAACTGTGAGGGCGCGGAGCGCCCTGGGGATGTTAGAGCGGCGCAGCGTTGCATCCGCGCGGAGGACCCAGCATAATGAGGCCGCACTTCATTAGTCAGGCACGGGTTTCTCATCGCCGCACCACCGCAGTTGCGGCTTGGGGGGAGAACATGTTGCATATCCTGACCGCTGTACCGCGTCTTAAGGTACGCCGCCCCGCCTGCGGGTGCCGAACCGCGATGGCGCCGGACCGGACACCCTCTAGGCGTAGGTGGCCGGTCGTGGCCCGGACGTTGCTGCTGTGGTGCGCCGTATCCGCAGCCACGGCCGCCGCTCCGCCGTTTCCCCTGGCCGGGCAGGGCGCCGCGCTCGGCACGTCCGCCGACGCCGGTGCTGCCGGACTACCCGTGACCCCGGCCTTCGTCTGCACCGCGGATCTGGAGCTGGCGCTGGCTGCCGGTTCTCCCGAAGGGGTCCAGCGGCGGGCGGAGGTGTCGCGCCGGGAGGGGGAGCTGCGCCTCGCCGAGCTGGGGCTGTCGACCGTGCTGAGCGTCACCAGCGGCGTCGACGTGGGCGCCAACCTGCTTCGGGAGGAAGCGGCCGCCTGGGACACGACGCTGCAGCTGGACGCCGCCTTGGGTTACCGCTACGACGAGGTGGCCGTGGTCCGCGCCCGCACCGCCCTGACTACAGCCCGTAAGCGCGAGGCGGAGCAGCGGAGGGCCGACGTGCTGAACGCCCTCATACAGTTGAGCCGCCTAAGAGCAGCCCAGCGGCAGTGGACGCAAGCCGAAGGCAGCGCCACCGAGGCCGAGAGCCTGGCGGCCTCCGTCCGCCGCAGCGCGATCGCGGCCCAGGCGGCGGCTCTTGGAAGCGCAAGCGGCCCGTCGCCGGCGGCGGCGGAGCAAGGTCCCGAACCAGCAACGGACTCAGCACCGGCAGGGCCACCGGGATCAGCGCCCGATCTTGCGTTCGTTCCCGCACCCGAGCTGGACCACGTCCTGCCCCCCGACCTACCACCCGACCTAGCCCTCAACATCCGCGAACTCGATCTGGCCGCGGCACGCGCCCGTGCCACCGCCACCGGTCGCGCCGGAGAGGCGGCGACCGCGCTGGCGGAACTGGAGCGGCTCGGGGTGCCGCTCCCAGCGGTCAAGGCCCACGCCGACCGCATAACGCACACCGGCCCTGTTGCCTGCCTCGCTCCGGCGGCCGGCACCATGAACCGCGCAGGCGGTCCCGCCCTGCCGCAACCCGAACCTGGCCTCATGGCCGAGCGCTTGCTCCTCGTCCACGCGACGGACCTGGCGGCGGCCCGGAACCGCCGCGCCACGCTCGGGCCGCTGCGCGACCTCAGCCTCACGGCCCACTACCAGGAGGGCGGGGCGCGCGTGCGGGCGGAGGTGGAACTCGACGGCGGGAGACCCGGCGCGGGGGTGGACCTGCGCCTGCGGCCGGCCGCGGCGCATAGCTGGGGCGTGGGCCTGGCGGCCACCATCCGCCTGGACGACACCATGGGCCCCGCGCTGGCGGCGGCGGCCGCCGAACTGGAGGCGGCGCAGGCCGCACTGGCGGAGTTCGACACCCAACTGCCGGCCCGGGTAACGGCGCAAACGGCGGCCGTTGGTTCCGCCTGGTTGCAACTGGCGTTCGCCGTGGAGGCCGTGAGCATAGCAGCGGAACGCATGCAGTTGGCAGTCTCCGAAGGCGCTCCAGAGAAGGACGTGGCGCGGGCCGAGCAGGTGCTCAGCCGCTCGGTGGACGCGCTGGAACGCGAGTACCAAGCGTACCTCCGAGCGTTGGGGCGCTACCTGGCCGAGTTCGATATGGCGTGGAGCGATCTAGCCCTCGACGATTGAGTTAGCCGATCAACTAGCCCCTTGATGCGCTTCCGGGAGTCGTGTTCCGGATAACAAGGGCGCGCGGGCAGCGCCTCAGGCGGGCGCGCGGGGCGGCATGAAGATGCCCTCGATCTCACCCAGCGGCAGGAAGCGGTCGGCCATGTCCTGTAGCGCCTGGCTGGCGGCCTCGCGGAAGGCCATTATCTCCACCCGCTTGCCGCGCTCCTGCGCCAGCTCGAGCATGGGCACGAAGTCGCCGTCACCGCTGGCTAACACCACCACGTCAGCGTGCTCCAAACTGCGCACGATGTCGGCGGCGATGCCCATGTCCCAGTCGCCCTCCAGCACCGGCGTACCCTCGTCGTTCACGCGGTGCACGCGCACCTTGCGGCGCTTCACCCGGTAACCGAGCGCCGAGAGCTTGCCGATGAACCCGAAGGCCGTGGCGTCCCCATCGCGCTCCACGATGTAGGCCGTGGCGTGGCCCAGCACTCGGCCGCGCACCGCTGACTCCAGTAAGGTGCCGTAATCCACCGCCGTACCCATGTCGCGGGCCGCGTAGTAGAGGTTCTGGGTGTCCACGAAGAGCGCCACGCGCTGGTCAGGCGTCTCACCCACCGTCCCGCGGGCCGTTCCGTTCGCTGTCACATGGGGAGTTTACCGCGTGGGGCCCTCAGCCCTCCGGTAACCACCGGCCCATTATCAGGTTGTCCTCGAAACCTTCGCCCTCACCGTCGACCAGCCGCACGTGGTTGCGCTCGCGCCCCTCCACCTCGAACCCCTCGGCCAGGTACAGCCGCACCGCCGCGTCGTTCTGAGCACGCACGTGAAGCGAGATCTTCAGGGCGCCCACGCGCTGGCACCAGCCGTAGGCGGCGCGCATGAGGGCCCTGCCCACGCCGCGCCGGCGCGCACCGGGCGCCACCGCCAGGGTGAGCACGGCCACGTGCTCCAGACGCCGGGCGGGCGAACGGTGCAACTCGAGCCAGCCCACCACCTCGCCCTCCAGCGTGGCCACCAGGTAGAGCGAGCGCGAGGGCACGCGGCTGCCGAGGCGCATGGCGAGGTGGTTGAGGCTCTCGGCGCCGTCGCTCACGAACGAGCCGCCCTCAGCGTAGATGCCGACGAGCAGCTCATGAACGGCTTCCGCGTCGCCGCGCCGGGCTTCCCTCACCTGCATGCGGCGAGTATACGGGCGCCAGCTAACGTGCCGCCCGGCTGGGTGCCGGCCTCGCCTGCCCTGCTAAGCTGTGGACCGCCGCCACGCGGCGTGGATCCCACCTGCCCGGTCGCACGCTCCGCTCCCTTCGCGGAAGCGGGCGGACCGCCCTGGGCCGCGCCGCCCGAGCGGACTCACCGGAGGTCAGAAGTTGCGAACTCTCGTATCCGCGGAATCCGTCACCGAAGGGCACCCCGACAAGCTCGCCGACAGGATCAGCGACAGTGTGCTGGACGCCATCCTCAAGGACGATCCGGGAGCCAGGGTGGCAACGGAGACGCTGTTGACCAGAGGCCTCGCCCTAGTGGCGGGCGAAGTCACCACCAGCGCGGACGTGGACGTTCAGGCCATAGTGCGCACGGCCGCGCGTGACGTGGGCTATACCCGCGCCGAATACGGCTTCGACGCCGACCACTCGGCCGTCCTGATAGCCCTCAACGAACAGGCACCGGACATCGCTCAGGGCGTTGACCGCGCGGTCGAAGCCAGCAGCGGTGACCCCCTGGATCAGACCGGTGCCGGTGATCAGGGTCTCATGTTCGGCTACGCCATCCGCGAGACACCCGAGCTCATGCCCCTGCCGATCCAACTGGCCCACACCATGACGCGGCGCTTAGCGGAGGTGCGCCACGCGGGCATAGTGCCCTACCTCCGGCCCGACGGCAAGGCGCAGGTGACGCTGGAGTACGAGGACGGCCGAGCCACCAGGATCACCTCCGTGGTGCTCTCCGCGCAGCATCATCCGGACGTTGATCAACAGACCATCAGGGACGACCTGTACCGCCACGTGCTGCAGGCGGTGGCGCCGGCCGACATGCTGGACGAGTCCACGCGCTACCTCATCAACCCCACGGGCAGCTTCGTGGAGGGCGGACCCACGGCGGACGCCGGCCTCACCGGCCGCAAGATCATCGTGGACACCTACGGTGGAGCTGCGCCGCACGGCGGTGGCGCCTTCAGCGGCAAGGACCCCACCAAGGTGGACCGGTCCGCCAGCTACTACGCCCGCTACATCGCCAAGAACGTGGTGGCCTCGGGCCTGGCCGAGCGGTGTCAGATCCAGTTGGCGTACGCCATCGGCGTGGCCCGCCCGGTGGGGCTGTACGTGGACACGTTCGGCACCGGCGTCATGCCCGACGAGCGCCTGGGCGATCTGGTGCAGGCCACGTTCGACGCCCGTCCCGCCGCCATCATCGAGAAGCTCGACCTTAGGCGCCCCATCTACGCCGCCACCAGCGCGTACGGGCACTTCGGACGCGCCGACTTCCCGTGGGAGGCCACGGACCTGGCCGAGGAACTGCGGCGGCAGGGGGAGCGGGTCGCTTGAGCGGACGTGTAACCCCTCGGACCGGGGCCGGTGGACACCGCCCACCCGCCCTCGCCTACGGATGCACCCGTGGTAAAAGAAGGGCCATATGGCCAGAATAGTCCTGGGAAATCGCGAGGGCTCCTTCGCGATCCGTCAGGGGCGCCACATCCTCGAGCGCCTCACCGAAGAGTGGCCCGATCTTCACCTAACGCTGAGGACCGTCAACGGCACCGCCGGTACGGAAGCCGAACCTCTCCTTAAAGCCCTGCAGGATGGCCAGGTAGGCATGGCTATCGTTCAGCTAGAAGCCCTCCCCTATCAGCTGCCCGAAGGTCTAACGCTCGTGGCCGTGCCGCGCCGCGGCGAGGCCCGCTCCGCCCTAGCGGCCCGCGGCCGCGAAACCTTGGAGGAACTGGACGCTGACGCCACCGTGGCGGTGCCGTCCGAGCGCGACGCCAAGTTCCTGGCCGCTGCAAGGGGCGGTCTACGCACCGAGGTCGTGACCGACCATACCGAGACCCTCCTGGGGCGCCTGGCCCGTGGCGAGTTCGGCGCCCTCGTGGTGCCGTCGCTGGCGCTCACCACGCTGGATCATCGCAACGCCATAGATGCGGTGCTCGAGCAGGAGGTGTTCACGCCCGCGCCCGGCCAGGGCGCCCTGGGCCTGCTGGTGCGCGAGGACGACGACGTGGCCTTCGAGGCGGCCTACTCGCTGCAGCACCGCCCCAGCTTCGACCGCACGCGCGCCGAGCGCGCCTTCGCCGCTGCGCTGGACGGCCACACCGTCGGCGCACTGGCCAGCGTCACCGACGACGGCGAGCTCACCCTCTTCGGCGCCGTCATCAAGGACGGCACCACGCTGCAGGCCAGCACCACGGGCGAGGCGCGTGAGGCTGAGGACCTGGGGCGCGAGCTGGCGCAGGACGTGACGGCGCAGCTGGCTGCGCTCTGAACCCACCCGCTCGTTCCGTGCCGACTAGCCGCCGGCGACTAACCTCTTAGTCGCTGGCGGCCCTGGCCGCCTTCTGCTCGGCCACGATCTTCTCGGCCACGTGCTGCGGCACGATCTCGTAACGGTCGGGCTTGAGCGAGAAGGCGCCGCGGCCGCCCGTCATGCTGCGCAGGTCGGCGGAGTAGCTCTGGATCTCGGCCATGGGCACGTGCGCCGAGACCACGCTGACGGAGCCCTCGCTGTCCATGCCTAGGATGCGGCCGCGCCGCGAGTTGAGGTCCGAGATGACGTCGCCGGTGAAGCGGTCCGGCACGCGCACCTTCACCAGGGCCAGCGGCTCCAGCAGCACGGGCGCAGCCTGCTCCAGCGCCTCGCGGATGGCGAAGGTGGCGGCGGACTGGAAGGCGATGTCCTTGGAGTCCACCGGGTGGTCCTTGCCGTCGTACACGGTGACCTTCACGTCCTGCACGGGGAAACCGCCCAGCGCGCCCGCCTCCAGGCCGGCGCGGGCGCCCTTCTCGCAGCTCGACTGGAACTGGGTGGGGATGGCGCCGCCCACCACCTTCCAGTCGAACTCGAAGCCGCCGCCGCGCGGTAGTGGCTCCACCCTGAGGGCAACCTCGGCGAACTGACCGGCGCCGCCCGACTGCTTCTTGTGGCGGTAGCGGGCGTCGCCGCTGCCCTGTATGGTCTCGCGGTACGCGACCAGGGGCGCACTGGTCTCCACTTCGATGCCGCGTTCGGCCAGCGACGCCACGGCTATCTCCAGGTGCACGTGGCCCATGCCCCACAGCACCGTCTGCTTGGTGTCGGGGTTGCGCTCGAGCTTCAGCGTGGGATCGGCGTCCAGCAGGCGCGCCAGTCCCTCGCCCAGCTTGTCCTCGTCCGCGCGACTCTTGGGATGCAGCGCCAGCGCCATCACGGGCGCGGGCAGCCTGATGGGCGCCAGCACGAAGCGGTTCTGCGGCGTGGTCAGCGTGGAGCCCGTCCTCACGTCATCGGCCTTGGTGAGGGCGCCGATCATGCCGGCACTGAGTTCGGTGACCTCGTTGAGGTCCTTGCCGTTCGGCACGTACAGGTGCGCGGTGCGGATCTCGGCGCCCGTGCTGGCGTCCACCAGCGGCGCGCCCGCCTTGAGCGTGCCCGACAGCACGCGCAGCATGGAGACCTTGCCCAGGTAGGGGTCGTTGACGGTCTTGAAGACGCGAGCGCTGAAGGGGTGGTCCAGCCCCAGTTGCGGCGGCTCGCCCTCCTCCACCGGCAGGGGCGCGTGGTCGTCCACCGTGCGCACACCGTGGGTGAGGAAGTCGAGCAGCAGGGTGATACCCATGACGCGCGCGGCGGAGGTCACCAGCACCGGGGTCAGCTCGTTCCGCCGCACCGCGGCGTAGAAGGCGTCCTTCAGCTGCTGGGCGTCGAGCTCGTCCTCCTCCAGGTACTTCATCATCAGTTCGTCGTCGGTCTCGACTATGGCCTCCACCAGGCGTTCGCGGTACTCCGCCGCCAGGCCGGCAACGTCGTCAGGGATGGGTGTCTCCACCGGGTCGCCATCGGGCCACTCGTACGCCTTCATGTCCAGCAGGTCGACGATGCCGCGGAACTCCTCGGCCTGCGCGATGGGCAGCTGGATGGCGGCGATGTTGCCTGGCAGGGTGGCCTCGATGTCCGTCATGGTGCGGAAGAAGTCCGCGTTCTCCCTGTCCAGCTTGTTGATGACGAACATGGTGGAGAGCTCGCGCTCGAAGCTGGAGGTCCACACGCGCTCGGTGCCCACGGCCACGCCGGAGACGGCCGAGACCACGATGAGCACGGCGTCGACCGCGGCCTGCGCGCCGCGGATCTCGCTCACGAAGTCCGCGTAGCCGGGTGTGTCGATGATGTTGAAGCGTTCGCCGTTCCACTCGAAGGGGTGCACGGTGGACCAGATGGAGATCTTGCGCCGCTTCTCCTCCGGCGTGTAGTCGGAGCGCGAGGTGCCCTCTTCCACCTTCCCCATGGTCGGCACGGCGCCGGCGCGGTAGAGGATGGCGTCGGTCAGCGACGTCTTCCCCGCGCCGCTGTGAGACAGGACGGCCACGTTGCGGATCTGCGACATCTCGGCTCCCTTTCGGTTGTCAGCGACGCTGGCGCCGCACTTCCTCGGCTTCACAGGGGGCGTTCTGTTGCAGAGAGTCTAGCACCGCGCCCTGCGCGGTTACACTCGGCCATGGCCCTGGAGCGCGAACTCAAGTTCACATCGCCGGACGGGCGCGTGCCGGCTCTGGCCGAGATCCGCTCGGCCCTGGCCGCGGTTGGCGCGGATGCCACCGAACTGGACCCGGTAACGCACGTGGACGTCTACTTCGACGACGAGGCGCTCTCGGTTCAAGCGGCGGGCATGGCGCTACGCGTACGCAGCAGCGACGGGAGCCGCCTGGCCACGCTGAAAAGCCGCGGTTCCGTCATGCAAGGGGTGCACGAGCGCGACGAGCTGGAGGTGCCTCTGCCGGAGGACACGGGCGGTAGACCCCAGCCGTGGCCGCCAGAGTTCCAGCCGCACCTGCCGGGCGTGGACCTGAACCGCCTCGAGCCACGCATGATCATCACCACCGAGCGACACCGCTTCACGGTGCTGGAGGAGGGCGCACCCATCGCCGAGCTGGCGTTCGACGAGGTCACCGCCCAGCCCGCGGCCGAGGTGGCACTCAGGTACGCCATCGACGAGGTGGGGTTCCACGAGGTGGAGCTGGAGGCGCTGGCCGCCGGCGGACGCGCGGCCGTGAGCGCTGACCACTTGGCGCGCTACGGTGATGCGCTCCAGGACCTGGTGGCGCTCTACCCTTCCGACATCTCCAAACTTGAGCGGGCCGCCACGCTGCTGGCCGCCTTCGCCGAGTGAACGCCACGCAACCAGCGGGCAACCACCCGGCTACAACGAGCGGAACGGCCTGGGGCCCGGGGCTATACTCCGGGCATGAAGTCAAGCGCAGAAGGCACCGCCACGCACGGCGTGGGTAATCAGCAGAGGGACCAGGCCATCTTCGACCTGATCGACCAGGAGTTCGAGCGGCAGAAGAACGGCCTCGAGCTCATCGCGTCCGAGAACTTCGTCTCGCAGCAGGTGCTGGAAGCGGTCGGCTCCGTCCTCACCAACAAGTACGCGGAAGGCTACCCGGGCAAGCGCTACTACGGCGGCTGCGAGGTGGTGGACCAGGTGGAACAGCTGGCCATCGACCGCCTGAAGCAGCTGTTCGGCGCCAACTGGGCCAACGTGCAGCCGCACTCCGGCTCCTCGGCCAACTTCGGCGTCTACTACGCCCTGCTGGAGAACGGCGACCGCGTGCTGGGCATGGACCTGGCGCACGGCGGTCACCTCACGCACGGCTCGCCCGTCAACTTCTCCGGCAAGTCGTACGAGGTGGCGGCCTACCCCGTGGACGAGGAGACCGAACTCATCGACTACGACGTGCTGCGGCAGAAGGCGCTGGAGTTCGAGCCGAAGATGATCATCGCCGGCGCCAGCGCCTACAGCCGCGTCATCGACTTCGAGCGCTTCCGGCAGGTAGCGGACGAGGTGGGCGCCATCCTCTTCGCCGACATCGCGCACATAGCCGGCCCCATCGCGGCCGGGCTGCACCCGCATCCGCTGCCGCACGCGCACGTGGTCAGCAGCACCACGCACAAGACGTTGCGCGGACCGCGCGGCGGCGTCATCTTCGGGCTGGACGAGGAGATCGGCAAGAAGATCGACCGCACCGTCTTCCCAGGCATCCAGGGTGGGCCACTGGAGCACGTCATAGCCGGCAAGGCCGTGGCGTTCCACGAGGCCATGCAGCCGGGCTTCAAGGAGTACACGGCGCGGGTGCTGGAGAACGCGGCCGCGCTGGCGGGCGAGATGGCCGCTCTGGGCTACCGCATCGTCTCGGGCGGCACGGACAACCACCTGTTCCTGGTAGACCTGCGGCCCCAGGGCATCACGGGCAACACCGCCAGCAAGCGACTGGAGCGCGTGGGCATCTCCGTCAGCAAGAGCATGATCCCTTACGACCCGGAGAAGCCGTGGGTCACCTCCGGCATCCGTATCGGCACGCCGGCCATCACCACGCGAGGTTTCACGAAGGACGAGATGCCGGCGGTAGCGGACCTCCTCCACCGCGGCATGCAGGGCGTGGACGTGGACAACATCGCGCGCGAGGTGCGCGAGCTGGCCTCCGCCCACCCGATGCCCTGAACTTAGGGAAGACCTCCGGAACTACCGGGAGACTGCCTGCGGCCTACTTGCGCCGCAGGCGCTCCATGGCCTCGCGCAGGCTGACGCGCATGCGCTCCACGGCGCGGGCTATCTGACCCAGCTCGTCGTCGCGCCGCAGCTCGACCTCGCGCTCGAAGTCGCCGTGGCTGATGCGGTCGGTGGCGCGCAGCAGGTAGAGGATGGCCTGGCGCACACCGCGGCTGAGCGACAGGGCGGCCAGCGCACCGAACAGCACGGGGATGAGCCCCACCAGCAGCGTGGTCAGCAGCGCCCAACCTACGTCGCCGCGCTGTATGCGCCCCTCGGAGCCCGCCATGACCACCCCGGCGTCCGCCCCGGAGCGGCGCACCTGGGCAGTGGCCACCGTGAGCGGCGCGTCCGCGAGGCCCGCCAGTGCCAGCAGGTCGTTGCCGGTGGTACGTAACGCCTCGCCGATGCCTGTGGCGGCGCCCTGCACCCCGCCGTTCTCCGTCAGCCGCTGCTCCAGCTCGGCCACCAGCTCGCCCGGGAGGTTCTCCATTCCCACCTGGCCGCGGTACCACGCCACCAGGGGCTGGCCCTCGGAGTCGAGCACGAGCAGGAAGTCCACCCCTTCGCTCGGCAGGCGCGCCGCGGTGCGCTCGGCCACCTGAGTGACCTGGGCCCGCAGCAGCGGCGCCGTCAGCGGCAGCCCGCCCGAGAGCCCCTCCAGAGTGGCAGCTACAGCGTGGGCGGTACTGGCCGCACGCCGCGCCTCCGCGTTACGGAGGATGGGCAGCAGGGTCACCACCAGAGCTACCAGCGTTACCAGCAGCGTCAGGAAGGCCGGCAGGGTGGCGGCGGTGGCTATGCGCCGCCGCAAGCCGCTGCGCTCCAGCTGTGGCGGGTCGCGCTCCAGGGTGGTGCGCATGGGATCGCGCGGCGGGGTCGTGACGGTCATGCCGGGCACGTAGGTCTTCCGGGGGTCCGGGCCGGGGTCGGGAGTCCCACCTCCGGCTTCAGCGCGGCGGTCCCTGGGGCCCTCGCGGCGTTCCTCGGTGCCTGCCAACGTCAGCGCGGGGTCGCGCTCTTCCGCGGTCGGCGGCACCGGCGGCACGGGCGCGTCACCATCCAGATCGGGGAGTATCCACTCCATCACCGGCCCGTCGGCGCTGCCCTCGCGCACCTCCACCCGCAGGCCGGCGCTGCGCAGCACGGCCGCCACGTTGCGCGCATCGCGCTCCGGCACGGGCCTGGTGAGGGGGCCGGGCGCGCGTGACAGCAGCCGCTGGGCGCGTTCGGCCTCCAGGTCGAACCGTTGGCTGAGCCTGGCGGCCGCCCCGCTCAGGTCAGCGGGTAGCGGCTCCAGAACCAGGACGACGTAACGCAACGCCACCTCTACCGCTCCGCCCGCAAGCCTGCAGCGGCAGCGTGCGGCGAGTCGAGCGAGTACATGGTGCGCAGGTCGGCGGCGCGGCGCATGAACTCGCTGCGCAGGCGCCAGGGGAACGTGCGGTTCAGTTCCTCGAACAGGTCGTCGACGGCGCTGATGGGCAGCGACTCCGCCACCAGCCCCAGTTCCAGCAGGGCGTCCTCGATGACCACCTCGCCCACGGGGCCGAGCAGGTCCACGGCCTCGCGCTCCAGCTCCTGCACGAAGCGCGGGTCGGCCACCTTCAGTGAGACGTAGCTGGCCAGGTCATGATCCAGCAGTTCGTGCGCCGCGGCCACTATCTCCTCCACGGGCCGCCCCGCGGCGGCGGCCACCTGCCCCAGGCTGCTCACACCGTCCAGTTTGCGCCACAGGTGCAGCGCGCCGAGCGAGAGCAGGACCTCGGCTCCCGCCTCGGCGTAGAACTGATCGTCCGTCAGGCGGTAGACGCCCTCGCCGGTGGTGGCGGCCAGCACGGCGTCCTTCCCTAGCTGCAGATGCACGGGCTCGGCGCCGTCGGCCGCGGGCAGGCGGCTGACCTGCAGGAGCAGCAGGTCCACCTGCTGGCGCATGGTGCGCCGCGGGGGCGGCACGTTGCGCTTGAACACGAACCTGCCGTCGTTCCAGGCCAGCATGGCCGACAGCGCGGCCAGGTCGCGGAACGGCTTGGCCTCTATGCTCACGACCTCGCCCTGTTCGAAGTAGATGTTGCCCTGCTGGGTGCCACGGTGACTGAGCGTGAGCCGGCCGTCCGCCCGGCTCAGCGCCAGGTACTGCATCAGGTTACCGACGGTGCCGGGCTCGATCTGACCGTGCAACGCGGTCATGCTGTCCCAACTCCAAGATGGCGGTTCTCCACAGGAGGCTCTCCCAGGCGGCGGTCGCCCACCGAGCCCGTGCCTAACGGGCGTTGTCTTGCGGGGAGGGCGCTTTGCGCCGGCGCCCTACCGGTTCGCGCTATGAGCCCATCCTAGCAGTGGGAGGGTCGTCACTGCGAGCGGCCCGGAGCCGGCGCTCGTGGTAGCTTGGTTCCGCTTCGCTGGTAGGTCCTGCCTGCCGCGGCGAACCGCGGCGCCACCTAGGCCCACACCGAACGCCCCCCCGCCTACCGTGGAACGACCCCAGCGCAATTGGAGAACCATATGCCTACCATCTGTCTCATACCTGGCGACGGCATCGGCCAGGAGGTCATCCCCGCCGCCCGCCGTCTGCTGGAAGCCACGGGCCTCGACATCACCTTCACGGAAGCCGACGCCGGCTGGGCCACCTTCGAGCGCGAGGGCACCAGCGTGCCCGACGCCACCCTCGAGGCCGTCAAGTCGGCCGACGCCACCCTGGCAGGCGCCTTCACCAGCCCCTCCCGCAAGGTCGCCGGGCACGCGGGCGCCATCCGCTACATGCGCAAGAAGCTGGACCTGTACGCCAACCTGCGCCCCTCCGTCTCGCACAAGGTGCCGGGCACGGTGGACGGTGTGGACATGCTCATGGTGCGCGAGAACACCGAGGGCCTCTACGTGGAGCAGGAGCGCCGCTACGGCGACACCGCCATCGCGGACGCCGTCATCACCAAGCGCGCCAGCGAGCGCATCGCTCACGTCGCCCTGCAGCAGGCGCGCAAGCGTCGCAAGAAGCTGGCCGTGGTGCACAAAGCCAACGTGCTGCCGTTGACCTCCGGCCTCTTCCTCGAGACCGTCATGGAGGTCTCCAAGGAGTACCCGGACGTCGAGACCTACGACATCATCGTCGACGCGGCCGCCATGAAGCTCGTGCGCGACCCGCACAGCTTCGATGTGCTGGTCTCCACCAACCTCTTCGGCGACATCCTCTCCGACCTCATGGCCGGCCTCACGGGCGGCCTGGGCATCGCGCCGAGCGCCAACGTGGGCGAGAAGTACGCCATCTTCGAGCCGGTCCACGGCAGCGCCCCGGACATCGCCGGCAAGGGCATAGCCAACCCCACCGCCACGTTCTTCACCGTGGCCATGCTGCTCGACCACCTGAACGAAGGCGAGTTGGCGCGCAAGGTGGAGAAGGCCGTGAACCACGTGCTGGCCAACGGCCCGCTGACCGCGGACCTGGGCGGCGCCGCCGACACGGAGCAGTTCACCGACGCGGTGATCGCGGCGCTCTGATCACCCGCCGGTCACCCTCGGGTAAGATTCATCGCGTGACCGTACAAGCGGCTCGCCATAGCATCCGGAGCCTGGGAGAAGGGCGCGTATCTTGATGTACGCGCTCTCCCAAGCCATGCGCGCCATCCGCAGCAACTGGGTTGCCAGCGTCAGCACCCTCACCACGATGACGCTGTCGCTCACCATCCTCGTGGGCTTCAGCCTGCTCTCCGTGAACCTCAACCAGGCCCTGGCCACGCTGCAGGGCGAGCTTGAGATGGCCGCCTACCTGGCGGACGGCGCCGACGTGGTGCAGCTGACCAACACCATCCGCGCCTGGCC
Organism: uncultured bacterium; assembly: GCA_964467885.1. Lineage (GTDB taxonomy): Bacteria > Deinococcota > Deinococci > Deinococcales > Trueperaceae > JAAYYF01. The sequence continues at coordinate 16,364 of CAYXUE010000026.1, read as the reverse complement.
CGAGGTGGCGCGGGTGGAGTTCGTGGGCAAGGACGCCGCCCTGGCGGGCATGGTGGCCGACCTGCCCTCGCTGGGGCGCGCCGCCGAACTGGTCGAGAACCCGTTGCCGGACACCTACCACGTGCAGCTGCACGACCCGGGGCACACCAGCGTGGTGCGCATGCGCCTGGAGCAGTTGCCCGGCGTGACAGAGGTGGACGACTCCTCCGAGGCCGTAGCCACCTTCCTGGCCATCAACGACGTGCTGCGCGTGGGCGGCTCCATCCTGGTGGTCATCCTGCTGGGCGCGGCGCTGTTCGCCATCGTCAACTCCATCCGCGCGGCCATCACGGCCCGGCGCGAGGAGATCGAGGTCATGCGCCTCGTGGGCGCCTCGCACGCCTTCATCCGCGCGCCGTTCCTCATCGAGGGCTTCCTGCTGGGACTCATCAGCGCCGTTCTCACCTTAGGGTTGAGCATCCCGGGCTACCAGTTCGCGGTCATGCGCCTGGCCGAACAGTTCTCGTTCGTGCCGTTCGTGCGCGACAACGTGCTGCTGGCCCAGATCACGGTGCTGCTCACGCTGCTTGCCCTCCTGGTGGGCCTTGGTGGCAGCGCCATCGCCGTGGCGCAACACCTGCGTGAAGAGAACTGACGAACACAGGCATCCCAGTTATCAGAAGTCACAGACGGTTCGGCTAAACTGGCGCCGTGCGGCGTGTTCTTATCCTGCTAGCAGTTCTGTTCCTACCAGCCATGGCCCGAGCACAAACGGACCTTGATAGCCCCGAGTTGCGGGCGCTGGAGCAGGACCTGCAGCGCTACCAGCAGCTGCTGGAAGCCAGGAGCAACGAGCTGAACGCCATCGAGGCCGCGCTGGGCGACACGGCCGCCGCGCTGCAGCAGCGCATACGCGAGCGCGACGCGGTGAGCGAGGAGCTGGCGCAGAAGCGCCGCGAACGCGAGCAGATAGTGGGTCAGATAGCGGCGCTGGAGGTGGAGCGGACCGAGACGGAGGAGCGCATCGCGCTGCTCGAGGACCGCATCAGCGACCTCAAGGTGCGCGTGCAGGAGCTGCTGGTGAGCCTCTACAAGCAGCGGGGCGGCCGCTCGGCGGCCGGCCTGGCGGCCACGGAGTCGTTCCACGAGATGCGCGTGCGCAACCATTACCTGGGCCTGCTCTCCGAGCAGGACGCCGACGTGCTGCGCGAGCTGGACGGCGTTCTGACCAGCCTGGGCGAGGAGCGCGAGCGCCTGGCCCAGCAGCTGACCCAGCTGGGCGCGGCCGAGGCCGAGCTCGCCCAGGCGGAGGCCGAGCTGCAGAGCACGCAGGCGCGCCTCGCGCAGGTGATCGACGAACTTAACGCCACGCAGGCGGGCCAGATGGCGCAGCAGCAAGCGCTGCTGGAGGAGCAGTCGCAGATAGAGCGCACGGTGGGCAACGTCAGCACGCAGCTCGACCGCGAGATCGCGCGCCTGCGCGAGGAGGAGCGCCGGGCACGCGAGGCGGCGGAGCAGTTCGCCCAGGAGCGCGAGCGGCAGCTGGAACTGCAGCGCCAGGCCGACCTGGCCCGGGCGCGGGCGGACGCGCTCTCCACCCCCGTGGCGGCGAACCCCTCCGGCCTCATCCGGCCGTTCGACGACGCCAGTCTCATCAGCCGCTTCGGTGAGGGCAACAACTCGTACCTGGCCATCCGTGCGCCCATCAGCAACTCGGCGGTGCGCGCGGTGCAGAACGGGCAGGTGGCGGGCGTGACCTACCTGGGCGCCAACCTCGGCTACATGCTCGTGCTGAAGCACGACGACGGCCTCACCACCATCTACGTCAACCTGCGGCAACCGCTGGTGGAGCTGTACGAGAACGTCTCGCAGGGCACGGTGGTGGGTTACCTGGGAGGCGGCACGCTCACGCGCAACGACACCCTTCACTTCTACGCTCAGCGGGCCGGGTCCGGCTCCCAAGCCTTCATAGACCCGGCGCCGCTGTTGGGATGGTGAGCGCGGTGACCTGCCCCTCGTGCGGCTTCACCAACCCGGACGGCATGCGCTTCTGCGGCATGTGCGGCACCAAGCTCACGCACGAGCCGGCCTCGCGCGAGCGGCGGCGGGTGAGCAGCGTCTTCATCGACATGGCGGGCTTCAGTACCCTCACACGCGACCTGGACCCGGAGGAGATGCGGGACCTGGCGGACGAGGTGCTGACCGTCGTGGCCGGCGTCATCGAGGCCTACGACGGCTACGTGGACTCCCTGCACGGTGACGGCCTGATAGCCCTGTTCGGCGCGCCGCACTCCCATCCGGACGACCCCCAGCGCGCCGTGCTGGCCGCGGCGGCTGCCCTGCACGCCATCGAGGAGGTGGGCGTGGAGCGCGACCTGCCCCTGAAGGGCCGGGCGGGGGTGAACACCGGCGTGGTCATCGCCGGCGCGGTGGGCTCGGGCCGGGTGCGCAGCTACACGGTCATGGGCAGTGCGGTGAACCTGGCCTCGCGCCTGGAGCACGCGGCCGAACCCGGCGAGGTGTGGGTGGGGCCCGAGACGTACCAGGCCACGCGCCACCAGCTGCTGTACGAGCACACCGGACCCATCCAGCTGCGCGGTTTCCCCAACATCCGCCACGCGCACAAGCTGGTCATGGGAGTGCGCTCCCGCCAGACGGATCCGTACGACCACCTGAGCTTCGTGGGCCGCGGCCAGGAGTTGGCGGCGCTTGAAGCCACGCTGGACGCCGTAGTAGGCGGCGGCGCGGCGCACGAGCTGTGGCTGCACGGCGAGGCCGGCAGCGGCAAGACGCGACTGCTGCGCGAGTTCGACGCCCGCATCAAGGGGCGCGTGGCCACCTTCTGGCTCAAGGCCAGACCCAACGAGGAGTTCACCTGGCTGCCCCTAGGGCGCCAGCTCTTCGGCCTGAGGCTGGGCGACGAGGAGCGCACGGCGCAGCACCACGTGCAGTCGCTGCTGGACGAGCTGCTGCCAGACCAGGTGCGCTGGCACCGCCTGGTGCTGACCAGCCTGGGGCTGGCGCCGCCCAAGTCCTGGACGCGCCTGGAGCGCCGCACGGTGGACCGCACCGCCCTGGCCTGGTCCCATCTCATGGCGGCCGTGCCGGGCCGGCATGGCGCCGCGGAAGCCGTTGTGCTGTTCGTGGAGAACGAGCCCCGCGACCCGGTGTTCCTCGAGTTCCTCACCCTGCTGAAGGCCGGAGGTTCGCCGGTGCTCATAGTAAGGACCACGCGGAACCGGCTCGACCCCGGACTACTGGAAGCCGACCCGCCCGGCGGCGAGCCCGCGGAGGCGCTGGGCGCCGGGGCGCCGCTGGCTGCGCTGGAGCTGCCGCCCCTGACCCCCACCGAATGTATGACGCTGCTGTCCCAGCTGATCGAACCCTCGGACCGGAGCGCGGCGGCCAGTCTGGTGGAGCAGGTGGGGGGCGTGCCGGCACACGTGCTGGAGTTGGGCCGGGCACTCTCCATCACCCAGGAGGACACCTTCTCGGGCTCGCTAGCCTCGCTACTGCAGGCGCGCATCGACCTGCTGGAACCCGCGCCCAGGCGCCTGCTGGCGCACGCGGCGCTGGTGGGAGAGGTCACCTGGGAGGGCCTGTTGCGCGACCTGGGCGGCGCCGGGGTGGCGGACGACATCCGCTACCTGGTGCGCGAGAACCTGCTGCTGGCCCAGAACAGCTCGGCCATCCCGGACGAGGTGGAGTACCGCTTCCAGAGCGACATGCTGCGCCACGCGGCTCTCACCATGATCCCCTTCGCCGAGCGGCCGCTGCTGCACCTGCGCATAGCCACTTGGCTGGAGCAGTACGCGCCCCTGGCCTTCTCCGAACTGACGGCGGAACAGTTCGAGCTGGGCGGCTCGCCCGACGCGGCGTACGCCCACTACCTGGCAGCCGCCGACCTAGCCGCCTCCCGGCAGGACAGCGCGGCCACCATGCGCCTATACGAGAAGCTCCTGAGCCTGAAGCTGCCGTCCGAGACGCTGGCCGAGGGCGCCCTGGCCTACGCGCAGGCGGCGCTCAGCATGCAGCTGCCCGACGTCATGCGTAGCGCGCTGGAGCGGGCGGAGGAGCTCATCGGCCGCACCCCTGCCGACCAGCAGGCCGTGCTGCTGCTGGTGCTGGATCAGCTGCGGCAGGACGCGCCGCAACTCACGAGCTGAGCTGCGCCGTGCCGAACACGGCGAACCACGGCCTGAAGCTCGGCTCCACCGCCACCAGGCTGCGGGCCAGCTCGCCGCGGTTAGCCACCGGCAGGGCGGCGCGCAACTCCAGCGGGAACGACCAGCCACGCTGCGGCACCAGCTCAAGTGCCCGCTGCGTGAAGACGCCTTGGTACCAGAGCAGCTTGTTCCAACCCGCGCGCGAGCGGGGGTACTCGAAGTCGGCCAGATCGCCGCGGTAGGCGGTGGTGCCGGCCACCTGCAGCTCGGTCCACTCGCTCAGTCGTTCCAGCATGTGCGTCTGGTGCGTGGCGTGCAGCGCGGCCACGAAGAGGTAGCTGGCCAGCAGTTCGTCCAGCCAGCGCACGCGGGTGCGCAAGCCCGAGAGGTTGCCCACGGCGTGGCCCCACTCGTGCCCCACCATCAGGTCGAGGAACTCGCCGATGTGGGCGGGGGCGCGGCGACCGGCGCGACCGGCTTCCAGCAGCATCTCGTCGAAGCGCCGCAGGAAGCGCGGCTGGTAGTCGGCGGCGGCCATGATGGCGGCGCTGGTGCCGCCGGGACCATTGCGTGTGAACGGCAGTCCGTACGGATAGCTGCAGAGGCGACGCCAGTCGCTCTGCCCGGCCACGATGAGCGTCATGGCCCCCTCGGGCTCGAGCACGGGGGCTGCCACCTCCTGCAGCGGGCGCAGGAAGGCCTGCAGCTGCCGGGCGCGGTTGCGGGCTCCTGCCGAATGGCGGGCGGGCACCAGGTCGTCCTCCAGGGGCCTCAGGTAGACACCGGTGAGGCCCTGCCTCGGTCGCCCGCGATCGCTCGACACGGTTCGAGTGTAGTGCACCACGGTTGCCGATGCGGAGCAGGCTCCACGCGGGAGCATGACCCTCAGAGCGTGGTCACTCGTGTCGTTCCTGATCGGCCTGGTCGTGGGCGCCGGCGGCCTCACCGCGGAGGACGCGGTGCGGAAGGGCCTGCGGCAGCTCGAGCAGCACGGTGGAAGTGGTAGGACCTCGCATCGTTTCAACGGTTCATCAAGGCCTTCCGGGGCCGCTGGAAGCGAATTCTCTCATGCAGTGGTCCGACGTCTCGATGTTAGACTTCCTCCTACGTGAAGCGCCTGGTTCTCCCCCTCCTGCTACTGGTTCTGATCGCCTTCGCGGGTGCCCAGCAGCGCCTCAATTACCTGGCGGTGGACGGTCAGATCCTCGACGCCGCCGGTCCTTACTACTTCACCGCTTACGGCGATAGCTCCAACGCGTACGCCAAGGCCGCCGAACTGGCGGCGGCCATGAACCTCACGGTCGATTACCTGGCGGCCGACCGGGTGCTCGTCTTCCGCGACGGCTTCCGTACCGCCCGCTTCGCCGCCACCTCGGACGTGGCTGACGGCTTGGTCAAGCGCGACGGCATGGTGACCGTGGATCCGCCGGTAGCCGGGGCCAGCACGCTCGCCAGCCCGAAGGCCATCCTGATAGACGGGGTGTCGTACGTGGCCATCGCCCCGCTCGTCAAGGCGTTCGAGGGCGAGGCGGGCTGGAACGCGGAGCGCCGCGTGGTCACCGTGGACACCGCCGAGCGGCTCGGGTACGCGCTCGGACGTCCCCGCACCGGCATCACCGACGGCGTGTCCCGAGTGGCCATCGACATCCCCTCCACCGCGGTATTCGACGTGGCGGCTGACGGCCGCACTCTGCTCCTCACCTTCCCGGGCGCGCGGGCCGTGGAGTCCACCACAGCCGTGGGCGACGGCAACGTGGCCTCGGTCTCCGTGACCAACGGCGCGGGCTACGTGAGCCTGGCGCTGCGCACGGAGTTCGACCTAGCGGCGGATGGGCAGGGCTTCCGGCTGGGCGAGGTGGACAAGGGCGACATCCGCACCATCTACGTGGACGTGGCGCCCAGCGTGGTGGGCGCAGCGGTGGCCGCCTTGGCGCAGCCCGCAGCGGCTCCGGTGCAGACGCCCGTGGCCCTCACGGCGGTACCCGAGGGGCGCCGCATCGTGGTCATCGACGCCGGTCACGGCGGCCATGACCCGGGCGCCAACTCCCGGTACGCCACCGAGAAGCACGTGGTGCTATCCGTGGCCTTGAAGCTCAAGGAGTTGCTGGAGCGCGAGGGCATCGAGGTCATCATGACCCGCGAGGACGACACGTTCCTCAGCCTGCAGCAACGGTCGCTCTACTCCAGCTCCGACCGCAACCTGTTCATCTCCATCCACGCCAACGCCGTAGGCAAGGCCGAGCCGGCCGGCATCGAGACCTGGGTCTTCGGTGAGCCGCTCAACCCCAGCCTGCTGGAGCGCGCCATCGAGGAGAACGGTGGCGGTTCCGAGGGTCAGGCCCTCACGGAGCAGGCGCGCCAGGCGGCGGCCAGCCTGGCAGCCGACATCCTGCGCGAGGCGCAGCTGAACTTCAGCCTGGGTCTGGCCGAGACGGTGCAGCGCAACCTGGTGGCGGCCACCGGCGCCAAGGACCGCGGAGTGAGACAGAACCTCTTCTACGTCATCCGCAACGCACGCATCCCAGCGATCCTGGTGGAGATCGGCTTCGTGACCAACCCCGAAGAGGGCCGCAAACTGGCCACGGACGCCTACCAGCAGACCCTGGCCCAGGCAATGGCCGACGGGGTACTGGAGTTCCTGCAGGGCGGCGGGCTCTCGGCGCAGCGCTGAACCTAACCGCAGTCACACGCACCCGACCCTGCCGGGGCCCCGCCGGGCGCCAGTGGTACCATTGCGCCACCATGCGACCGGCTGAGGATCGCACCGACGATCAGCACACCGACCTCCACGCCGCGCCCGTCACCACGGACGCTGACGGCGCCGCGGCGCAGCCCAGCCACCCGCGCCCCGTGCCGGGCGCAGGCGGTGTGGTGTTCGACCCCCAAGGAAGGGTCCTGGTGCTGCTGCACGCCAACGGCGACCGCGTCTTCCCCAAAGGGCACCTGGAGGGCGCGGAGACGCCGCTCGAGGCCGCGCTGCGTGAGGTGCAGGAGGAGTCCGGCATCAGCGCCAGCTGCCCCGAACCGCAGCGGTCATGGACCACCACCTACCGCAACTCCCGGGGCGTGCCGCGTGAGGTCACCTGGTTCGCCTGCGTCACGAGCGATCCCACGCCCCGCCTCACCGAGGAACTCTTCCAGGAGGCGCACTTCCTGCCACCGGACCGTGCGCTGGCTCAGCTGACTTTCGCTGCCGACCGGCAGTTGCTCTCCCGCATCCTGGCGGAGGGCACGCCCGTGGTACGGCAGCGATCATCGACGCGGACCCCGGACTCGAATCCACCGCGAACAGGGAACGGCGCATCATGAGCTTGAAGACCACCGGTCAACAGCCCACCCCCACCGCACGAAGCGCGGGTCACGCGCTCCTGGGCCACACGGGCGACGTCAGCGCGGAAGCGTTCCTGGACAGCGTCCGCAACCTGCGCTTCAC
>CAYXUE010000026.1:4622-8686 GCA_964467885.1 uncultured bacterium | reverse complement strand
CGGGCGACGTCAGCGCGGAAGCGTTCCTGGACAGCGTCCGCAACCTGCGCTTCACGGGCACGCTGGCGCTCTCGGACGACTCCGGCACCATGCTGCTGCTCCTGGCCAAGGGCCAGGTGGAGGCCAGCTTCAAGCTCGGCGCCTACGACGACTTGGCGGCCCCGGGGCAGCGTTTCCACCTCTACCCGCACGAGCCCACGGACCTGCCGCGCCTGCCGGCACGCGATCCGGACAGCGCCTCGCCCCTGCTGCGGGCCCTGCCGCGCCTAGCGCCGCCCGAGCAGCTGAGGCCGGGCGCCGTGCACTTGAGCCGCCTGCTGGACCGGCTGGCCGCCACGGCGTTCGACGGCGCCATCTCGTACTACGAGGCCGAAGGTCCGGCCCTCGCCCTGCTGGTGGGGGGAACCATCCGCGCCGCCGTGCACGAGGCCGGCGGCCGGCTCAACAGCCACGCGGAAGCCCTGCGAGCCCTGCAACGCGCCGAGCAGCCCAAGGCCAAGGGGCGCATGGAGCTCGAGGCGCTGGACGCCGCCGTGATGATGCCGGTGACCGCCTTCGCCATCGAACAGTCCGCGCAGGCCAGCCCCAACTTCAGCGGGCTCGAGGTCACGCCCACCGGCTACCGCTACTGGCGGGCCGGCCAGCCGTTCCTGCTGGTGCCGGGCGAGACTCAAGGCCCCCAGCGCCGCTACGCGCTGGCCGAGGAGGCCGTGACCAGAGCACCCGAGATAGCCCTGCCGGAGGAGCCGCCCGGCTGGGAGGACCAGCGCTTCAGCCTCACGCTCCGTGGCCGGGACGCGCTGGACAGCATGATGGAACTCAGCATGCAGTTCCGGGCCGAGCACGGCGCCGAAGGCCAGCGCATCCTGCAGGCCCTGGGGCGCGGCAACACGCTCGAGCAGGCCGCCCAGGAACTGGGCATGGAGCTCGGTAAGCTCAAGCCGTGGCTCGAACTGTTCGAGGAGGACAACATGCTGCGCAGGAGCAACCGTTAGCTCACTCGCCCCGGGGCGCCATCCCGTGGCCGGTGGCTCTTCCGGGCCGGTGACCGCGCTACCGAGCGCGGCGCATGACGTATCCTGTTACGCCGTGGAGGAATCCCTTGTACGAACCTCGTGACGAGATCTCGCTACGCGAGCTGTATCTCATCTTCCGTTCCGGGCTGGTGGCCATCGTGCTGGCGGCCCTGCTGGCGGGTTCGGCGGCGTTCATATACCTGAGCTCGCGCCCCGACTCCTACGAGGCCACGGCCACCGTACAGGTGAACGTGCCCGTGGCCGAGACCACCAACGAGGAGGCCGCCTGGCTGTTGCCGCCAGCCGGCATCGGCATGAGCACCTACCGCGCGCTGGCCAACCGGCCCAGCATCCTGGCCGAGGCGCTGGAGATGCCCATGGAGGACGCGGAGGCACTGCGCGAGGTGGCGAGCCGCCTGGAGCTCGAGGCCATCGACTCCGGCGCGCAGGCGCGCGGGCAGCTGACGGTCACGCACACCGCACGCGCCGCCACCGCCGAGGAAGCGGCGGACATAGCGAACCGCTGGGCGCAGGCGTCCGCTGCGGCCGCGGTGCAGGCCATGGTGCAGTCGGTCGACAGCGGCGCCGCGGCCTCCACGCGCGAGCTCGAGCTGCGGGAAGCCGAGCTGCAGGCAGCCATCCAGGAGTTGACCGACTTCGCCAGGCAGGACAACCGGGCCGTGCTCACATCCCTGCTAACGGTTCAGCAGGAGCTGCAGGGTGAAGCGACGCGCCGCCTGGCGGAGCTGGAGAACCTCATCGTCACCACCGCCGCCAAGCGCGACATGCTGCAGGCGGTCCTCGCCTCGCGGTCCGGCACCAGCAGCCAACCGCTGGAGGCGCAGCTCAACGCCCTGGTGGCGTCCGGCCACCTGGACGAGGAGATGGCCGACCAGTTGGAGAGCTCGTTGGCGCAGCTGCCTGCCAGCGCCACCGCCGGAGGCGGCGACCTCATGCTCATCGTGTCGCGCACGCAGCTGGAGACGCTCACCAGCGACCTGGCCGGCTACGCAGCGGAGCAGGAGCTGCTCACCCGCAAGCTGAACGAGGCGGGCGAGCGCATCACCGACCTGCGGGCCGAGCTAGCCGAGGTGAACCGCACCGCCGACCGCCTGGAGCAGGTGGCCATGCGCGCGCGTACCGCCTACAACAGCGTGGCCAGCCTGGCGCCCCTCATCCGCCTGCAGCAAGGCGTGATAGGCAACGCGGCCAAGGTCGTGGTGGAGGCGGTGCCGCCGCTACAGCCCACGGCCCGTAACCGCCTCACCATCACGCTGGCGGCGGCGGTGGTGGCCGGCCTGCTGGCCACGCTGGTGGTGTTCCTGCGGGCCGCCATACGCGAGCCGGAGGCGCCCGCGCGTACCTCCAGCCTGCAGGGCCGTCAGTACGAGATCGATCATACGAGCGGCGGCGTCAAGCGCACGGGTGAGTGGCCCGCCGTGGAACTGGGCACCGGGCCGGGCGAGGGCGGACCTCCCCGCCCACCTGGGCCGGCCGAGTCGCGCTGAGCCAGACACGTGAGGCGCAGGAGCAACCACGCATGACGGGGGGCGCATGACGACCGCGGGTCCCGCTCTGCTCACGGGCGGCACCGGCCGCTTGGGCACCGAACTCCGGCAGGAGCTGCCAGGACTCGGTATGACCGACCTGCTGGTCCCGGGCCGCACCGAGCTGGACGTGGCGGACCCGGCCAGCGTGAACGCTTACCTGCACGACGCACGGCCGCGCCTGGTGATTCACGCGGCCGCCTACACGGACGTGTCCGGCGCCGAACGCGACCGTGCCTCCTGCTGGCGGGTGAACGTGGAGGGCACGCGCAACTTGGTGCAGGCAGCCCGCGAGGTGGGCGCAAGGCTGGTGCTCATCTCCACCGACTACGTCTTCTACGGCGACCAGCCCGCCCCGGAACCGGGAGAGGCCGGCACCGGCTACCGTGAGGACGACACGCCCGGCCCGGTGCGCAACTACTACGCGCTGACCAAGCTGGTGGCCGAGGAGGCCGCGCGCAGCCACCCGGACGCGCTCGTGCTGCGTACGAGCTTCCGGCCGCGCGAGTGGCCCTACCCCAAGGCTTTTGACGACCTGTACACCTCGCAGGATTACGTGGACGTCATCGCGCCGCTGGTGGCCGAGGTCATCGTGCGTTACGACCGGGACGAGGTGCCCTACCGCACGCTGCATGTGGCCACGGAGCGCAAGAGCGTCTACGAGCTGGCCAGCCGCCGGGCGCCCCAAGTGGCACGCGCCTCGCGCCACTCCGCCAACGTGGAACTGCCCGCGGACGTTTCGCTGAACACCGACCGTTGGCAGGAGCTGCGCAGAAGCTGGGCCACGGACGAGGAAGGTTAGCCGAGATGGAGATCATCCCCCAGAGCATCCCCGACGTGAAGCTGCTGGTGCCGCGGGTGCACCGCGACGCTCGCGGCTTCTTCACCGAGCGCTGGCGCGCGGACCTGCCGGACCTACCGCGGACGTGGGCGCAGGACAACCACTCGCGCTCGCAGCGCGGCACGCTGCGGGGGTTGCACTACCAGCTGCCGCCGCACGCCCAGGGCAAGCTGGTGGGCGTGATCCGCGGCAGGATCCTGGACGTCGCGGTGGACCTCCGCCGCGGCTCCCCCACCTTCGGTCAGCACGTCAGCGCCGTGCTGGACGACGAAAGCCAGCATCAGCTGTGGGTGCCGGCCGGCTTCGCGCACGGCTTCCTGGTGCTCTCGGACGTGGCGGACGTGCTGTACAAGGTGGACCACCCGTACGACCAGGCGTCCGAGCGCGGTGTGCGGTGGGACGACCCCGCGCTGGCCATAGACTGGACGGCCGGTGCGGAGGATTCACCCTTGGCCACGGCGGGCGTGCGGCCGCTCGTCTCCGCCAAGGACGTTCAGCTGCCGCTGCTGGCGGACGCGGAGTACGACTTCCCCTACCCCTGAACCGGGCCGGGCAGGCGCACGCACTGCCCCCGGGTAAGCTACCGATGATGCGAGGTTCACACGTGCAGAGCGTTCTTACGTATCCGGATCTAACGGAAAGCCATACGTGCGGCGCGGC
>CAYXUE010000026.1:0-4522 GCA_964467885.1 uncultured bacterium | reverse complement strand
TGCAGAGCGTTCTTACGTATCCGGATCTAACGGAAAGCCATACGTGCGGCGCGGCGAGAGGCCCAAGGGCATGAGCCGCACCTACGTGGTTACCGGCGGCGCCGGCTTCATCGGCTCCGCCCTGGTGCGACTGCTGGTGCACCAGCTGGGCGCGCGCGTGGTGACGGTGGACGCCCTCAGCTACGCGGGCGACATGGCGCGTCTCGAGTCCGTCAGCAGTAACCCCAACCACCGTTTCGAGCGGCTGGACGTGAACGATCAGGAGGCGCTGCAGGCGCTGCTGGCCGCGGAGCGGCCGCACGGCGTGTTCCACCTGGCGGCCGAATCGCACGTGGACCGCTCCATCGACGGTCCCGAGCAGTTCGCCATCAGCAACACCCTCGGCACCCTGCGCCTGCTGGAGGCCACGCGCCGTCACTGGCAGGCGCTGCCGGAGGAAGAGCGGGCCGACTTCCGCTTCGTGAACGTGAGCACGGACGAGGTCTACGGCAGCCTCGGCGCCACCGGTATCTTCACCGAGAGCACGGCTTACGACCCCCGCTCGCCCTACAGCGCCAGCAAGGCCGGCGCGGATCACTTCGCCAGCTCCTACTTCCACACCTACGGCCTGCCCACCATCACCACGCACGCCTCCAACAACTACGGGCCGTACCAGTTCCCGGAGAAGCTGCTGCCGCTGGCCCTGTCACGTGCGCTGGCGGGCGAACCCGTGCCGCTGTACGGCGACGGAAGCAACGTGCGCGACTGGCTGCACGTGGACGACCACGCCCGCGGCCTGGTGGCCGTCATGGAGCGCGGCCAGCCCGGGCAGACCTACCTCATGGGCGGCGCCAACGAGCTGAGCAACAGGAACGTCCTCGATGCCCTGCTGGGAGTCCTGAACGAGCTGGCCCCCACTGACAAGGACTACCGGGAGCTGATCACCTTCGTCACGGACCGACCGGGCCACGACCAGCGCTACGCGGTGGACTCCACCAAGGCCGAGCGTGAGCTGGGCTGGCAGCGGCAGGTGCCGTTCGCGGAGGGGCTCAGGAGCACGGTGGAGTGGTACCTGGCCAACCAGGAGTGGGTGGAGAGCATCCGCAGCGGCCGTTACGACCTGAGCCGACTGGGCGGCAGCCCGGCGGACGAGGCCAAGGCGTGAGCCGGGACACGACGGGTAGCGGCGGGACCCCGGCGCGCCGCAAGGGCATCATCCTGGCGGGCGGCCTGGGCACGCGCCTCTACCCGGCCACCATGGCCGTCAGCAAGCAGCTCCTCCCCATCTACGACAAGCCGATGATCTACTACCCCCTGTCGGTTCTGATGCTGGCCGGCATCCGCGAGGCGCTGATCATCTCCACCCCGCGCGACCTGCCGGCGTTCCGGCAATTGTTAGGTGACGGCGAACGCTGGGGCATGCGCTTCGAGTACGCCGAGCAGCCCGAACCCGCCGGCATCGCGCAGGCCTTCCTCATCGGCGAGGAGTTCCTGGGCGGCGACGAGGCCGCCCTGGTGCTGGGCGACAACATCTTCCACGGCTACGGGCTCACGGGCCGCCTGCGCTCGGCCATGGAGCGCACGGACACCGCCACCGTCTTCGGTTTCAGGGTCACGGACCCGGAGCGCTACGGGGTGGTCTCCTTCGACGACGAGGGACGGGTGACCGACATCCAGGAGAAGCCCGAGCGGCCCAAGAGCCACTACGCCGTCACGGGCCTCTACTTCTACCCAGCCGACGTCAGTGCGAAGGCAGCCGCCCTAGCCCCCTCGCCGCGCGGCGAGCTGGAGATCACCGACCTCAACCTGCTCTACCTGCAGGAGGGGCGCCTGAACGTGGAGCTGTTCGGGCGAGGCATGGCCTGGCTGGATACCGGCACGCACGAGAGCTACCTGCAGGCGTCCAACTTCGTGGAGACGCTCGAGGCACGCCAGGGACTCAAGATCGCGGCGCCCGAGGAGATCGCTTACAACCAGGGCTGGATAGACGCTGAGCAGCTGACGGCCCTGGCCGAGCCCATGCGCAAGAACGCTTACGGGCAGTACCTGTTGGGCTTGCTGGAGAACTGAGGGCGCTGCTCAGCTCTCGATGCGGTCGAGGAGCAGCGGCAGCGGGTCTATCGGCCGCCAACCGCACCATGCGCCCAAGCCGCCCAGGTAGACACCGAAGTGCAGGTGCGGCGCGGTGCTGGCGGCGTTGCCGGTGTTACCCACGTAGCCGATGACGGTGTCCACGTCCACGTACTGGCCCACCTCCAGGCCCGGGGCCAGCGCGTCGAAGTGGGTGTAGAAGTAACGCACGCCGCCGTCGCCCACCAGGGTGGCGGAGATGCCGCCCAGGTCAGTGGTGGAGAGGCGCGTGACGAAGCCCGGCGCGGCCGGCCGCACAGGAGTGCCGCGGGGGGCCATGATGTCCACGCCCTCGTGCAGGCGCCCGCCGCTGCGCGGATCGCCGAAGGAGGGGTACACCTCGGCGGTGGCCGCGCCCTCCACCGGCATGAGCAGCGCGAACGGCAGCGACGGCCCCACCTCATCCATGAGCCTGGGTCGGTAGTTCGAGCCGCCCAAGTCCTCCACGGCCTCGTCCGCAGTGCAGACGTGCTGCGGCCACTCCACCATGGGTGGCTCGGCAGCGTTGGTCCGCTCGGCGGTGCCCTGCGTTCGAGCGTCCTGCATCTGGGCGTTGGCGCTGACCGGACGCGCGCTGGTCCTCATGACGGAGCAGCCCGCCAGCAACAGCAGGGCCGCCAGCAGCGGCACCACCCTGAGGGTGAGGCCCGCTACCAGCGGCCCTTCCTGCATTTTGGGTCGTGGCGCGTTCACGCCTCGACTGTACCCGGCGCCACCCGTCCGCGGCGTTCACTTTCCGCGCATGCTCCTCTCAGGTACCGGCCCACACCGGCCTCCACCGGGTGCCGGCGCGTGCGCTGGCCAGGTATTCACTTCCCTTCGGCGTTGGCGCGGATAGCGTCTGCCACGTAGTGGGCCAGGCCTTCGGCCTTGTCCTCGTAGTACTTGGTGAAGCGCGGGTCGGCCAGGTACATGTCGGCCAGGTTGCGGTGCATCTCGTAGCTGCAGTCGTAGAAGTTGCGGCTGATCTGCTGCCTGTGAGCCTCGGCCGCTGCCTTGGCGCGGTCGTCCGTGGCTGGCACGCCTTCACGCATGAGCTCGATCAGGCGCTCCTCCACGGCCGCCGACTCGGCGCTCAGGCGCTGCCAGTCGGCCTTGGAGTAGCCCTTGGTGCGCTGCTGGCTCTGCTTGTAGGCGTCCGTATGGCCCCAGCGCTCCTCCGCTTCCTGCGCGTATCGGGTGGGATCGTGGTCTCCGAACAAGTCCAACATCTCCTTGGGTGTGAGGTTTATGCCCATCTTCCTTGCCTCCATCTGCCGACGGACCTGCCTGCGCATGGCGAGCAGCCGTTCGAGCCGCGCGTTCAGCAGCGCCTCCTGCTGGCGCAGGTGCTCCACGGGGTCCGTATCGGCGTCGTCCAGGAGCTGCGCTATGACCTCGAGTTCGAAGCCGAGCTCGCGGTAGGCGAGGATCTGGCTGAGCCTCTCCAGTTCCGCGGGCCCGTACAGTCGGTAACCCGCCTCGGTGCGGGCGGTCGGCGAGAGGAGGCCGATGGCGTCGTAATGGTGCAGAGTGCGCACGCTCACCCCTACCAACTCGGCCACCTCCCCCACCGACAACCCACCTACCTCGCCCGGCGCCACCTTCGGATCTGGGATCATGGCGCACCTCCTTCACCGAGCAGCCTAGAGCCTCACGTAACGTGAGGGTCAACAGCGGACCTCATACGACACGGTTGCGCCCGCCACGGGATACCCTTGGGCGTGGCACTAGATGCCCTACTCGACATGCACACCATCCGCGAAGGCGCCGTCAGGCTGGCGCACGAGGCGGGTCAGAAGATCCTCGAGATCTACGCCTCCGACTTCGAGGTGACCGCCAAGGCGGACACGTCGCCCGTGACGGCCGCCGATCTGGCTTCCCAGGAGCACATCGTCCAGGGCCTGCGGGGGCTGACGCCCGAACTGCAGGTCATAGCCGAGGAGAGCGACCCGCCCCCGTTCGACGAACGGCAGGGGTGGAGCCGCTTCTGGCTGGTAGACCCGCTGGACGGCACCAAGGAGTTCGTCAAGCGCAACGGCGAGTTCTCCGTCAACATCGCGCTGGTGGAGGGCGGCTACCCCATCCTCGGCGTGGTGCACGCCCCCGTCACCGGGCTCACCTACGTGGGCACGCCCAAGAGTCGTCACACGCAGGCCGCGGCCTGGCGCTACGACGCTGAGGGCAACGCGCACCCCATCCACGTCCGCCCCCCGGATCCGGGCAGCGTCAAGGTCATGGTCAGCCGCTCGCACGCCAACGCCCCCACCCGCGAGTTCATCGACGCCCTCACGCAGCGGTTCGGCCAGGTGGAGACCATCCCCCGCGGCAGCGCCATCAAGAGCTGCCTGGTGGCCGACGGCACGGCGCACTACTACCCGCGCCTGGGACCCACCATGTGGTGGGACACGGCCGCCGCCCAGGCGGTGCTCAT
>CAYXUE010000025.1:28132-34577 GCA_964467885.1 uncultured bacterium | reverse complement strand
CGCTGGGCGAAGCACGAGGGAGGCTGGCCTGAGCGGAAGGCGTAAGGCGGAGGGCACTACACTCGCCACCCCACCTACGACCTACACTCCGGTATGCCTCCTGAGGGCCACCGTCCGCCCGGCCCCGCCCACCGCGGGCGCGGCGCCAGCGCCAACCCCACGCACCGTTTCACGGAACTCGAGGTGGAGCTGGACCCGGCCGAGCTGGGCGAGGACGACCTGCGCGTCCGCACGCGCTACTTGGACGACACCTCGCGCAGCGTCATCAGCACGAACAGCAGCCCCGACGTGGGTTTCAGCGCCAGCCTGAACCCCTACCGCGGCTGCGAGCACGGCTGCTCGTACTGCTACGCGCGGCCCTCGCACGAGTACTACGGCCTCTCCGCCGGGCTCGACTTCGAGCGGGTGATCCTGGTGAAGCGCGGCGCCGCCCAACTGCTGGAGGCCGAGCTGCGCAAGAAGTCGTGGGAGCCGCGCACGCTTATGCTCTCGGGCGTCACCGACCCCTACCAGCCGGTGGAGCGCAAGCTGGGCATCACCCGCGCCTGCCTCGAGGTACTGGCGCGCTTCCGCAACCCCGTCGGCCTCATAACCAAGAACGCGCTCGTCACGCGCGACGTAGACGTGCTGCAGGAGATGGCCGCCTGGGGCGGCGCGCGCGTGACACTCTCCATCACCAGCCTGGACGAGAGCCTGCGCGCCAAGCTGGAGCCGCGCACCTCCACCGCCGCCAACCGGCTGGCGGCCATCGAGAAGCTGGCCAGCGCGGGCGTGCCGGTGGGCGTGAACGTGGCGCCCATCCTGCCCGGCCTTACGGACGCGGAGGCGCCGAAGATCATCAAGGCCGCTGCAGAGGCGGGCGCCAGCCACGCCAGCTACACGCTCCTGCGCCTACCCGGGCAGGTGGCGCCACTGTTCGAGGAGTGGCTGGAGCACCACGCCCCCCTGCGCAAGGAGCGCGTGCTGAACCGTACCCGCGAGGTGCATGACGGTGCTCTGAACGACGCCCGTTTCGGCCAGCGCATGCGCGGTGTAGGCCTCTATGCCGAGCAGATCGGCGCCCTCTTCCACCGGGCGCGCGAGCGGGCAGGGATACCGCGGCGCGGGCCGCCGCTGAACGCGAGCGAGTTCAGGGTGCCTGGCAGCGTGACCCAGGACGGCCTGTTCGGTTCAACCGACTGAAGTTCGGGCACCCCGGGCGGGTCCGGGCCGTCACCCTCAGTTCTCCGGGCGGCCCTCCCTGTCCCGCTCTACCTCGAGCGCCAGCTCGTCCAGCGCGCTGGCCCAGAAGGCGCCGTAGTGCTGCAGCCAGGCGCCGATGGTGGCCAGCGGCTGCGGTTCCAGCGCGTAGAAGCGCCTGCGCCCCTCGGCCCGCACGGAGGCGAAGCCGTTCTCGCGCAGCACCTGCAGCTGCTGCGACACGGCCGACTGGCCGATGCCGAACTCGGCACCGACCACCTCGACCAGCTCGCCGGCGGAGCGCTCGCCGCCGGCCAGTACCTCCACCAGGCGCCGCCTCACCGGGTCGCCCAGCACGGTGAAGGGATGCATGCGCTACTGGGCCTCGGCGGCCCCGCTCCCGTCGCCGCTCATGCCGCTCACCTCGCCCGTGTAGAAGGCGCGCGTGTTCTCGGCCCGGGCCCGCGCCTCCTCCGCCGGGGTGCCGGCGGCCTCGTCCGCCGCGCCCCAGGCGGCGGCCGAGCGAGCGTAGAACTCCCGGCCCTCGTCGGTGGTGTGCCACTCCGCCAGCATCTCGGGCGACCTGCCCGTCTCGGGGTCCTCCAAGTGGATGCCCAGGCCCAGGAAGCCGCCGTCCCAGCCCACGCCCGTTGCACCGGGGCCGTACACGTCGGAGAAGCCCGGCATTAAGTGCGCCTCGTGCTCCAGCTCCAGCCGCGTGCCGTCGGGTCGCGCCAGCAGCCGGAGCGTCAGCCAGCTGACCCCGCCGCCGAACTCCCAGGTAGCGCTTATGCGTACGGGCTCCACGCACTCCGTGATGGTGCCGCCGGCGTTGCCCTCGAACTGGTAGCGGCCGCCCTGGCGCAGGTCGCCCGTCACGGGCAGGAACCAGCGCGAGAGTCGCTCCTTCGAGGTGAGAGCGTCCCACAGTTCGGTAGCGGTAGCGTCGTAGGTACGGCCCGCGGTCAGCACCGTGGTCTCCGCGCCCTCGCGCGTACCTAGCGTCACCTTGCGGTCCATGCCGGTCATGTGCTTCTCGAAAATGAAAGCCATCGGTGCCTCCTGATCCGGGCCCGCGTGGGGGCCGCGCACGTCATATTAGCAGTCACTAATATGACTGTCTAGGCCCGCCGCGGGTCGATCTGGTATGACCGTGGCATGCAGCCGCAGCCTGAAGCCGTGCCCGCCCTGGAGCTGCGGAACCTGAAGAAGCGGTTCGGCTCCAAGAGGGCGGTCGACGACCTCTCGCTCACCGTGCGGCGCGGCGAGCTCTACGCCCTGCTAGGTCCCAACGGCGCCGGTAAGACCACCACGCTGCGCATGGTGGCCGGGCTACTCCGGCCGGACGCGGGCGACGCGTTCGTCCTCGGCCACAGCATCGACCGCGCCCCCGCCGAGGCCAAGCGGCGCCTGGCCTTCCTACCCGACGAGCCGCTGCTCTACGCCAAGCTGAACCCGCTCGAGTACCTTGAGTTCGTAGCCGGCCTGTGGAACGTGCCTTCAGAGCGCGCCTCCGCGCGGGCCGAGGAGCTGCTGAAGTGGCTGGGCCTCTGGACCAACCGGCACGACATGGTCGAGACCTTCTCGCGCGGCATGAAGCAGAAGCTGGGCCTGGCCGGCGGCCTCATCCACGACCCCGAGGTGATGATCCTCGACGAGCCACTTACGGGCCTAGACGCCGCCGCGGCGCGGGAGGTGAAGGACCTGCTGGAGGAGTTCGCCAGCTCCGGCAGGAGCGTGGTGCTGACCACGCACATCATGGAGATAGCCGAACGCATGGCCGAGCGCATAGGCATCATCAGCCAGGGCCGCCTGATAGCCGAGGGCACGCTTGAGGAACTGCGCGCCACCGCGGCGCTCGAGGGCGACGCGCGACAAGCCGACTCGCGGGAGGCCGACACGCTGGAGGACGTCTTCCTGCGGCTCGTAGAGCGGGCCTGAGCATGCGACCCCTGAACCTACTGCTGCGCAACGAGGTCCGCGTCCGCTGGCGCGAGCTGACGGGCGAGACGAAGGCCTCCACCCTGCTGCTGACGGGCGGCGTCATCTTCGTGGTGGCTCACCTGATCCTGTACTCTGTGGCCCGCAACCTCCGCGGGCTCCTCACCACGCCGCTGCCGCCGGAGGCCGTGCTGCTGGCCGCTATGGTGGTGCTGGCGCTGCTGCCGTTCGGCGTGGCCACCGGCATCAACCACTCGGTGGCGGCCCTGTTCGAGCGGGGCGACCTTGACCTGCTCAACGCTTCTCCCATAGGCAGCCGCACCGTCTTCGCCAGCCGCGTGCTGGCCGTGGCCGCCGCCGTGTTCGTGGGGCTCGGGCTGTTCCTGCTGCCCCTCGCCTCCATCGGCGTGATGATCGGCGTGCCGCAGCTGCTGGGGGCCGTGCCCACACTGGTGTCCCTCTCGGTCACCTCCGCCTGCCTCGGCATGCTCATAACCCTGCTGCTGGTCCGGTTGCTGGGCGCCCGCCGAGCACGCACCTTCTCGCAGGTGCTGGCCGCCCTCACCGGCCTGGTGCTCGTGCTGGCCTCCCAACTACCCAACCTGCTGAGCAGGCGTGGTGCCTCGCTCGAGTCCGTTGCGCCGCTGCTGCGCCCCTTCGAGCCCGGCGGCCCTCTCGCCCCGGACAGCCTCGTGTGGTTGCCGTTCCGCTCCATGTTCCTGCACCCGCTCGGCACCATCACGTCGCTGGCGCTGGCCGCGCTGCTCTACTGGGCCACCGTGGTGGTGCTGCACCGCTCGTTCGCGTACGGCGTGGGGCAGGAGGCCACGACGATCGGCAGCAAGCGGCGGCAGCGGGAGGACCAGCGAGTGAGCCTCCACGTCGGTAGCGCGCGCGGCGTGCTGCTGCGCAAGGAGTGGAAGCTCATCCGGCGCGACCCCTTCCTCATCTCGCAGGTCCTGATGCAGAGCGCCTACCTTCTACCGGCCCTTTTCGTGCTCCTGTTCAGCGACTCCGACAGCCCCTTCAGAACCAACCTCTACCCCGGCGCCGCCACAGCGCTGACCGTGCTGGGCGGCATAACCGCGTCCTCGCTCGCACGCATAGTCTTCGTGGGCGAGGAGGCACCGGACCTGCTGCGGGCCTCACCGCTGCCCTGGCAGCAGGTCCAGCGAACGAAGGCGCTGGCCGCGCTGCTACCGGTGCTGGTGGTGGCCACTCCCCTGGCGCTGTGGCTGCTAGCCATCCGCCCGCTGCCCGGCTTAGCGGCCCTCGTGCTCATGCCCGCTGCCTGCCTCGCCGTGGTGCAGATGCGTATCTGGAACCCCGCCACGGCCAGCCGCCAGGACCTCTTCAAGCGCAGGGGCGGGGGCGACCCGGTGTCAACGATCCTGGAGAGCCTGGTGCCGGTGGCGGTGAGCGGGGCGACATACTTCTTCGCGGTCGGCTCCTGGTGGGCTATCGTGCCGTTGGCCGTAGCCGTTGCCTTGGTAGCAGTCGCGCACGCCCGGCGCTGAGCAGCCAGCAAGTGTCCAAGTGTCCTCGGATATGCTGGCCCACCGAGATGCCTGACGAGATGCCTGACCCGAATGAAGCACAGAACCTAGATGTCAGCGAGCAGGGCGCGCAAGCCTACTTCGTGAGGGAGTCGGCCACGCGCTTCGGAGCCACGCAGCTGTTGAGCGGGGCCTGGAACACGGAGGAGCAGCACATAGCCCCCACCATCGGGCTGCTGGCCCACCTGCTGGAGACGGACTTCGCCGCGAGGCGCCAGGACGACCTGCGACTGACCCGCGTCTCCTACGACATCCTCGGCACCATGCC
This sequence comes from uncultured bacterium, assembly GCA_964467885.1. Taxonomy (GTDB): domain Bacteria; phylum Deinococcota; class Deinococci; order Deinococcales; family Trueperaceae; genus JAAYYF01. The sequence continues at coordinate 29,633 of CAYXUE010000025.1, read as the reverse complement.
GCTCGAGCCCATGGACGTGACGGTGAGCGTGCTACGGCCCGGTCGCACCATCGAGTTGGTAGAGGCGCGGCTGAGTCAGCGGGGCCGCGACGCCGTGATCGCCCGTGGCTGGTTCACCGCGCGCTACGACACCGCCGCCTTGCAGGGCTCACCCTTCCCGCCCATGAGGCCGGTCGAGGAGATGGAGCGCTGGGGCCTGCACACCAACTGGGCGGGCGATTTCGTGCGCACACCGCAGATCTGGCGCCACGAGCTGGAGGTGGGGCGGGTACAGTTCTGGCTCCGTGGCGACGTGCCGCTGCTAGCCAACGAGCGCGTTAGCCCCCTAGCGCACATGCTCAGGCTCATCGACGTGTCCAACGGCGTGGCAGCGCGCGTGGCACCCGGCGAGGTGGCCTTCCCCAACCTGGACCTCACCGTGCACGTGTTCCGGGAACCGGTCGACGATCTGACGGGCCTGGACACCACCGCCTCCTTCGGTCCCGACGGAGCAGGCCTCACGCACACCGTGCTGCACGACCGCGAAGGGCCGTTCGGCACCTTCGCCCAGACGCTCACGGTGAGGCCACTCACTAATTAGCCTGTAGGGCCCGGAGCGTCTCCGCCCTGAGGTCCTCCACTTCGCCGATCAAGCGCCGCAACGAGGGCAGCTCCTCCTGCGCCAGCATGCGCATCACCGCCTCGGCTTCCGAGAGCAGGCCATGGGCCTTATCCGGCGCGTCGCGCCTCAGTTCGTACGTCGCGGCCACTTTCAACCCTTGCAGCATCCGCCACGCTGCAGAGACGCTCCGCACCGAACTCCACTCCTCCCGTATGAGCGCGAGGCCGTCCTCCAGCAGGTCGTAACCGGCCTGGAAGGCGCCCGTCGTACCCCCCAACTCGGGTGCCAGAGCCACGCGGGCCGCTAGCAGGTGCGAGTAGCCGAGCGCCCAGCGGTCGGCAGCCGCCGCCGAGGTGCTCGCCGCCTTCAGCCTGGACTCCAACGCCTCGGCCGATAGGGTCCATGCCTGAGCGACGTCGCCGATCAGGTGCTTGACCTCCGCCAACCGCTCGAGGGAGTCCGCCAGGTTGGAGAGCGTTCGGCTTGCCCCGCTGGACAATCCCGAGTGTTTGCGCATGAGCTCTAGGCTCTCCTGCAGCAACTCCTCCGCGTCCTGCAACCTCCCGGTAGCAACATGCACACCGGCCAACTCATCCAGAGTCCTCGCCAGATGGATCTCGAGGCCCAGGTCCTCGCGCCGGGCCAGTTCATGACGCAGCTCCCCCTCTACCGCCAGGAGCTCCTGGGTGGCGGTGAGTGTGTCGCCACGCAACATGACGGTGGACGCCAGCCGCCCGCGCACCCGGGCACGCTCAAGCCTCCGCCAAGGCGCATCCTCAACGGTCACGAGCAGGCTTGCGAGCTCCAGGGCCGAGTCGAGCAGCGCTGCGCCCTCCTCCAGGCGCCCCTGCTCCACGAGGACCTCCGCGTAGGCCAGGTGAAGCCGCAAGGAGGCGTCCA
>CAYXUE010000025.1:22379-28032 GCA_964467885.1 uncultured bacterium | reverse complement strand
CGCGTACGCCGCGAACCGCCGCCGACCCGCTTCCTCCGCCTGCTCGAACAGATCTACTACCAAGCGCCAGAAGCTCGGCAGGTCCTCCTCCCCTAGCGGCAACTCCCGCTCACCGAGGAGCGTTGCGATCACGCTCGCACTTAGAGCCTCGATGACCTCGGCCTCGTCGTAGAACGCGGGCAGGAACTCCCTGGCTACCTGGAGGTAGATCCGCTGGCTGAAGGCCGCTCGCCCTTCGCCGAGGGGCATGACGAACCCCAGGCGGCCTCCACCGTGCATGAGGGCGACCTCGGCTTCCTGCGTCTCGTCCTCTCCACCGCCGAGGCCCGCCAGGGTCGTGCCGACCAGAGCCAGGAGGAACTCACTGCCTTGCACCCCTGCCAGCGCCACTCCCCGTTGGACCGCTTCCGGGCTAGCCGCCAACCGCTCGGCCACCACGTCCTGCAACCTCACGCTTCTGGAGAGCAGCGCATCCAGGCCGGCAGGCGTGAGTGCCTGACCCGTGTCGCGTCCCTCGAACCAGCCCCGGCTGCGCGCGTCCAAGGCCAGCTTGACGATCTCGTCCAGGTACTGCGGGTTACCGCCCGCACGCTCCGTCAACCGCATCACCTGATCAGCCGGGAGGCCAGGAAGCAGGGAGGTCACCACGGGTCCCAGGTCGGGCAGCGGGGGCAGCCGCAGGGTGAACACCGCTCCCGGAGCGGTACGCTCCCGCTCCAACAGAAGGTGCGCCACCGGCGAACCCCCAGCACCGTCGACCGCCTCGGCGTACTCCCTCTCCCAATGGGTCACCAGCAGCAGTAGGGGCCACCGCCCCTCGGTCATGGCCGGCAGTAGAGCACGGACGAAGGCGGTGACGCCGGGGTCGCTGTCCGAGAACTGGGCGTCGTCGATCACGACCACAGCTGGCACCGTGCTCCCCGCCGGTCCTTCGAAGAGCCTCGCCAGGTCGGCCAGCAGTTGTTCCACCAGCGAGTCGCGCCGCTTCTGGGTCAGCGTGGCGCCATCGATGGAGCCCCGGTCCTGACGCCAGGCGTCGTGTATGCCTTTCAGTTCCAGCCCCACCTCGCCCAGTTTCTTGGCCAGCCCGAGGAACGGCACGAGATCCACGACAGCGTCGGCGGCGATGGCACCGCCGACCTTGGCCAACTGCAGCAGCCTCTGGCGGCTGCGCTGTTCTCGGTGGAACGGCTCCAGCTGGTGAGCCAGGCTCTCTTCGACGTGCGACGCTAACGAACCGGTCGTCAGTTGGTTGCGGCCGGTAGGGTGCGCAAGCCGCACTCCCCACCACAGGAAGGGCATGCCCTCTGCGGGGTTGCAATCGCCTGGCGCGGGGTTCAGGAGCAGGTTGTCGCCCACCCGCCCCAGGCTGGCGGGCCAGTAGCCGGCGTGGCCCTGGTGCCTACGGACCAGTCGCTGGTAGAACTCCTGAACCAGGCGGGTCTTGCCGAGGCCCGTCTCCGCCAGGAGGACCACCGCCCGGCCACCCGCGCCCGCCTGGACCTCCTGCCAGTGGGTCAGGAGGGCGCCGAGTTGCTCCTCGCGCCCACAGAACGGGTTCACTGAGCAAGAAACTACCAGACGGGACCGCACCGCGTGTGGTTGCCGGCAAGCTCCGTGGGTGGAAGCAGCGTCGCCAGACCCGGGCTCGGCGGCGCCTCATCCTTCCGACTGATGTCTCCGGCAGCGGCTCTCGGTAGACTCGAGCCGCATCCCGCGAGATGCACTTGGCGCGGAGGGCAGGATCAGGTGGCGCTGCTACTCATAATCGGTACGTTGCTTCTGTTCGTGTGGCTCGTGGCCCGGGCCATCCGGCCGGACAGCCTTGCCGTGGAAGGGACCGACGAGCAGGGTCACGAGCTAGTGGAGGCGCTCTACCGCGACGGCGTGAAGCTAGGGTACAAGCGCGCCTGGGACCATCAACTGGCCGTGGAGGAGAAGCGCGTGGCCGCGTACGTGCGGCGGCGCAGCATCACCATGGGCGGCGCCGCGGCGGGCGGTGTGGCGCTGGCGAGCGTGCCGATGGGCGCCGCCCTGGGCGTTCTGCCGAACCAGGCCACTTGGCTGCCCGCCTGGCCGCAGTGGCAATGGCTCCTCCTCGCGGCGCTGACCGTTACCGCCGGCTACGCGCTCGGACTCCTGCTCATGCCGCGCGACTACCGCAGGTTCGCGGGTTCGCGGCGCCCCACCGCGCCCGAGTTCGCGCGGCTGGACAGCGAGATCGAGCAGCTGATGGAGCAACAGGCCGCCGGTCGCCTGGAAGCCATGAAGTCCTACCTGTCGGCGCTTTCCAACCAACGCTACTCCGAGGGCCTCCGGCAGGGTCAGTCGCAGGACTCGGCCGGCATCCAGACCAAGATCTCCTCCGCCGCCAACGCCGCCTACGTGCAGGGCCGCGCGGACGGCGCCACGGAGGCGCGCGCGGAGGTCAGCCAGCTCACCACTCAGGCCTACCTGCGCGGCGTGAACGACGGCGAGCGTACGGCCTTGAGCAAGCTCGAGGGGCGCATCAGAGCGGAGCGTGAGGCCGCCTACCAGTCGGGCTACCGGGTGGGCCTCACCGAGGGGCGCGCTGCAGCGGCGCGCGAGGCTGGCGCCAGCCAGACCTCGAGGTCCGGTAGCGGTTCCTGGCCGAACCCGGCCGGAGCGAGACCGCGCACCCGGGCGGACGCCCTCGCCATCTTCGAGCTGACCGAGAACGCCAGCCAGGAGCAGATCAGGCAGCGCTACCGCGAGCTGCAGACGGCCCTCCACCCGGACGGCCTACGCGGCCGCAAGTCGCCCAAGTCGCTGGTGGCGTTCGCCGAGGAGCAGTTCAAGCTGGTAGGCGAGGCCTACACCATCCTGCAGCGCGGCGGCTAAGAACCCTCACCAAGCGTTTTGACGCCCCTCTGTTAGTCTTGCCGGCACCGCCGACCGGTCGCCGGTCGGGAACCAACTTCGGCGAATGCCATCAAGCGGAGGTGACCGCGTTGCGATTCGACAGATTCATCATGGTCATGCTGGCCAGCCTGCTGATCCTCACGGGCTGTGGGCAGGCGGGTAACGGTGGTCCTGGTGGCCCGGGAGGTCCGGGCGGACCCGACGATCCGGACCCGCATCCGTTCCAAGGCGAGTTCGTGGGCTGGGGCACGGGTTACGTGCACACCATGGACCTGACCGGCAACGGGCCGTGGCGGGAGAGGATTTCCGTAGACACCGGGTACGACACAGCCGCTCTGCGCCTGGACGGGAACGAGATCTACGTAGGCGGTATGAGTGCTCTGGGTCCCATGACGGTCACGGTCTACGACCTCGACACCTTCGGCACCAAGCGCGCGTTCACCTGGCCGGATACGGAGGACCAGTTACGGGTAGTTCAGCTGGCCGTGGCCCCCGGCGGACGGTACGTGGCGGCCACCATAGATGGTTTCGGAGGCTACTTCCTGGACGTCATAGAGGTGGACCACAGCACGACCCCGGCGGCCACGACCAGGCACTTCAGGTCGGTCGATGGTTTCGTGCACAGCAACCTCCTGTGGACGGACGACAGCGATCTGGTGTTCGCCACCGTCTCCGAAGGGGGCCTCGAGTTGGGAGAGCACGCCGCCATCATCGCCATACCCCTCGAGGAGCTTCTCTCCGGCGCGGAGCAGATCGGAGTGGCTGTCCTCAGGACCTTTGACGAGGGCACCTGGGGCGAGTCCGGCGTGGAACAGATTGCGATATCCGCAGACGGCACGCAGATCGCCTACTCGCTGAACGGCGACATCTGGGCGCATGAGCTTTCGCCGGGCGCGGAGCCGCGCCAGCTCACCACCGGCCCTCCCGGAAACGTAGCGCCCGTGTTCTCGCCGGACGGCAAGTACGTGGCATTCGTGATCGAAAGGCCGTGGGGGCTGAGCGACACGCTGGTGGTGCCCAACGACGACGGCGGTCCCTACCTGGTGGACAGGAGCGATCACTCCCGCACGGAGGCCTACCTCATCCACGAGCGGAACATGGTGGACCTGCTGCTCACCTGGCGGCCCTAGACCGACTAGGGAACCCAGAGAACACCGTGAAGGGCCCGGGCCGACCTAGCTACCTGGTGGTACCTAGGTCGGCCCAACTGCGCTCTATCATCGGTACATGCGCAAGCTGCTGCCCCTCGCCGCCTTGCTGGCGGTCCTGCTAGGCGCCTTGGTGGGCGCCCCGGGCGCCGCCCAGTCGTTCGTGGGCCGCGCGCCCGCGCCGGAGTTCCCACCCGGCCTGGACTGGATCAACACGGACCGCGCCCTGACGCTGGAGGAGTTGCGCGGCAAGGTGGTGCTGCTGGATTTCTGGACCTACGGCTGCATCAACTGCATCCACGTCATCCCCGACCTGCAGGCGCTGATGGCCAAGTACGAGGACGAATTGGTGGTCATCGGGGTGCATTCGGCCAAGTTCTACAACGAGTCTGAGACCGCCAACATCCAGCTGATCGCCGAGCGCTACGGACGCACCGAGCCCATAGTGAACGACGCCGCCTTCAACATCTGGAGCCAGTACGGCATCAGGGCGTGGCCCAGCTTCATCCTCATCGACCCCGAGGGCAACATCCTGGGGCGGCACGAGGGCGAGGGCATCTACGACCTGTTCGACGAGGTCATCGCGGGCATGGTGGAGGTGTTCGACGAGCGCGGCATGCTGGACCGCACGCCGCTCGAGCTGAACGCCGGCGCCGTGACTGCGCCGCGGACGCCACTGCGCTTCCCGGGCCACGTGCTGGCGGACCCGCTGGGTGGCAGGCTGTTCATAGCCGACAGCGGGCACAACCGCATCGTGGTCACGGACTTCCAGGGCGAGGTACTGAACGTGATCGGCGACGGCCAGGCGCGGCTGCAGGACGGCTCGTTCGAGACCGCCTCCTTCCGCACGCCGCAGGGCATGACGCTGGCGGGGCGGGACATGCTCTACGTGGCCGACACCGGCAACCACAGCATCCGGCTGGTGGACCTGGCGGAGCGCACCGTGGAGACGGTGGCCGGCACCGGCCAGCAGGAGTACCTCTTCGGTCGCAGCAGTGCACCCGCCTCGGGCGGCATGAACTCGCCCTGGGACGTGCTGTGGGCCAACGAGCAGCTCTACATCGCCATGGCCGGCCAGCACCAGATCTGGCGTTACCGCCCGCAGCAGCAGGACCTGGTGCTGCACGCGGGCAGCGGTCGCGAGGAACTACGCGACGGTGTGGCCCTGATGGGCGGGCTCAACCAGCCCAGCGGCCTGGCCTCTGACGGCGAGCTACTCTACGTGGCCGACAGCGAGGCCAGCGCCGTGCGGCGCGTGGACCTGGCGGAGGGCGGCACCCTGGCCACTCTGGTGGGCACCGGCCTCTTCGACTTCGGCGACGCGGACGGCGTGGGCGACGCGGCCCTGCTGCAGCACCCCAAGGACGTGGCCTACGCCGAGGGCCTCCTGTACGTGGCGGACACCTACAACCACAAGATCAAGCAGCTGGACCCCTTAACGCGCGAGAGCGTCACCCTCTTCGGCAGCGGCACCGAGGGCTGGCAGGACGGGGCGGCTGAAGAGGCGCGCTTCTACGAGCCTGGCGGCCTCAGCGTCATGGGCAGCGCCCTCTTCGTAGCCGACACCAACAACCACGCAGTGCGGGTGGCCAACTTGGAGTCGCTGGTGGTGCGCACCCTCA
>CAYXUE010000025.1:0-22279 GCA_964467885.1 uncultured bacterium | reverse complement strand
TACCCCGTAACGCTGGAGTTCGACCTCACGTTCCAGGAGGGCCAGGGCAGCGTCATGGCGGACGTGCTCCTCTACTACTGCCGCGAGACGGAGGCGGAACTGTGCCTCATCCGCCACGCGCTGCTCGAGCTGCCCGTGCAGGTTGCGGGCGGAACCGGCGGGGCGCCCGGGTCCGCCGCGCGGGACAACGATCTCGAGCTCAGCTGGCAACCGCCACCGGTGAAGCCCCTGGGCACCCCGTCCTCCCCGAACGCGCCGTGACGCAAACTCCGGGCTAACCAGGGGGCGGCGCTACACTCGACGCCACTTCGAGGACGCCGAAGGGGCAGCGAGGTGGGAGAGTGAACCCCGCATCAGATCGACACGTCGATCCGCCGGACGCAGAGGAGGGCGAGCAGTGGCCGCCCGAGCCGCCGCCACCACCGGAGATGAGGCGGAAGCTGTGGATGACCCCCTTGCAGACGTGGGGCATGCCGCTCATCGCGCTGCTGCCGGTGCTGGCCGTCGTCGGCCTCATCGGCACGGCAGAGGAGCAGGTCGTGGCCGAGGCGGACGGGGTTCGGCTCGAGGTCAGCTACCCCCGGCGGAGCCACCGGGATGTCACCACCCCGCTCACCGTCACCGTCTCCAACCTGCGCGGATCGGCGCTGGAAGATGTGTACGTGCTGGTACCCCGCGACTACGTCGAGAGGTTCGACGAGTTCGAACTGAGGCCGAGCGCGGAGTGGGTGAGCGCCGACTCCATCCGCCTAAGCTTGGGCTCCGTGCCCCCCGGTGAGAGCCGCGTAGCCACGGCACTGCTGACGCCCGGCGACTACGGGCGCGTCAGCGGCAGTGTGCAGGTGGGCAGTGGTGGGGAAGCGCCCTTGGTGAACGCGGAGTTCGCGACAGTAACTTTCCCCTGAAGTCGGAGGTGGCCATGGAGACCGTCCTACGCGTGCTGTTCGTCTACCTCTTCCTGCTGTTCGCCCTACGGGTGATGGGCAAGCGAGAGTTCAGCGAGATAACGCCGATCGAGCTGGTCATGCTGCTGCTCATCCCCGAGCTCCTGCAGGAGGCGCTCGTAGGTCACGACCCTTCCCTCACCAACGCGCTGGTCGCCACCTGCACGCTGTTTCTGCTGGTCTTCCTCAACTCCGTCGTCACCTACCTGAACCCACGCGCCGAGCGCGTGGTGGAGAGCTCGCCCAGCGTGCTGGCATACGAGGGCCGGTTGGTGGAGCGCAACATGCGCAAGGAACGCATCACGCCGGACGAGCTGCTCTCCACCATCCACCTGCAGGGTTACGAGGAACTCGAGCAGGTCAAGTGGGCCATCCTGCAGTCCAACGGGCAGATCGCTGTCATCCCCAAGGACGAAGCGCGCTGACGCGGCTCAGCGCAGGCGGATGACCTCCCGACGGCTGTGGTCGTCTATGTACACGAACCACTCCAGCACCGTCAGCGGTCCCAGGTCGTTGTGGCGCACGGTGAACTCCTCGTCCACGCCGCGCCGCTCGAAGACCTCGGCCAACTCGAGCGTCTCCTGCCGCGCTCGCCCGAACTCCTCCTTCAGGTCCTCCCAAGAGGTTCCCTCCGGCTGCCTGAACGGCTGGTAACCGCCCTCCACGAACGGCTCGCCCAGCGCCACGCGCACGCGGGAGAGGCTCCAGCGCTCTATGCCTAGCCAGTGGTTCACCGCCTCGCGGTTCCCTGGCGTGTCGGCCACCTGCTCAATACGCGGCATCACCACTTCGTCGAACGAGGTCCGCAGGTCCACCATGGCGCGCGCCAGGTTCATGCCCCGCGCCTTGCGTCGCACGTGCCAGCGTAGACCTGCGCCGATCACCTTCTGGATGAAGCTCAACGCTCGAACCTCCCCCGGCGCATGCGCGGCTGGTGGAGGTACTGCTCCGGCCGCATGAGTTGCAGGAACTCCTCCACCACCACGGGGTCGAAGTGCTTGCCTGACTCGCTCACTATGTACTCCAGCGCTCGCTCCTCGCTCCACGCCTTGCGGTAGGGGCGGTCGGAGGTGAGGGCATCGTACACGTCCACTACGGCGAACAGCCGGGCCTCCAACGGGATGGCCTCGCCCGCCAGGCCGTCAGGGTAGCCCGAGCCGTCGTACTTCTCGTGGTGGCTGTAAGGGATGGCCAGCGCGGGCTTGAGGAACGGTATCGGCTCCAGGAAGTCGCGGGCGAACACCGTGTGCTTCTTCATCAGGGCCCACTCCTCCTCGTCCAGCTTCCCTGGCTTGAGGAGGATCTCGTCCGGGATGCCCATCTTGCCGATGTCGTGCAGCAGAGCGCCGCGCCGCACGTGCACGATCTCCTCCTCCGAGATGCCCATGCGCCGCGCCAGGCGCGTGGTGAGGTCGGTGACCCGCCGGCTGTGCCCCTCGGTCTCCTCGTCCTTGAGGTCCAGCGCCCGCGCCCAGCCCTCGATGGTGGTCTCGTAAGCCAGGAGCAGCTCCTCGTTGGCGCGCTCCAGGTTGTCCAACACGCGCGCCGCGCTGATGGCGTTGGCCGCTTGCGTGGCCAGCGCCGCCAGGAAGTCGGACCAGTCCTCGGTGGGCTCGAGCTCCGTGTAGTTGAACAGCTCCAGCACACCCTGCAGCTGCCCGCGGCTGACGAGCGGCACCGCCATGTACGACTCGAACTCCTCGTTCTGCAGCGAGGAAGCGTCCGCGAAGGCGCGCGCGAACTCGAGCCGGCCGTGCAGGGCGAAGACCTCGCGGCTGGCGGCAGCCCGGCCCGCCAGCCCCTCCCCCAACTTCAGGTCGGTGCGCCGCAGCGCCTGGCCCCTGAAGCCGCGGCTAGCGCCGTAACGCAGCGTGCCCACGCCGCTGCGGTAGAGCAGAACGGAAGCGGCGTCCACCTGCAGGCGCTCGGTGACCTGCTGCAGCACCACGGTGAGCGTCTGGCTCAGGTCCAGTCCGCCCGCCATCGAGTTGTCCACCTCGCGCAGCGCAGTTATGCGACCCAGCCTCTCCTCGAGCTCTAAGTTCAATAGCTGCACCCTGGCCTGCGCCTCGTCGAGTTCGCTGCGGTCTATGCCCAGCCCCACCACGAACTCCTGCCCCTTGAGGGTGACGCGGGTGGCACGGATGTAGAACGGGACGCGTCGCCCATCCTTGGCCAGCAGCGTCACCGACTCGGCGGCGAAGCCCTTCTCGAACGCCTCACGGATGCCCGACCACGCCTTCTGCAGCTCCTCCTTCGGCAGCAGCGCCTCGACGTTCATGTCCTCCAGCTCGCTCGGTGTGTAGCCGAGGTTCGTGTCGACGTTGCGGTTGATGCGGTGGAAGCGCCCCTGCGAGTCGATGAGGAAGTACACCCCCGGCAGGTTGGCCACTATGGCGTCGTTCAGGCGCTGGCCCTCGTCGAGCGCTTCGTGATCGCGTTGCCGCCGCCTCGCCTGGTCGTAGAGCAGGGTTTCCTGCGCTGCGGCGGTGTGCAGGGCGCTGTAGAACATGAGCCCGAAACGGTCGAGCAACAGCGCCACCGCCACGTACACGATGACGAACTGGATCACGATGATCCATGCGGAACCCGAAGGGTCGCTGGCGCCCAGCGGCGCGGCGCCGTGCAGGAAGGGTGTGACGATCACGCCTGCGAGGGTGACCCCCGCGCACGCCAGAAGCGCCGCGCGCCCCAGCAGGAGACCCGCCAGGATGAGCGGCAGGAAGAGTATCAGCAAGGACAGCTCGCCGGCCTGTACGCCGCTCTGGAGCAGGCCCCACACGCCCGCCAGCAACGTGACGAGCACGATCATCCACACCGCTACGCGGAAGTGGCCGGAGCTGTTGAGCCGTAGACCCACACACAGCATGGCGATGAAGGTCAGGTTGGGCAGCAGGCCGTTGACCGTGAAGATGTCCCGGCCCAGTAGCACCACGTTGAGCGCGAACGCGGCCCCCATCACGAACAGCAGCAGCCAGAGCAGACCCTGCACCAGCCGACTTCGCTGCCGTCTAAGTTGCTCGAACGGTTCCGGACCGATCGGGCGCCCCACCCCGTACCTCCCCACCATGGCCGTCGTGACCCCGGCCCCCGCCGGGCGTTACGCCCACACGGTGTTCTAAGTTCCAAGGGTGACCCACGGGAAGCTCACGGCTGGTGGAATCGGGCACTTCTGCGCCAGGAGACGGGTCACGTCCCCCGGCTACACATGAGATGCGGATGACAATCACCTGCGGCTTCTCAGCTAGAAACAACCTTTCCCATGTAGGCCGGTCCTACCCTCCAGGCGTAAGGCACGACCACGGATTCCGAACTCCGAAGGGAGACCATGATGGCCAGCTTCGAGAAATCCATAGATGTAGACGTACCTGTGGCGGAAGCCTACATGATGTTCAGCGACTTCGAGAGCTTCCCTTCGTTCATGGAGGGCGTGGAGAGCGTGGAGAGACTGTCGGGCGACCGCCTCCGCTGGCATGCCAACATCGCGGGCCGCGACGAGGAGTGGATCGCGGAGATCACCGAGCAGGCGCCCAGCAACGCCGTGGCTTGGCGTAGCGTTTCCGGCTCCCAGAACCACGGCCGCGTCACCTTCGACCGCCTGAGCGACGACCGCACGCGCGTGAACCTGCACATCGAGTACGAGCCCGAAGGTTTCGTCGAGAACGTCGGCACCATGCTCGGCGTGGTGAACGGGCGCATGGACGGCGACCTCAAGCGCTTCAAGGAACTGGTCGAGAACGGACCCGTGCGCAGCGGCTGGCGCGCCAGGGACGGCTCCACGGAAGAGATCACCGCCGCGGAGGCGGACGGCTCAGTGGACGAGGTCACGGCCAGCGACATGATGGACGGGGGCCAGCGGCGTCAGGCTCGGATTCAGCGGGACCACGATCCGCGCGACAGCGAGTTGCGGCGCGACTGAGCCAAGCCTCGGAGGACCTCCGGCCGTTCCGAGACCGACTCCTCACAGAGCATGCTCAGGAACTCGTCGACCACGGCAGGGTCGAAGAGGATCCCCGCGTTGTCCCGCAGGTAGGCCAGTGCTCGAGACCTCTCCCAGGCGGGACGGTAGGGCCGGTCGGACGTCAGAGCGTCGTACACGTCCACCACGGCGAATATGCGGGCGCTGAGCGGTATCGCCTCGCCCTCAAGGCCGCGAGGGTAACCCGTGCCGTTCCACCTCTCGTGGTGCGCGTAAGGGATATCCAGCGCTGGCCGGAGGAACTCGATCGGTAGCAGCAGCTCGTAGGCGAAGTCGGGATGCTGCTTCATGAGTTCCCACTCCGCGTCCGTCAAGGGGCCCGGCTTACGGAGCACGTGGTCGGGCACCCCCATCTTGCCGATGTCGTGCAGCAACGCGCCGCGCCTGATGTGCACCAGATCCTCGTCGGGGATGCCGAGGCGCTCCGCCAGCCTCACCGTCTGCTCCGTGACGCGCCGGCTATGGCCCTCGGTCTCCTCGTCGCGCAGGTCCAGCGCGCGCGACCAGCCTTCGATGGTGCGCTCGTAGGCGGCCAGGATCTCCGAGTTGCTCCGCTGGAGGGACTCCACCAGGTTGGTGTTCTCCAGCGCCAGGGCGGACTGTGTGGCCAAGGCCGCGAGCACGTCGCGCCAGTCGTCGCTGCGCTCCAGTTCCTCGCGTGAGAACACCTCGAGGACCCCGAGCAGCTGCCCCTTGGCTACCAGCGGGGTGGCGATGTAGGCCTCGAAGCCCTCCTGGGCCAGTCCACGGGCGGGAGACAGTTCGTTGGCCACCCTGTCACGGCCCGTGGCGACGACGGTGCGGCGCTCCAGGCCGGCGCGACCGGCCAGGTCCTCACCCAGCGCCAGGTCGGTGTTCTCGCGTGTTACCTGCGCCAGCCCGATGGACGCGCCCGTGCGGAGCCTACCTACCTTCTCGTCGTAGAGCAGCACGCTCGCGGCGTCTACCCTCAGCCGGTCACCTATCTGGTGCAGGATGCGGTCCAGCAACCCGGAGCGGTCGAGACTGCCCACGATGGCGTTGTCGATCTCGCGCAGGGCCGTGATGTGGCCCAGGCGGTGGTGCAGCTCGCGGTTCAACTCCTCGATGCGCTGGCGCGACGCGATCTGCTCCGAGATGTCTAGCCCGGTGCCTACGATGAGCGGACCGGTCGATGTCTCGATGAGCATTCCTGTCAGCGAGTAGGGCACGGTCCTGCCGGCGGCGGTGCGGAAAGACGCTTCGATACTGGCCGAACCTTGCTGGAACACCCGGGCCGCTGCCGCGGCCACCTTCTCCCGGTCCTCCTCCACGAACAGGTCGTAGGGGTGCTTGTAGTCGAGGCCATCGACTTCGTAGCCGAGAGTGGTCGCGAAGGCCCGGTTGGCCCGCACCACCTTGCCACTCGGCTCCACGGCGTAGAACAGGCCCGGCAGGCTGTCGATGATCCGGTTGGTGAACTCGGTCTCGGCGCGGAGCCGCTCTTCCGCCAGGCGGCTGGCCGTCACGTCGCGCGTATGGATCACCACGCCACCTATGGCCGGGTCCTCCTGCCGGTTGACGGCGGTCGATTCGAGCCAGCGCCAGGAGCCGTCCGCGTGCAGGCAGCGGTAGACGAAGGAGGCCTCCGCTCCGGGCTGGGTGCGCGCCTGCGCCAGCGCCGTCCGCAGGTTGGGCATGTCCTCCTCGTGCACGCGGTACCAGCCGGCGTCCTCGTCGGCGGTGTTCCAGCCCAGCAGCCTGGACACGGCGTCCGTCTGGAAGATGACCTCACCCTGCTCGTCGACCACGCTGATGATGTCGCTGCTGTTCTGCACGAGCGAGCGCAAGCGCGCCTCCGACTCCTCGAGGTGGCGGCGCACAGTCATGTCCGAGCGCCTATCGAGCACGGCGCGGCGCCAGGCGATGACACCGAACATGGCAGCCGACACCAGTACGAACGCGTACTCCTTGAACCGGCTGCGGCCCGCGCTGGAGGAGTCGTACAGCCCGAGACGATCCACCAACGCGTCGCCCAGGGCGAACCAGAGTAGGGAGGCCACCAAGTAGACTCCCACGCAGGCGAACAGTTGTTGGCTTCGGTTCAGCATGCTGATCGTACGCGCCCTCCCGAGCGGGTAGTGCGAGTGCCTCCTAAGGTCCGAGTGGAGCCATGGCGGAGACCTGCCACAGTATTGTCAATCGGTTCTTACCGATGTATTACACGGCTGTGGGAGCGGCGATAGGGCCGGTACTGCCCTCCGGGACCGTGGCGTAACATGCCTGCCATGAACCAGCGCACAAGGTGGCTCGGTAGGAAGCGACTCCGCACCCGCTTGCTCGTAACGCTCGTGTTCCTGACCACGTGGTTGGCTGCAGCGCAGTCGCCCTCCCAAGACCCGGCAACGCTCGACCTGCCCGTTACGCGCCTGGCGCTCTTCACCAGCGGTGTGGGCTACTTCGAACACACAGGCGTGGTAGAGGGCGATCAGGAGATGCTCCTCACACTGCCCAAAGCCGAGATGGACGACTTCCTGCAGAGCCTCGTGCTGCAGGACTTCGGGGGCGGCACCATCGAGCCCGTCAGGTACAGCTCGCAGGCGCCACTCGGCCGCCTGCTGGATGCTTACGCCCTCGACCTCAGCAGTAACGTCACCCTGCTGGAGTTGCTGGCTCAGGCCCGCGGCGAGCAGGTCCGCCTGGAGGGGCCCAACACCATCGAGGGCGCCCTGCTGGGCGTGGAGGAACAGCGCACCACCGAGGGCACTGCCCGCGCGTTCGTGACCGTGGCCACCGCCGAGGGCGTGAGGCGCGTGGCGCTGGAGGACGTCAGCGCCGTGCGCTTCCTGGACCCCGAGCTGGCGGCGGACATAGACGCCGCGCTGGCCACCATAGTGGCCAACCGTGACGACGACAGCGCCACCGTGCGCCTGCGCTTCAGCGGAGAGGGCCAACGTGAGGTGCGCGTGGGCTACGTGCGGGAGATGCCCGTCTGGAAGAGCACCTACAGGTTGGTGGTAGGCGACGACGGTAAGGGCACGCTGCAAGGCTGGGCCATAGTGGACAACCCCACCGACGAGCCGCTCGAGAACGTGCAGCTCTCGTTCGTGGCCGGCCAGCCCATCTCGTTCATCACCTCGCTGTACCAACCCGTGTGGGCCGTGCGCCCGCGTGTGGAGGTCAAGGCCACCGGCGGCCTGGTCCCGGACATAGATGTGGGGCAGTCGGCCGACGGGATCACCGGGATGCTGCGCGAGTCGGCCGCCGACGCCAGCTTCAGCGCTGCGCCCGTCCCCGTGGCGCCGGCACCGCAGATGTCCGGTGCCGGCGTGACGGGCCAGGCGCAGACGGCCGCCACGGCCTCGAGCTTCGTCTACCACGTGGAGGAGCCGGTGACCATCGGCCGCAACGAGTCCGCGCTGGTGCCGCTGGTGGTGGCCGAGGTGACCGCGGAGCGCCTGGCGCTGTTCGACCGGCGTAACCACGCCAGGCATCCGCTCCACGCGGTGCGCCTGGTCAACGACACCGGCCTGCAGCTGGCGGCCGGCAGCGTGACGATCTACGACGAGGTCGGCTTCGCGGGCAACGCGCAGCTGCCCGAACTCCTACCGGACGAGGAGCGCCTGCTGGCGTTCGCGGTCGACCTGGAGCTGGCGGTCACGGTAGCGAGTGGGCAGCGCAGCACGAGCGTCACGCGGGCGGCCATCCGCGGCAACGTCCTGGAGGTGACCGAGCTGACGCGCCAGACGATGGAGATAACGGTCAGCGGCGCGCCCAGCGACGGCCGCTTCCTGGTGGTGCAGACCCCCGCCCTCCCCGGCTTCGACATCGTGGAGCCGCGGCCGGCGCCGCCACTGTCGAACGGCCAACCGCGCTTCGGCGTCGCCCTGGTCGGCGCCGACGGCGCCGTGCCGGACGACCGCGCCGTGCCCACCCATCTCGTCTGCCGCGCCGGCGGCGCCTGCACGCTTGAGGTCGTGGCCGAGCGCCTCGACTCGCAGAGCTTGGCCCTCGCCAACCTGGCATCCGACCGCCTGGCCATCTTCCTCGAGAACGTGGAACTCTCCGACGAGGATCGCGCTGTGCTGGATCAGATCGTGAGCCTGCAGCGGGAGTTGGCCGAGGCCGACCGCCAGCTCGAGCGCACCGGAAGGGAGATCCAGGTCATCTTCCAGGAGCAGCAGCGCATCCGGTCCAACATGACTTCGCTGGACCGCGATTCCGACCTGTACCGGCGCTACGTCACCGAACTGACGGAGCAGGAGGACACCCTCGCGGAACTGCGTGGGCTGGAGCGGCAGCAGCAGGAGGAGCGTGACTCCCTCCAGCGGCGACTGGACGAACTGGTAAGCCGGCTTGGCGGTTGACGCCGCCCCTTCGGGTACCCTTCAGGCATGAGCCGCGCGTTCATCAAAGAGGACGCCGATACCGAAGAGGTACTGGTGACCATCCGCCCCCCGCTACCGGACGGCGTGGACAACCTGGTCACGCCTTCCGGCCTGGCGGCGCTTCAGGCCGAACTGCGGGCCCTGCAGGCGGAGGCCGAGGAGTTGGCGGCCCAGCCCGCCGACCAGTCGGGCTCGCCTTCGGTCAGGCGACTGGCCGCGCTGGAAGAGGAGATACCGGCACTGGAGGACCGCCTGCGCAGCGCGGTCCTCGTGCCGACCCCGCCCGCCGGCACCGACGAGGTGCAGGTAGGCGCCACCGTGACGGTGCATGACGAAGGTCAGGACGGCAAGCCCAGCAGCTTCAGGATCGTGGGGGTGGACGAGGCCGATCCGCTGGCGGGCCTGGTAGCGTTCACGGCCCCCGTAGCCGCCGCCCTGCTCGGCCAGCGGGTGGGCGCCACCGTCACCTTCAGAACCGGCGACGGGGTTGCTCGCAGCGTGTTACTGACGGACGTCACCTACGACTGAGCATCCAGATAGCGGGCCGCACTGCCCTCGCCCGTGAGGGTGAGGGGCACCTCCCGCAGGTCGGACACGGCCGCCCGCACCTGCTCCTGCTGCCCGTCGGGACAGCACACGATCAGGTAACCGCTGATCTTTCCCCCCGGCAGCTGCGCCCCAACGCCCAGGCGACGCATGCGCCCCACCAGCTCTATCACCCGTTCGTCCTCGAAGTTGCCCGGCAGCAGCTGCTTCAGCCGCTGCTGCTCGGCTATGCAGTGCGAGATGGCGCCCAGGTAGCCCGCCTGCATGGCGGACTCCAGCTCGTCCACCAGATGCTTGATGTCGTGCAGCACGGGCAGGGCGTGCTCGATGTTCGAGGTCAGGGTCTGCAGCGAGGCCTTGGTGGGGGCGCGCCAGCCGGTCTCGAACAGCAGGAGGGACCGCTCGAACGCCTCCCGGGCGGCAGGGCTCATGGTCACTGGCCGCGCGCTCACCTCCGCACCCCGGTAGTCCAGCCGCAGGAGGCCGCCGCGGGCCGCGATGTGGGCGTCGTGGTAGCCGGAGGCGCCCTGCAGGGACTCCACCTCCACGTGCGCCGCTTCGCGGGCCAACTCCGCCGGGTCCGGCCGCTCCCCCCGGAAGAGCCGCGCCGCGTGGACCAGTGCGACGGCGATGGCGCCCGAGCTGCCGACCCCGCTACCGCTGCCCACGTCCAGCCAGACGGAGACCCGCACCGGGGGGTGCTGCGGGTCCACCGAGAGGAGCGCTTCGCGCACCAGGTCGTTGGAGAGCTCACGCAGGTGCGTCACGCGCTCCACGCGGCCCGGCGAGTGCACCTCGAACTCGCCGTCCACGCTGGGCAGCATGGTGACCCACGCTGCGGACGCCACAGTGCTGCTGATGGTGGCGCCACCGAAGCGCGTGGCGTACTCCTTCACGTCTGTGAGGCCGCCCGCGAAAGGTATGCGTAGCGGCGTACGGACCACTATCATCTTCGTTCCTCCACGTCGGCCGCCGGGGCCTCAGGCGCGCTGCTCGCTCCAGAGCCTCCGCACCACGGCGCGCACGTTCTCTTCCGCGCTGGGCAGCGTGCCGCCCAGATGCACCCACTCCTCGCTGACGACGTAGCCTACTTCCACGCCGCCGTCCATCAGCCGCTGGAGGTTGGGCAGCATGCGCAGCTCACCGTTGGGCGCCACCACCTGCCCGAACTCCTTCAACAGCCCAGCCGCGAGCTTCCAGAGGCCGATGTCGAGCAGAGGACCCTCGCCCTGCCAGACGCGCGTCACGCGCTCACCGTCCGTGGTGGCCCGCAGCACCGGCGACTCGTCCTCGTGGCCCCCGCCCAGCGTGACCACGTTCGGCAGCGGATGCGCCGCCACCTGCGCGAACAGCGCGCTGGGCACGAACAGATCGCCCTGCCACGCCACCACGGAGCCGCTGCCCTCCAGGGCGTCGGCCGCGCACATCAGGGCGTGACCCGTGCCAGCCTGACGCTCCTGCAGTACGTAGGACAGCTGCAGCCCCTCGAAGCTACTACCGAAGTAGCCACGCACCTGATCGGCCAGATGCCCCACCACCAGCACGAGACGGGAGCCCACCGGCGCCACGCCGCTGGCCAGCAGCTGCTCCATGCTGTGCTGCAGGAAGGGCTTGAGGCCCACGGGATACATGGCCTTCTGCAGGTAGCTCCCCAGGTTGCCCATGCGGGTGCCCTTGCCGGCTGCCAGGCAGATGAACTCAGTCGCTGCCATGCTCCGCCACGGGCTCGCAGTACGCTCGCAGCGCGCTCTGCAGCTGCACACGCACGGCCTCCCGCACCTCCGGCGGGCTGAGCACCTCGATCGAGTCGCCCCAGCTGAGCAGCCACGGCACAAGCTCGAGCGGCTTACCGCTGTCGTCCAGCGTGCCGAAAACGTGCACCAGTCGGTAACCGTCCGGCAGCCGATCGCCCAGTTGGACGTTCCGGTCCCCGCCCTCGGCCATGCGCCCAGCAACTCTCTCGGGCACGCGCAGGTCTATCTGCACTTCCTCGCCCACCACGATGCCGAACGAGCTGTGCAGCTGCGAGGTGGGGTCGAAGTCGGCCGGGATCTCGTACGTCTCGTCCAGCAGCCGCACGTCGGTCATGCGCGCCAGCTTGAAGACCAGGATGCGCTTACGCTGCGTGCGGTCGAAGGCCATGACGTAAGGCTCGAGGTTGCGGCGGTTGATCTCGTAGAAGTAGACCTCCAGGTCACGAGTGCTGGCGTTGCCGGAGTTGGCCGACAGGTAGCGGCAGCGCAGCACGCGCCGCTGGAACCACGCCTGGGCAACCTGGTCCAGAACCCGGTCCTCGGGAGCGGTGGAGAGCCGGTCGACGCTCCTGAGGAGGCTGGTGCGGGCGGGCTCCGGCACCTGCTGTGCCAGCTTCTCGAGGGCGGTGCGGTAGTGCCTCTCCCCCACGCCGGTGTGCAGCAGCAGGCGTGTGGCGCTGTATACGGCCAGAGCCTCGACCTCGTTGAGTCCCGGCGTGCGGTTGGGGATGTACCAGCGGTGGTTATCGTCCTTGAGGAGCTTCTCACCCATCTGCTCGCTCAGGGTCTGCAGGTCCCTCTCGATGGTTCGGCGGCTGGTGCCGTGGCTGCGTGCCAACTCCACCACCAGGCGGGGTCTGCGCTTCAGTTCTTCCGTCAGCAAGTTGAGGCGCTGCGCCTTACCTACGGTACGGCTCATTCGAAGAGAGTAACCCACCGACGCCGGAGTTCACTCTGCGCTACTCTGATGCCCGAACTCAGCACCGCTCGCAACCACGCTTCAGCAGTGGCCAACGACCGAGCAGGAGCCTCCGGCGCTGGAACGAGGCTCTTCGGCCCGGAAGCGCCGAGCCCAAAGGACCATCAGATGCCTACTTCACCGCTTTCCGCGCTGCTGCGCTCCGCATCTCTCCTACTCTGCCTGCTGGCGCTAGTCAGCACCGCCTCCGTGCGGGCGCAGGCCGCGCCCCCGCCGGAACGACTCTTCGAGACGCTGGAGCAGGCCGTTGCCGAGATGCCCAAGGACAGCTTCGACATGGAGGCCGCCCTGGCACGGATAGGCGCCACGGACCCGGCAGCCATATTCGAGTGGGTGAGAGACAACACCGGCTTCGTGGCGTACCGCGGCGCGCTGAAGGGTGCCTCCGGCGTGCTGATGGACCGGCAGGGCAACAGCCTGGACCGCGCTCTGCTGCTCGAGCGCCTGCTGGAGACGGCAGGCCACCGCACGGCCCTGGCGCGCGCCACCCTCTCGGGCTCCACGCTGGAAGTGGCGGCGGCCGCGCAGCGCGTCGCCCCGCAGCCGGCCTCCCCCGAGACGCCGCCGGAGGAGCTCGGCCAGCGCGCCGCCGCCGAACTGAACATCGACCAGGCCGTCATGTTGGAGGAGCTGTCGGCCGCAGACCAGGGGGCCGCGCGCTTCTGGTCCGCGGTGCAGGCGGGTTCGAGCGAGCAGGGCGCAGCGCTGGCCGCGGCCGTGGACGCCTTCCCCGGCGGCGAGGCCGTGCGCAGCGGCGTGGGCCGGGCGGAGGACAGGAACCGCCTGCTGAGCGACCACTGGTGGGTGCAGGTGGAGCTGGACGGCGCCTGGGTCGACCTCGACCCCACACTGTCGGACGCGCGTGTGGGCACACCCCTGACCTCGGCCGAGGCGCGCTTCGACCTGCCGGAGGTGCGCTTCCTGGCCGCGGTGGAGGGCGCCTGCCCGGACCTCGCTTGCGGCGACCGCCTGCACCGCGTTCGCGTGGCCGCCGTAGCCGAAACCTGGGACGGCGAACAGCTGTCCGAGCAGGAGATATTCAGCACGGAGCTGCTGACGGCGGACGCCAGCCACCAGGACATCACGTTCGCGGGCCTGCCCGAAGGCTGGCCCGAACTCGACCCCTTCGGCGTCACGCAGCCACTGGCCGAGCTCCGGGAGCAGCTGCTGGCCACCACCTCGTGGCAGCCCACCCTCTTCGTGGGTGGCGCTAGTGTGGCTACCTCCAAGATCGGCGCCGACGGCCAGGTGGGCGGCTCGAGCGGCGGCGGCAACGCCGGCGCGGTCGGCGGGCTCGGTGGCGGGCTGGGCGGCATGTTCGGCCGCTCCTCCGGAGGCACCGCGGGCGCAGCCGACGATGACGCCGGTACGTTCACGGCGCTCTGGCTCGTTTACACGGTGCACACCCCCGGCGGGGACCCCGTCCGGGAGAGGCGCCAGGTCTTCGACCTCATCGGGCCCGCCGCTCGCGCGGCCGGCGTGACCGAGGTCCAACTGGACGACGACCTAAGGCTCGAGCGGGCGCTAGCCCTCGGGGGCGAGACGGACATCGTGATCAGCGGGTCGGGCCTGACCCACCAGGCGCTCAGCTACGCGGCGGCCACGCGCCTGCTGGAGGACCGAGCGGCTTGGAGCCAGCTCTACTTCGAGGGTCGCGACCTGGACATGGCGGAGATCAACGAACGCCTCGACGCCACGGCTTCCCTCTACCCGCCACTGGAGTTGCTGCAAGCGCTACGTAGCGAGCGCCTGGCGGGCTACGCCTCCGGGGCGTTCGTCGCCGCGTTCCACAGGCGCTTCGAAGCGGACCTGACGGTGAGCGGCTCGTTCGACATCGTGACGGGCGAGGTGTCCTCCCTGCCCGGTACGGACCTGTGGTTCACGCGGGTACTGCAGGGTGCCACGGACACGGTGCTGGAGGCCGAGATCGGCGCCCGTTCGACGGCCGCCTCCGGCGAGCCGGCTCGCCGGACCACCGTGGCGGACGCCTACGCCGCGGACCTTGCCGCCGGGGTTGAGTGGCGCGTGGTCACCGACACGGACGAGCTGGCGGCGGTGGCGCCGGCGCTGCCCGCCGACATGGCGGCACGCGTGGCCGCCGACATGGCCAAAGGCAGGCTGGCGGTGCTGGCTCCAGGCGGAGAGGGTGCCGTGGGCTGGTACAGCCTCGACCTGCACACGGGCGCGGTACTGGGCCGCGGCGAACGCGGCTGGGGCCAGGCCGCCGCGGAGTACGCGGAGAAGCTCAACATCGTGCTGCAGGTCCGCACGGCGGTCAACCAGTACGCGGCCATGGGCCGATGCCTAGGCTTGGCGGTCACCGGGCCGCTACGCGGCCTGGAGCCGGAGGACGCCGACACGGAGCTCGGGAAGTGCGTGTTCACCACCATCTGCGCCGGGACGCACACCGCCGTAACCATGCGTGTGGCCCTACCGGTCAACTGGACGAACCTGATCGTCCAGAACACCATCGACGCCCTGTGGGGCGGCACGCCCGAGACCGGCTTCGGCGGCATGTGCGGCTCGCTCTGGAACCGTCTGAACAGCTAGGCCGCTCACTCCTCCTGATCGGAGCGGACCACCAGGTACGGGATGGTGGACTGTCGCAGGGCGCCCTCGGCCACGGAGCCGAACATCCAGCGGTTGAAGCCGCGGCGGCCGTGGGTGCCCATGACCACCAGATCGTGGTCCTTCTCGGCGTCGTGGATGGCCTTGACCGGATCCACGTCCTCGATCAGCAAGCCCTTGGACGACACGCCCGCCTCGCGCGCGAGGCTCACGGCGTTCTCCAGCAGTTCGTTGGCGCTCCTCCTGAGGTCCTCGTACAACTCGGCGGAGTACGCCATGTTGGCGGTCGCCACGTATCCCGCTGCCAGCGGGTTCTCGAGGACGTGGATGAACGTGACTTCCGCACCGGTGAGTTTGGCTAGCTCCAGACCGTGCTTGATGGCAAGCTCGGCGCCCTTGCTGCCGTCGGCGGGCATGAGGATCTTGCTGTACATCAGTGACCTCCTCGCGGGGACTTCGCCCCTTCAGAACCAGGATAAACCTTCGTGGTCGGACGAAAGCCCCGGCCAGGAGCCGATAACCTGCCCCGTGGCCATGCGCGCGCCTATATGATGAGAGCACCCGAACCGGAGGTTAGCCATGCGCATCCTGCATCCCACCGACTTCTCCCAGCCGGCGCAGAAGGCCCTGGCGCTAGCGCGGGACGTTCGCGAGCGTTTCAGCGGCACTCTGCACGTGGTCCACGCGCAACGCCGCAGCGACGTCGACCGCCCCGCCTCTCGCCCGCAGCTCGACACCTTCAATCCCGAGATGATGAACCAGCTGGCGGAGCAGCGCTCGGCGGAGGTGCACAAGATCCAGGGCATGCTCTCTCACATGGCCAGCCCCGACGGCACGCACGAACTCCTCTGGGGCAACCCGGTGGAGGAGCTACTGGCCATCCAGCAACGCTTCGACCTGGTGGTCATGGGCGCTCACGGCGCCAACCGCTTCGACCGTTACTTCCTGGGCGGCGTGGCGGGCCGCTTCGTCAGGCGCGCGGACGTGCCCACCATCACGGTGCGGGAGGAGGCCACGGTCACCCGCGTGCGCCGCCTGCTGGTGGCCACCGACTTCGGCGACGCCTCTGCGGGAGCCTGGGAGTTCGCCAAGAAGTTCGCCGATACGGGCGCGGAGCTGGTGCTGGCGCACGTGATGGACGAAGGCCGCTCCGCGGGAGGCGCCGCCGCCAACGAGGCGAGCGACCGGCTGTCCGCCTTGTCGGCCGGCCTAGCGGAGCGCGTGGTGGTGCGCGAGGGCGAACCCGTGAGCGTGCTGCCGAAGCTGGCTCAGGAGCTGGGCGCCGACCTGCTTGTCATCGGCATCCGCCATCACCGCGCGGCCATCGGCCTTCTGCTCGGCAACCGCGCCGACGCCCTGCTGCGCTCCTCGGTGGTGCCGGTGCTGTCCGTGCCGCTGCACCTGGACTGAGCGAACCGCCTCGCCGCGGCGGCTTACCGTGCCGGAAGCCGCCGGAGCCGGCCGCGCCCCTGCCGCGCACTGGGCTCGTTACGCTCCCGCCCGCTCGAAGGCCGCGGCCACGACTTCCTTCGCCTCCTCCTGCAGCTGCTGCAGGTGCTCCTCCCCTTCGAAGCTCTCGGCGTAGATCTTGTAGAGGTCTTCGGTTCCGGAGGGCCGGGCAGCGAACCAACCGCTGGCCGTCACCACCTTCACGCCGCCCAACGGCTCGCCGTTGGCGGGCGCCTCGGTCAGCACCGCCTCCACGGGCTGGCCGGCTAGTTCGTCGCTCCGGACGTCGCTGCTGCGCAGGCGCTTGAGCGCCGCCTTCTGGGCTTCGGTGGCGGGCACGTCCATGCGGGCGTAGGCGGCCGCTCCGAAACGGTTCTCCAGTTCTGCGTACAACTGGGCCGGGTCCTCACCCGTGACGGCCAGGATCTCCGCGGCCAGTAGCCCCAGCAGCAGCCCGTCCTTGTCCGTGCTCCACGGCCGGCCGTCCTTACGCAGGAACGACGCACCGGCGCTCTCCTCTCCCCCGAAGCCGTAGGCGCCCGTAAGCAGACCCTCCACGAACCACTTGAAGCCCACCGGCACCTCAGCCACCTTGCGCCCTAGCTCCGCGGCTACGCGGTCGACCATCATGCTGGTCACGGCCGTCTTGCCCACCTGGGCCTCCCCGGGCCAGTCGGTCCGGCGGGAGAAGAGGTACTCCACGGCCACGGCCAGGTAGTGGTTGGGGTTCATGAGCCCCCCTTGCGGCGTGACCACACCGTGCCGGTCCGCGTCCGGGTCGTTGCCGAAGGCCACGTCGAAGTCGCCGCGCAGTTCGATGAGGCCCGCCATGGCGTAGGGCGAGGAGCAGTCCATGCGGATCTTGCCGTCGTGATCGAGTGTCATGAAGGCGAAAGTGGGGTCCACCACGCGGTTGACCACGGTGATGTCCAGACCCCAGCGCTCCGCGATGGGCTCCCAGTAGTGCAGCGACGAGCCGCCCAGCGGGTCGACGCCTATGCGCACACCGGCTTCCCTGATGCGCTCCATGTCCAGCACGGCGTCCAGCTCGTCCACGTACGGTCCGACCAGGTCGCGTTCCTCGATCAGGCCGGAGGCGCGCGCCTTCTTCAAGGTCTGGCGCTTGACGCCGGCCAGCTCCTCCTCCAGGTAGCGGTTGGCCAGCTGCTGTATGCGGTCGGTCTCGTCGGAACCGGCGGGTCCCCCGTGCGGCGGGTTGTACTTGAAACCGCCCGCGTCCGGCGGGTTGTGCGACGGCGTGATGACGATACCGTCGGCCGCGCCGCCCCTGAGGTGACCGCTGGTGAGTACGGCGTGCGAGATCACGGGCGTGGGCACGGCAGCCAGGCCCTGAGCCACCACCACCCGCACCCCGTTGGCGCTCAGTACCTCCAGCGCAGTGATGAGGGCGGGCGTGGAGAGGGCGTGGGTGTCGGCACCCAGGAACAGCGGACCCGTCACTCCCCGGGCGTGCCTGTGGTCGGCCACCGCCTGGCTGATGGAGGCCACGTGCGCCTCGTTGAAGCTGCCGTCGCCGCTGGTGCCGCGGTGGCCGGAGGTGCCGAACGACACGCGCTGTTCCGCTTCGTTCGCACTGGGTATGACTGCGAAGTAGTCCGTAACCAGTCGGGGCACGTCTACGAGGGCTTCGCGGGGGGCAGGTGCGCCTGCGCCTGGGTCGAGGGTCATGCTGTCCTCCTCGTGAGTAGCACTTCTTCAGGCTCTTCGTGAGCGTTCCATGAATGATAAGCTTGCCGCTGCCATCCAGGACTACCAGCTACGCCTCGGCGACGGCCGGTGTGTGCCTGAACGAACATCGTGGCGCGGGCTGCAACGCTCATGCTCATGCACCGGCCGCGCCTTGGAGGATACCGAATGGATCTGCTGATCTCCCTAGTACCTCTCGCTGCCGTCCTGGCGCTGATCGCAGCTCTGCTGCTGGCGCGAGGCGTGCTGGCCGCCCCCACCGGGAACGAGCGCATGGTCGCCATCTCGGACGCGGTACGTCAGGGCGCCGCCGCCTACATGAACCGGCAGTACCGCACCATCACCATCGTGGCGGTCATAATCACGGCCATCTTCGCCGTGGTGGCCTTCGCCACCAGCGACCCTGAGGCCAGCCGCATGTGGTGGTGGACCACCGCCGGCTTCGTGGTGGGCGCGCTCTTCTCCGCCATCAGCGGCTACATCGGCATGGGCGTGGCCGTGCGCGCCAACGTGCGCGTGGCGCAGGCTGCCCGCACCGGCCTGGCGGGCGCGCTGCGCATAGCCTTCAACGGCGGTGCGGTGGCCGGCCTGGCCGTCGCCGGCCTGGCGCTCCTCGGCGTGGCGGGCTTCTTCTGGCTCTTCGCCGTGGCGCTCGACCTTCCCAACCCCGTCGAGCCGCTCATCGGCTTCGCCTTCGGCGCCTCGCTCATCTCGCTCTTCGCGCGCGTGGGCGGCGGCATCTACACCAAGGCCGCCGACGTGGGCGCCGACCTGGTGGGCAAGGTCGAAGCGGGCATCCCCGAGGATGACCCCCGCAACCCGGCCGTCATCGCCGACAACGTGGGCGACAACGTGGGCGACTGCGCCGGCATGGGCGCCGACCTGTTCGAGACGTACGCCGTCACCGCCATAGGCGCCGTGTTCCTGGGCTACCTGCTGCCGGGCACGGGCGACGTCACCAACCTGGTCCTCTACCCGCTGGTGCTGGGCGCCATCGCCATCATCGCCAGCATCCTGGGCGTCTTCGCCGTGCGCCTCACCCCCGGCTCGAACAACATCATGGCCGCCCTCTACAAGGGCGTGTTCGCCAGCGCCGGCATCAGCATCGCGGGCTTCGGAGTGGCCACCTGGCTCATGTTCAACGACTTCGACTTCAGCGTGCTGGGCCGCGACATGAGCTGGGGCTCGCTCTTCGGCGCCAGCCTCATCGGCATCGTGGTCACGGTGCTGCTGATGTTCATCACCGAGTACTACACCAGCACCAACTTCCGCCCCGTCAAGAAGGTGGCCGAGGCCTCCGTCACCGGTGCCGCCACCAACATCATCTCGGGCCTGGCCGTGGGCATGCAGTCCACCGCCCTCCCCACCCTGCTCCTCGTCTTCGCCATCTACGGCGCCTTCATGCTGGGCGGGCTGTACGGCATCGCCGTGGCGGCCGTGGCCATGCTCTCCGTGACCGGCATGGTGGTGGCCATGGACACCTACGGCCCCATCACCGACAACGCGGGCGGCATCGCCGAGATGGCCGAGCTGCCGGACGAGGTGCGCGAGACCACCGACGCGCTGGACGCCGTGGGCAACACCACCAAGGCCGTTACCAAGGGCTACGCCATCGGCTCCGCCGCACTGGCCGCGCTCGTGCTCTTCGCCGACTTCGCCGAGCGGCTCAAGCTCGTCGACCCCGTGGTCTTCGGCGAGGGCGCCTTCCGTCTCAACGACCCCGTGGTGCTCATCGGCCTGCTGGTCGGTGCCATGCTGCCCTTCCTCTTCAGCGCCTACCTCATGGAGGCGGTGGGCAAGGCGGCCGGCGCCGTCATCGAGGAGGTGCGCCGCCAGTTCCGCGAGATCAAGGGGATCATGGAGGGCACCGGCAAGCCCGATTACGGCCGCGCCGTAGACATCGTCACCGCCGCCGCGCTGCGCGAGATGGCCCTGCCGGGCATCATCGCCGTGGCCGCCCCGCTCATCGTGGGCTTCCTCTTCGGGCCGCTGGCCCTGGGTGGCGTGCTCATCGGCGTCATCGCCTCCGGCCTCATGATGGCCCTCATGATGAGCAACGGCGGTGGGGCGTGGGACAACGCCAAGAAGTACATCGAGGACGGCAACCATGGCGGTAAGGGCTCCGAGGCTCACGCCGCCAGCGTGGTGGGCGACACGGTAGGCGACCCCTACAAGGACACCGCCGGCCCCTCCATCAACCCCCTCATCAAGGTCATCAACACCGTGGCCCTGATCTTCGCCGGCGTGATCGCCGTGTCGGGCGGCTGGCTGCTCTTCTAGAGTCCCGCTGACTGAGTAGAAGGTCCCACCCGGCGCGCAGAGCTGCCGGGTGGGACCTGATCTTAGGGATAGTTTGTTGGCTCAGGAGGCTCTCGGCCCCAAATATCGATGATAGACCAAACGGCCCGCTGACACCAGGACTTCCGACCCTACTCCGGAAGGTACCGGTGGGAGTATCCTTCAGTTGGAAGGAGGTCTAGCACATAGACTCTACAGACCACTTCTTAGAAGAACGATCCTGGTTCCGCTAGAGGCTCGAACGAGTAACCTCCCGCACCAGCAACAGCGCGACACCGCGAGGAGGCACCGACAGAGCGACGACAAAGGCGCCGGGATCGTTCCTTGTGTGCCTCCACCACGTTCCCGGTGCTCGTCCGCTACCTGAGTCCTTGTCCGCGGTAGCCTGAACCTGCTAAAACGGCATCAGAGACCGCGCCCGCCCCCGCCTGGACCAGGCTACCGGCAGGCGCGGACGGTACACGGAACCGGCGTTGCGCTCGCCAGCGCCACGCCAGCCCGAGAGGAACGTGCCTGTCATGGCTTACATAATCACGGAACCCTGCATCGGCGTTAAGGACGCGTCCTGCGTGGACGTCTGCCCCGTCGAGTGCATCTACGAAGCTGACGACCAGTTCTACATCAACCCGGACGAGTGCATCGACTGCGGTGCCTGCGTACCGGCTTGCCCGGTGGACGCCATCTACCCCGAGATCGACGTGCCGGCGGAGTTCTCCTCCTACATCGACAAGAACTACAAGCTGTCCGGGCTGTAGCTGACCGGCCTCCAGCCCACCGGCGAAGGCTCAAGAAAGTACGGGCGCCCCATGATCGGGGCGCCTTCGCGCGTTAATGCCGGCAGGGCGCCGAGCACGAAGCGGGCGGGTTTCTAACCGTTTCACATGCTCATTTCACGCGTCACAGGAGCTACCCAGGCAGAATCAGCCCGTAACACCAGCAGGACCCGTCCGCGAAAGAGGCTCGAAGGAGCCGCCATGAGTGATCTACAGGAAGGAGATACAGATGCATCTCAACTGGGATACCATCCGCGGAAACTGGAACCAGCTCAAGGGCAACGTAAGGCAGCAGTGGGGCAAGCTGACGGACGACGACATGATGCAGTTGCAGGGCAACCGCGACGAGCTGGTGGGCGTCATCCAGGAGCGCTACGGCATCACCCGTGAAGCCGCTCAGCGCCAGGTGGACGAGTGGGCCAGCCAGCATCAGGAGATACCCCGCGCCTGATCCGGCTCCGAGCGGCCTATCGAGGTACCGTCATGCCATACGACAACCTGAAGGAACTACCCGACTCCGTGCGCAACGTGCTGCCCAAGCACGCGCAGGAGATCTACAAAGAGGCCTACAACAGCGCCTGGGATCAGTACGACGAGCCGCACGAGCGGCGCGGCGACTCCACCAGGGAAGAGACCTCCCACGCGGTGGCCTGGTCAGCCGTGAAGAGGACGTACGAGAAGGGCGACGACGGGAAGTGGCACGAGAAGGGGTAGCGAGGCGCAGAAAGCCCTCACGCCCAGCCATGACCCGGAGCCTCAAGGCAACGGGGACCTAGCTGGAGCCAACCGGTAGCCAAGGGACCCGCAGAAGGAACCGGACGGAGCGCCGCACCTGACGAGTAGGTGCGGCGCTCTTCCTGCGGACGCGATGAGCGGGCGCGATGCCGGGGAGCCCGCAGGGCACCGACCCCGCTTCAACCGAGCTCGACCACCACC
>CAYXUE010000024.1:30349-35093 GCA_964467885.1 uncultured bacterium | reverse complement strand
TCTTGGTCGCGGTCTTCGTGGCGGTCTTGGCGGTGGACTTGCCCTCCGCCTTGGCGGTCGTCTTGGCAGCCTTCTTGGCGGCCGGCTTCTTGGCGGTGGACTTGGACGCGGCCTTCCCGGCAGACTTGGCAGACGTCTTGGTCTTGGAGTCGTTGCTGGACTTGGCAGCCGTGCCCTTCGCCGGCTCGGCCTTCGACTTACTGGCAGCCGCCTTCTTGGCGGGCGCCTTCTTGCTCTCTTCGATCTTCTTGGTATCGGCCACGCTTACCTCCTGAGCTCGCCCCGTACGCTGGAGACTCTCCTGCTGTCACTGTTTCGTTGGTTGGTGCTGCTGGATGCTGGTGAGAAGAGACGAACGGCCCGCCGGTCAGTCGCCTGCCGCCGGTCTCCCACTTCTGGATGTTCGCGACATCTGACGTCGGTCACCTACTCGCTTGACTCGGGCGCCGAGGTGGCTCTATCAGCGGCGCTCGCCGGCCCGCCTCCGGCCGGAG
Source organism: uncultured bacterium (assembly GCA_964467885.1). Taxonomy (GTDB): domain Bacteria; phylum Deinococcota; class Deinococci; order Deinococcales; family Trueperaceae; genus JAAYYF01. Next base: position 34,599 of record CAYXUE010000024.1, on the reverse strand, counting down.
GACACGATGGCCCACCCCTGCAGCCTGCGAAAAAGAAGTGTACCACGTGCAAGCGGAGGGGGCAGTAGTGCCTGTAGCGGGCGACCACGCGCAAGGTGCGCGGCCCGGCTGACCTTTCGCGTTCAGCGCTCCCAGAGTAGCAGGTCGTCGAGGGCGGACGTATCGGCCCCCTCCGAGGGCAGCGGCATCACCGCTGGGCGCTGCTGACCCAGCTTCTCGGGCCGTGCCCGGTGGCCTGGCGCCATGGGCTGCCCCCGGTCCAGGAACTTCTGCACGCTGGGCTGGATCAGGTCGCGGGCCCTGGCGGCCACCTCGCTCCCCTCCATCTCACGGTGCTCGGCGGTGACACGGCGGAGCAGATCCTCGGCCTGCAACGGCTGCAGCGGCCGCGCGAAGAAATAGCCCTGGGCGCAGTCGACCTCGAGGCGCCGCAGGTAGTCTCGCTGGTAGGCGGTCTCCACCCCTTCGGCCACGACCTGCTTGTTGAGCTTGTGCGCCATGGCGCAGATGGCCTCGACGATGGGCCAGGTACCGTTAATGTCCTCGTCCACCGCGCTGATGACCCCTTCGCGCCCGATGCCCCCCTCGGCGTAGCGCCGCCCCGCCGTGGCGCGTAGTGCCGAAGCTCCCCCGGTGCTCCGGAGGGCGGTGCCGGCGTGGGGTACGAGGCCCTTGACGAACGACCGGTCGATCTTGAGCGTGTTGATGGGCAGCCGCTGCAGGTAGGCCAGGGACGAGTAGCCCGTACCGAAATCGTCCAGAGCGGTGCGGACACCCAGGCGCTCCAGCCGGAACAGCGTGCGCACGGCCAGGTTGTGGTCGCGGACGAGCACGCTCTCGGTGACCTCGATCTCGAGCAGGCTGGGATCGATGCCGGAGTCGTTCAGCGCACCGCGCACGGTCTCCACGAAGGTGGCCTGATGGAACTGCAGGGTGGAGACGTTGACCGACATGCGGATGGGCATGAGGCCCTGGCGCTGCCACGCCTGCAGCTGCAGGGCGCTCTCGCGCAGCGTCCAGTGGCCTATGGGGCCGATGAGACCGGCCTCCTCCGCCACGGGGATGAACTCGGAGGGCGACACCATGCCCAGCTCGGGGCTGCGCCAGCGGAGCAAAGCCTCGAAGCCGATGAGGGAACTGTCGTCCAGCCGAACCTGGGGCTGATAGGCGATCTCGAACTGGTTGTCGGCCAGGGCGCGCCTGAGCATACGCTCGAGTTCCAGGCGCCGGCTCAGACGCGTACGCACCTCCAGCGTGGAGAAGTGGTAGGCGTTCTTGCCACCCTCCTTCACCTGGTACATGGCGGCGTCCGCGCTGTGGAGCAGCTCCTCAGCGTTGGCCCCGTCCCGCGGGTAGAGGCTGATGCCGATGCTGGCGGACACCTGCAGCTCGCGCTCCTCCACCGCGATGGGTGCGCCCAACTCCCGCACCAGGCTGCGGGCCACCTGACCTGCGGAATCCTCGTCGGTCACGCCCAGTAGGGCGACCATGAACTCGTCGCCACCCACCCGACCCACGATGTCGTTGGCGCGCACGTTGCTCCTCAGCACGCGGCCGACCTCGCGCAGCAGCTTGTCACCGATGTCGTGCCCGAAGGTGTCGTTGACGAACTTGAAGCGGTCCAGGTCCACGAAGAGCAGGGCCAGGCCCGAGCCGTTCTCCGCCGCCGCATCCAGCTCCTCGCGCAGGCGCTCCTCGAAGGTGGCCCTGGCCAGCGTGCCCGTAAGGGGGTCGATCTGGGCGCGCTGCGAGATGGAGCGCTCGTGTCTGAGGTTCTTGGAAAGGTACTGCAGCCAGCCCACCACGCTACCGACGCCTGCGTACGTGAGCAGGGCGAAAGCGTGGTTGACGCTGTTGTTCATGTCGCCCACCCACGGCGCCACGCCGATGCCGAAAGCCCGCAACTGCATCAGCACGTAGCCGATCAGACCACCCAGCAGGCCCGCCCAGGCGCCCCAAGCCCACCCCGTGACCGCTACCGGGAACAGTCCGACCAACGGCGCGAAGGCCCCGACCCACTCGTAGAGTTGGGGGTAGCCGGCCAGGAAGCCGAACCAGAGCAGCAGTGGCGTCATCCGCCTTGCCCAAGAAGTCATAGTGTCGTGATGGTAATCCACGTTCCGTGACAGGACTCTTACGTGGGCGTGTGACATTAGCTACATCGCGGGTGCCCACCCAGCCGTGCACTCAGCATCGGCGGCGACCGCGGAGCCGACCCGGAGACGCGCGTTTCCGTGCAACTCTATAGGCCAAGAGCAACACAGAGGGCATCCTGGGGCGAAGGCCCGAGTTGGAGGCAACATGAACCGTAGGCGCACCAACAAGCTCGCACTCTACGCACTCATCTCCCTACTTCCCTTCCTGGGCGCCAGCGCGCTGGCGCAGACGCTGACGCTGGCCATGAGCGCGCAGCCCGACACGCTGGATCCGCAGGTCACCGCTGCCACCGCGGCGTTCCAGGTGAGCAAGTCCATCTACGACACGCTCCTCGAAGTGGACAAGGATGGCAGCCTCGTGCCCGCCCTGGCTACCTCGTACGAGGTCAGCGAGGACGGCCTCACCTACACGTTCGAGCTGGCGCAGGCCACATTCCATGACGGCACGGCCTTCGGGCCCGAAGACGTGGTGGCCACGCTGGAACGCATCCGCGCCGAGGAGACCGCGTCGCCCAAGGGCAACGAGTTCTCGGCCATCGTTTCGGTCGAGCCGGTGGGCGAGAACGCCGTCACCCTGACCCTCTCGGAACCGCAGCCCGCGCTGCTCGCCAGCCTGGCCTCGGGCTGGGGCGCCATGCTGCCAAGCGAGAAGCTCGCCTCCGGCCACGACTTCGGCAACCAGCCCGTGGGCACCGGCCCCTTCCGCTTCGTCGGCTGGACGCGGGACAACGCCGTCACGCTGGAGGCCAACCCCGACTACTACCAGGGCGCCCCGCAACTCGAGCGGGTGGTCATCCGCTTCGTAACGGACAGCGCGGTGCAACTCCAGGGACTGCTGACGGGCGAGTTCGACGTCATCGACACCGTGGCGGCCGCCGACCGGCCATCGGTGGAGTCGAACCCCAGCCTGGAGCTTGTGCGTGAGCCATCCGGCCTGGTGCTGGTGGCCGGCCTCAACACCCGGCGCGACTACCTGTCGGACGCGCGGGTGCGCCGGGCCTTCAACCTGGGCGTGGACACCGCCACCGTCATGGAGGTGGCCTACGCCGGCGGCACCCAGGTGGGCACGTTCATGGAGGCCGGCAGCCCCTGGTACCCCGACTCCGTGGAGCCCTTCCCCTACGACCCCGAAGCCGCGCGCGCGTTGCTGGAAGAAGCGGGCGTACCGCAGGGGCTGACGCTGGACATGGTCCTGCCGCAGCCGTACGAGGAGCACATCGTGGCCGGTCAGGTGGTGCAGGACTACCTGAAGGATCTGGGCATAGACGCGCAGATCCGCATCGTGGAATGGGGCGTGTGGCTCTCTGACACCTACGGCGGCCCGCGCAACTTCGACATCACCGTGGTGGGCCACACCGGCAAGCTCGATCCTTCCGGCCGTCTCACGGGTCTGGGTGGGCCCAGCAGCAACTACACGGGCCTAGACGATCCTGAGCTGGCCGAGCTCATCGCCACAGCCAACGTCACGCCGGACCAGGCGGAGCGCGAGGAACTCTACGAGCAAGCGTTGGTGCGCATCCACGAGCAGGCGCCCTTCATCTTCTTCGGCACGCCCGACCGCGTGTACGCGCGCCAGGCGTCGGTCGAGGGATTCTGGATGACGCCGCTGCTCGACAGCTTCGACTTCCGCGAAGCCACCAACGAATGACGCCGTAGGCTCGCAGAGGGATAAACCGCTTGTCACGCTACTTGCTGACCCAGAGCGTCTCGTTCGTGGTGACCCTGTGGGCCGTCCTCACGCTCGTCTTCTTCGCGGTGAGAGCGCTGCCGGGCGACGCCGCCACCATCATGGGTGGCCTGGACGCCACGGAGCAGCAGGTGGAGTCGTTGCGGGAGCGCGTGGGCCTCACGCGCTCGCTGCCCGCGCAGTACGCCGCCTACTTCGGCGGCCTGCTGCAGGCGGACCTGGGAACTTCCTTGCGCGAGCGGCGCCCCGTCGTCAACGTCCTGCTCGAGCGCCTGCCCGTCACGCTCAGCCTGGCGGGCATGGCGTTCGTGCTCTCCCTACTGATAGGGCTGACGGCCGGCATCGTGGCCGGCCTGCGGCCCGGCGGACTGCTGGATAGGATCACCTTGCTCTTCACCACCGTGGCG
>CAYXUE010000024.1:7550-30249 GCA_964467885.1 uncultured bacterium | reverse complement strand
CCTGCGGCCCGGCGGACTGCTGGATAGGATCACCTTGCTCTTCACCACCGTGGCGTTGGCCATCCCCGAGTTCTGGTTCGGTTTCCTCCTAATACTGCTATTCGCCGTGAACCTGGGCTGGTTCCCCGTGCTGGGCCTGCCTCCCGAAGGGCTCACCTTGGCTTCGAGCTGGAGCCTGATCCTGCCGGCGCTGACGCTGGCCATACCGCGCGCCGCCCAGGTAGCGCGCCTCACCCGGGCGCGGGTGCTGGAGGAGCGCGGCTCGGACTACGTGCGTACCGCCCGCGGCAAGGGGCTGCTGCCCGCCGCGGTGGGCCGGCACATCGCCAGTAACGCCCTGCCGGGTGTGCTGCCCCTCCTGGCGCTGGAACTCGGGGGCCTGCTCACCGGTACCATCGTGGTGGAACAGGTGTTCGGCTTGCCGGGCCTGGGACTCACCATCCTGGGCAGCATCTCGGCGCGTGACTACCCGGTGGTGCAGGGCGTGACCATCGTCGCCGTTACTGTCTACGTTCTCGTCAACTGGCTGGCCGACCTCCTGCAACTGGCCGCCGATCCCCGGCTACGGAGCCCGGCGTGAAGCGGACCGTCGCCGGCCTGGTGCTGCTACTGCTGGTGGCGGCCTCCGCCTGGCTCTCCGCCTGGCTGTCGCCTTACGATCCGATCGAGCCTGATTACCGCAACCGCTACGCCGCTGCCAGCAGCGAGCATCCGCTGGGCACGGACGGGTTGGGGCGCGACGTGCTCTCGCGCTCCCTGGCCGGCGGGCGGGTCTCGCTGACCATCGCCCTGGCCGCCACCTTGCTCACGGTGACGCTAGGGGCGCTGTTCGGGGTGTTGGCTGCCGGGGTGGGCGGCCTGACGGACACGGCGCTTTCGCGCTTGTTCGACGCCCTGCTGGCCTTCCCCGGTTTCCTGCTCATCCTGCTGGCGGTGGCCATTCTAGGCGGCGGCAGCGTGCAGACGGTGCTGGCCATGGGCGTGGCCGGCTCCCCCATCTACTTCCGCCTCACGCGGGCCTTCACCCGCAGCGAGCTGCGCTCGGAGTACGTCACGGCCGCGCGGGCCCTGGGCGCCTCGCGTAGTCGCCAGTTGTGGCGGCACGCGGCCCCGAACTTCCTGGGCAGCCTGGCCGTGCAGGCCGCCAGCACGGCCGCTACCTTCCTGTTGGTGGAGGCGTCGTTGTCCTACCTGGGTCTCGGAGTGCCACTGCCCACTCCCAGCTGGGGCAACGTGCTGCAGGACGCGCGCAGCTACCTCACGCGTCAGCCGTGGGCGGCCGTGGGGCCTGGCATCTTCCTGGCCGCCGCGTCGCTCTCGTTCCAGTTCTTGTCCGATGGGCTGCGCGACCTGCTGGACAGCCGCACCTGAGGGTCGGGTCCTGGTTCAGTCGGTGGCCATGGCCTTGAGCGTGGTGTCGCGCGAGCGCCTGCCGCGCTTGGTGCGCACGCTGCTCGCCCTGGCGGCACCGGGCAGGCCCGGCGCCAGACCCGTCACCAGGTCGGTGAGGCAGTAGCGGCCGGAGCCGTCGGGCTGCAGGTAACCTGCCGCCTCCAGGGTCTTGAGCGAGCGGTAGAGCTGGTTCTTCTCCAGCCCCGTGGTGGCCTGCAGTTCCGCGAGCCCGAACTTGTGGGGCGCCTTGGAGAACTCCAGCAGCACCTCGAGGGTTCGCTGAGCCGATTTGATGACGTACTGGTTAGTGGACACTACACCCTCCTAGCGTGGCTCGGGGGACGTTACCCACGAGGTCTTCGGTCGTGCCACTGAGCGCCCCATCTAGGCGGCGGTCAATATAGGTAAATAACAATATATCAGATCGCGAGCCGCTGCGCGCTGCATGCCGGCCGCCCCGGGCGATCCCGGGAGCGGACCTTCGCCTGCCGGAAGCGGCGGTAGCATGGCTCATCTCGGAGGGCCCGGCGGGGAACCGTGGTTCCGCTTGGCGCCCACCCGCATAGGAGTGAACATGACGGACGTATCAGACAGGGACCGCTCACCCGTTCAGGGCCTGGCCGGCCTGCCGGAGAGCAGGGTCGTGAACGAGAACATCACCGCGGTGGAGGCCGATACCATCGTGGTCAACCTCTTCCGGGGCGTGACCTCGCCGGGCGGAGCCACCGGCGCCGTGGACGAGGCGCTGCAGGGAGCTATCAGCGAACTGATCGCCGGGGGCGACCTCTCGGGCAAGTTGGGTGAGGTCGGCGTGCTCTACAGCGGTGGCAGGTTGCCGGCGCGGCGCGTGCTCATCGTCGGCTTGGGCGATCATGCGGAGTTCGACATGGAGACGGCCCGCCGCGCCGCGGCGCACGCCGCGGCCAAAGCGCGCGAGTTGGGCGCGAAGGAGCTGGCCACCATCGTGCACGGCGCCGGCATCGGCGGCTTCCCGGCCACCCAGGCGGCCCAGGCCACGCTGGAGGGCGCGCTGCTAGCCAGCTACCGCTTCGGGGGCTGGCGCCGTGGCGCCGACGACGGCAGATCGCTGGAGCGCATCACCATCGCGGAGATGGCCGAGGCCAAGCTCGAAGAGGTGGAGGCGGGCGCCCGGGCTGCCCGCGCGGTGGCGCGCGGCGTGGCGCTGGCCCGCGACCTGGTGAACCTGCCGGCCAACGTGGTCAACCCGCAGTACTTGGTAGACACGGCGAAGGACATCGCCGATGCCACGGGCCTCGAGCTCTTCGTCGGCGACCGGGCCTGGGCCGAGGGGGAAGGCATGGGCGCCTTCCTGGCCGTGGCCCGCGGCAGCCGCAACGAGCCCGCCTTCGTGCAGTTGGAGCACAACGCCGACCGCACCGATCTGCCGCTCGTGGCCCTGGTGGGCAAGGGCGTAACCTTCGATACCGGTGGCCTGAGCCTGAAGACCCGGGACGGAATGATCCCCATGAAGAGCGATATGGCCGGCGCTGCCGCGGTGATCGGGGCCATGCAGGCCGTGGCCGAGCTCGACCTGCCCGTGCGCGTGATCGGGGTGTGCGCCTGCGTGGAGAACATGCCGGACGGTGCAGCCTACAGACCGTCCGACGTGCTGGTGGCGGGCAGCGGACACTCGATAGAGGTGCTGAGCACCGACGCCGAGGGGCGCCTGGCGCTGGCCGAGGCGCTCTGGTACGTGCAGCGCTTCCAGCCCGCCGCCGTCATCGACATCGCCACCCTCACGGGCGCCAGCGTGGTGGCCATCGGCGCTGGCGTGGCGGCCTCGCTCTTCGCCAACGACGCGGCCCTGCGCGCCAGGCTGGAGACCGCCGCCAAGGCCACGGACGAGAAGCTGTGGCACATGCCGCTGTTCGACGAGTACCGCAGGAGCATCGAGTCCAAGGTGGCGGACCTCAAGAACACGGGCGGGGCGCAGGGCGGCGTGGGCACGTCGGCCGTCTTCCTCGAGCCGTTCACCGACTACCCCTGGGCGCACGTGGACATGGCCGGCATGGCCATGGTGGACTCGGGCAAGGAGCGGCCCTACCTCAGCCACGGCGCCACCGGCTACGGGGTGCGCCTCTTCCTGGAGTTCCTACGCGACTGGGCCTGAGTGCAGGGCGCCGTGGGCAGGTTCCAGGAGCGGACCGTTGGAAGGTCTGCGGCCCGCTGCCCGCAAGCAGGACTACGCCGCCGTGGCGCCACCGGGACTAGAATCTTAGGTCGGAAGGTAAGGAGTAGACGATGAGCCAAGAGCAAGGAACTCGCACGGCCACCGCCACCCTGGCGGGCGGCTGCTTCTGGTGCCTGGAGGCGGTCTACGATGAGCTGGACGGCGTAACTGCCGTCAAGAACGGTTACGCGGGCGGGCACACGCCCAACCCCACCTACGAGCAGGTCTGCACCGGCACCACCGGCCACGCGGAAGTGGTGACCGTGACCTACGACCCGGACAAGCTCAGCTACCGCGATCTGCTGCGGGTCTTCTTCACCATCCACGACCCCACCACCAAGGACCGTCAGGGCCACGACGTGGGCACCCAGTACCGCTCCGCCATCTTCTTCGAGAACGAGGAGCAGCGGTCCGCGGCCGAAGAGATCATGCGCGAGGTAGAGCAGCAGGAGCTGTACGACGCGCCACTAGTGACCCAACTCGAGCCGCTCACGGACCTCTACCCGGCCGAGAGCTACCACGACGACTACTACGCCCGGAACCCCAACCAGCCCTACTGCGCGGCGGTCATCGCCCCCAAGGTCTCGAAGTTCCGCAAGCAGTACCTGGACCGTCTGAAGCGTGCGCCTGCGGGCGCCTGACCGCGGGCGGTCGACACCTGCGCACCAAGTGGACCGGCCTGGCACCCTCGGAGAGGGGCCAGGCCGGAAACCGTTCCGATAAGGTTTCGGTTAGCAGTACGTCAGTTGCGCTCGGCGCGCGTGAAGTGGATGAGCTCGTTGTCGAGGTCCACGCCGTCGACCTTCCAGCCGGCCGAGATCCAGGCCAGGGCCTGCGAGTGTGACTCCGTGTTGGCCCACCAGGCGCGGTGGTCCCGGGCCGACTTGGGCAGCTCGGCGCCCATGACCGTGCTGATCTCGTCGAAGCTCATCTCGTACTCCTTGCGATCCTTGGGAAGGCCCGCAAGATGCTTGTGCAGCGGGGCGTAACGGCTGCTGGCGGAGAGGGTGGGCATGGCACCGCCGGCGGCGCGGCGGCGACCACGGCCGGTGCTGCCCTCTTCGACCAGCGAGCCGCCGGTCATCCACGCTCCGACGACACGGTAGAAGTCGCCGACGCGCTCTTCGGGTATCAGAACCAGAACTTCGGTAAGAGCCATGGGGGAATCTCCAATCGGGATGGGGACGCTAAACCTTACGGCTTGCTAACTCAGTCTAACCCGTAGAACCACTGGACGTAGGTTCCAAAGGCATAGTACCGAAACCCCAGGGTACGGCAACGACATGAAACCGGCCCGTACTTACGCCGCCCATTTCATACACCGATACGTCCGGTAGGCTTTCCTCCCGCGCCTAGCCGCCTCCTGCTAGCTTGGGGGAGGATCGTCACCGTCCCGCACGGAGAAGGAGACCGGAATGGATCTAGGACTGCAGGGGAAGCGCGCACTCGTTCTGGCAGGTACCAGCGGCCTGGGCCGCGCCACCGCCCAGGCGTTGGCCAACGACGGCGCCAAGGTGGTGCTGAACGGCAGGGACGATGAGCGTGCCCGCAGCGTGGCCGGGGAGGTAGAGCGGGCCACCGGTCGGCCGGACGCATTCGTAAGGGGTCACGGCGGCGACGTTACGGAGGTGGGCGAGCTCGAGAGGCTCGTGGCCGGCGCCGTGGAGATGTTGGGCGGTCTCGACCTGCTGCTGGTCAACGCTGGCGGCCCGAAGGCAGGCGGCTTCGAGGAGTTGGCGGACGAGGACTGGTTCTCGGCTTTCGAACTCACCCTCTTGAGCGTGGTCCGCACCGTGCGCTTGGCCCTGCCGCACCTGCGCGAAGCGGGCGGCGGCTCGGTGGTGGCGATCGGCTCCTCCAGCATCCGTCAGGCCGTGCCGGGGCTCACGTTGTCGAACGTTATCCGGCCGGGAGTGAACGCGCTCATGCGCGAGCTGGCCACGACGTTGGGCCCCGAGGGCATCAGGTTCAACATGCTTTCACCGGGCCGCATCGTCACCCCGCGCCTGGACTCCCTGGACGAGAACCGCGCCGCGCAGGAGGGCACCTCGGTGGACGAGGTGCGCTCCCGCACGGCGCGCAACATCCCGCTGAGCAGGCTGGGCGACAGTGAGGAGTTCGGCCGGGTCGCCGCCTTCCTACTGAGCGACGCCGCCAGCTACTTGACGGGGCAGAGCCTGCTGGTAGATGGCGGCATGATCACCGCCCTCTGAGCCAGCAGGCTCTGCCGGGTTCCGTTCGCGCCGCAGCGGCTGAGGCCCTCACCCTTGGGCGAGGGCCCTGCGCCAGCCGGCGCGAAGTTTACTGGTTCAGCGCCTTGACGTCGATCTTCCGCGCCTTGGCCTCCGAGGCCTTGGGCAGCGTGAGGGTCAGGAGACCCTGATCGACGGTGGCGTGGATGCCGTCGGCGTCGACGCCGGCGGGCACGGTGACGATGCGCTGGAACTCACCGCGCGGTATGGCGCGCACCCAGTAGTTGCGCTCTTCTTCGGCCCCGTCCTCGTCGGCCTCGCCTGGCAGGGTGCCACGGATGGTGAGCTGGCGCCCCTCGAGCGAGACATCTAGCTGGTCGGCGCGCATGCCGGGCACGGCCATCACCAGCACGACCTCGTCGGAGGTCTCGTAGAGGTCGATCGGGAAGTTCCCGCGACCGGAGCCCGGACCACGCTGCTGGGTCATGGTGTGCATGAGCGGCAGCTGCAGCATGCGCTCCATCTGGCCGAACATGTCGTCCAGGTCGGAGTCTACGAAGCTCCAGCGGCGGTTGGGCCTGGTGCGGGTGGAAAGATGCTTGAACTGTGTCATGAACTCTCCTCCTTGGATGGTAGGTATCGGCGGGCCGTCGGCCCTGCGGCGTTGATCAGCAGCGTGGATCAGCCACGCGGCCTCCACGAGAACAGCCGGAACGGCCCCACTGCTTGAAGTATAAAACCTGAGTCTCGTCGTGTCAAGTTGTCTGAGCGTCCTGTGGCCGGGCTGGCACGTTCGCCCCTTACGAGAACCCCGCCGAACGAGCAGCGGGCTCGAGGAGGGCGGGCACTATGGCGCGTGCTTCAGGGGACGGGATCTGTGGGGACGGGATCTGTGGGGACGGGGCCTGGGGCGGTGCGTTGCGTGGCCGACCGTAACTACAACGTCGTTACCGCCCCCGAGCCAGCCGGGGAAGAAACGGCTCCCCTCGCGGCCCGGGTCCGGAACTAGACGTGACTAAGGCAGGTTCTACGAAGGCAGAAGCGGCGTGAAGCTACCTACGAGGATCAAGGCCACACCGACCGCAGCCAGCAGGGCCAGCGAGCGCGAGACGATCCAGATCCTCTCACGCCCCAACAGCCATTCGAAGAGGTAATCGTGGCCGCCGTCGTCGCCCAGCCAGCGGGCAAGCATGGTGAGGGGGCACTTGACGCCGAAACTAAGGTAGGCCACGGTCTCGACCGCCACAGCGATGAGCGCCGCTACCATCCAGGCGTCGCGCTGGCCCGTGAGGCCGCAGTACATGAGGTAGAAGGCTGCCGCAGCGAACAGCAGGACGGCGACGCTATGCAGCGCCTTCACGGATATGCGGAAGAACTCGGTGGTGGCCGTCTTCTGCGGGCGCGGAAGCTGCCAGGACGGTCCGGCCGGGGTCACTCCCACACTCCCGGCGCCACCACGGGCGCCGCTCAGCCGGTTCCTCGAGCCGTTCTCGTTGCTATCGATGATGTCGACTCCTTCGGGTGGCTTCCCCCGACACCTGGTTGCGTCGGCCGCCATGATGATAGCAGCGCAGCGAACCCATGACTACCGCAAGCCTGCCTCGATCGGAGCGCACAGGGTGTAGGCAGGAGCCCAACAGGCGTGGCGGCGCGCGGACGGGCATGCAAGAGTGACCGGGTGGCTAGGAACGGAACCCGGCGCGGCCCAGCACCCCTACGCACCGGCGAAGAGAACCTGCACGGCATCGAGTTGGAAGTGGTGGAGAAGCGCGTGAAGCGCCTCAACCTGCGCGTCTACCCGCCGGACGGCCGGGTGCGGCTCACGGTGCCGCTCGGCACCCCTCGGGCGGTCATCCGCGCCATGGTGGCCGAGCGGGCCGGCTGGATCCGCGCCCACCAGCGCAGGCTCAGGGCGCTGCCGCAGCCCACAGCCACCCTCTACGTCAGCGGCGAGACCCACTTCGTGGACGGCCGCCCGCGCTCGCTGCGCTTGCAGGTGGGACCCCGCCGTGCCGTGCAGCTGGACGGTGATCACCTCAGGCTGCTGGTCACACCGCAGTGCGACCGCGCGGCGCGCGGGGCGTTGCTGGAGGGCTGGTACCGGCAGCGCCTGCAAGCGGCCCTGCCGGACCTGGTTGCCGTCTGGACGGGCGCCATGGCGCTACCCACGCCCGAGTATCGCGTGAAGCGCATGAAGACCCGCTGGGGCAGCTGCAACCCGCGCGCCCGGAGGATCTGGCTCAACCTGGCGCTGGCTCAACGGCGGCCTGAACTACTCGAGTACGTGGTGGTGCACGAGCTGGCCCACCTTCGCGTGGCGGACCACGGCCCCGACTTCAAGGCGCTCATGAGCCGCCACCTACCCCGCTGGCAGGAGCTGGACCGCGAGCTGGACGAGTGGCCCATATGGGCGCGCACCCCTGCCGGCTACGACTGAGAGCCGCGCCTCCTGTCGGTCAGTCGCCACCGAGCAGGTGCCAGGCGCGGGAATCTAACCCCATGGCCTTGCGCGCGGCCGCCCTCCCGGCCACCGCGCCGACCAAGTTGCCCGTGCCGTTGTAGCCCCCCACCACCCGCACCCCGCCACGCAACGTGGCGGCCACGGGCAGCACGCCCGACGTGAAGCCCACCGAGGCGGCCCACCTGTGCGTGATGCGGGCGCTCACCTTCAGCTCGTCCCGCAGGAAGCGCTCGAGCCTCTCCTGCACCGCGGCGGATGGCTCGGCGGTGGCGGTCCACTCGTCCTCACCGCCGTGATCGCGGAAGCCGCCCAAGGCCACGCGGCCGGCCGGTGTGCGCTGGTAGTACTCGTAACCGTAGCGCCGGTAGACGGGTCGCTCCAGGCTGAGCGCCTCCGTGGGCTCGGTGGCGAGCATCTGCAGGCGCGCCGTGCGGACGGAGTCCGCCAGCTCGGGCAGCAACTGGTCCAGGCGCCCGTCCACCGCCACCACCACGGCGCCGCAGCTCACCCGGCCGCCGTCCGTGACCACTTCCGTGCCGTGCAGTTCGCGCACCGGGCTCCGCTCGAAGAGTCTGGCGCCCCGGGTCGCGGCCCGCTGCGCCAGTTGACGGCACCGTTCCAGCGGGTTGAAGACGGCATCGTGTGGGAAGAGCAGACCCTCGCCCTCCGGGCCCGAGTACCAGCTGGCTGCCAGGCCATCGGCCTCCATGCGGGCCAGCTGTGCCCGGCAGTCAGCCAACTCCGCGTCGTCGGCCGCTATGCGCAGCGAGCCCGTGCGGCGCACCCCGCCGACTCCAGCTTCGATCTCGCGCTCCCGCGCCTCCTCGGTCAGGCGGTAGAGGGCGGTGGCTCGTTCCGAGCCCAGTTCGGCCGCCGCGTCGTGATGGAATGCGGCCACGCCCGCGAGCATGAGGCCGCCGTTGCGCCCGGCCGCGCCGCCAGCCACCGGGCCGGCGTCCACCCCCACCACGTTGGCGCCCAGGTCCAGGAGTTCGTGCAGGGCACTGAGACCCGAGCCGCCCAGGCCGACCACGCAGACGTCAGCCGTGACGTTGCCCTGCAGTTGCGGGAGTCCGCGCCACTCGCCCTCGTCCCAGACGGGCACGTTGCGCCGCGGCGCATCGGAGGGGCCCGTGGCGGACCCGGTCAGGCCGCTCATACCAGCCTCCGGCGGCGCGGCAGTAGGAACGACAGCAGCAGCACCAACGCACCGGTGACGAAGACGCCGATGTAGACCACGTGCAGGCCGCTGGCCAGCACCCCGGTGAGGGCTTCGTCCGCCACCACCTCGGTACCCGGCGTGAGCAGTTGCTCTATGCGGGCCAGCACCTCCTCGCGCTCGCCTGGGGCGCCGGTGGCGCCCGGCAGGTCGTCGACCGCACGGCCGAGGGCCAGGTTGAGCACACCGCCCAACAGCGCGGCCCCCACGGAGTTACCCAGTATGCGCATCAGCATGTTGGTGGCGGTGGCCGTGCCGCGCCGGCGCCACGACACCAGGGTCTGGATGGTGACGATGGTCGTGGTCATGAGGAAACCCATCCCCAGGCCCACGACGGCGGACGAGGCGGCCACCCACCAGGGCCCCTTCTCGGGAGTGAGGAAGAGGTACATGAGGCCGCCCAGGAAGGCGCACACCCCGCCCATACGGCCGGTCATGGCCGGCCCCAGCGGCACCACCAGTCGGCCGGCGGTGGCCGAGGCCAGCGTCCAGCCGAACGACATGGCCGTGAGCGTGAGACCGGCCACCGTGGGCGAGTAGCCCATCACGCCCTGCACGTAGGTGGGCGAGTAGGTGACCAGGCCGATCATCAACATGCCGGCGCCGAAGGTCACCAGGTTGGCCAGCAGCAGCAGACGGTCGCTCCAGGTCTCGGAGCTGATGAGCGGCTCGGGCACGCGCATCTGCCGCGCGAAGAAGCGCGAGCCGGTGAGCAGCGAGACGAGGGCCAGGCCGAGCATGGCGGGCCAACCCCAGATGGGGCCCTGCGTGAAGAGGAGCATCATGCTGCCGATGGCCGCGAAGAGCAGACCTGCGCTCACCAGGTCCAGCTGGGCGTCGCGTGTGACGGGCTTCTCGTGCAGGAACATGCGCAGCCCCACGATGGCTACGAGGCCGATGGGCACGTTGAACCAGAAGATCCACGACCAGGCGAACTGCTCCACGATCAGGCCGCCCAGCAGGGGGCCGACCACCGCCGAGACGCCCCAGACGCTCGAGAGGTACGCCTGCACGCGGCCGCGCTCCTGCACCTCGTACAGGTCGCCGGCGAGCGTGGAGACGATGGTCATGGTGCTGCCGGCCCCCAGACCCTGCAACAGGCGGAAGACCACGAGCATGGGCATGGAGGTGGCGAAGCCGCAGGCCACCGAGGCGGCCAGGAACGCGGAGATGCCGACTATGAGGATGTTCTTGCGGCCGTAGAGGTCGGCCAACCGGCCGAAGATGGGGGTGGATACCGCCTGCGACAGCAGATAAGCGGCGAACACCCACGAGTAGTACTCGAAACCGCCGAGGCTGGCCACGATGCTGGGCATGGCCGTGGCCACGATGGTGCCTTCCACCGCCGACAGCGCGGCGGTGATCATGAGGAACACCAGGACGTAGCCGCGCCTGGTTCTGGGGCCGGACTTGGTCTCTCCTACACCGTCCGCCGCCCGTTCCTTCACACCTGGATCTGCGGATGCCATCGGCGCCGATGATACCCGTGGCGCCTGCGCCTAGGCCGGCTGCAACTCGAGTAGCACCAGTTCGGGAGGGCAGAACAGCCGGAACGGTAGCATGCTCACCCCGAGCCCCCGGGAGACGAAGGCCGGCATGGGCGCGTCGACCCAGCCTTCCGCGAAGCGCTGACCGTACTCGGACGAGGTCACTAGTGGGCCTAGGAACGGCAGGCGGATCTGGCCGCCGTGGGTGTGGCCCGCCAGCAGTAGGTCGATGCCGGCCGGCATGTGGGGGATGGCGTCCGGGTTGTGGCTGAGCATGAGCCTGGCTGGCGCCTGTTCTGCGCCGGCTTCGGGGGCTGCCGCCAGGGCCCGTTCCGCATCGGGGTGCCCGGTGCGCCAGTCGTCGATGCCCGCCAGGTAGAGGTCGTCCCTCACCAGCACGCCCTGGTTCCGCAGCAGGGTCACTCCCGCGCTCTCCAGCGCGCCCTCCAGCGGCGCCAGCTTGCGGTACTTGGTGCGGTCGTGGTTGCCCAGCACGGCGTAGACACCCAGCGGGCTGGCCAGCTCGGGCAGCAGTTCCTCGACCTCGCTCAGGTCTCCGCCGTACATCTGGTCCACCAGGTCGCCACCGAACAGCACCAGGTCCGGCTTGGCCGCCACCGTGGCCTCCACCCATTCCGCCAGCTGCTGGCGGCCCATGTAAGGCCCCAGATGCAGGTCGGTGAGGAACGCCACGCGCACGCCTCGGGTCAAGCCGCGCACGCTCCGCCGGTAGCGGGGCAGCTCGAAGGAGTACGCCGCGGCCGCCGCCCCCAATCCAAGCAGGAGGGGCGCCGAGCCGATGGCTAGTTTGAGGAACGTGCGCCGATCCATCCGTTGCCTCCGCGCCGGTCCGCGCCCTCGGTGCAAGCAGGGGTTCGAGCCGGTGCCCGGCAGAGTATCCCACACCGCCGACCCTGGGATATACAGCTCCGTACACGGAGCGCACGTGTGGCTTAACGCACCTTGGGACGCGGGGGGCACCGAAGCCTCCCCGCACCGCAAGTGCCGTCCCGCGCCCACGTGAACAGCTCGACGTAGTTGAATGTACGGGCAGCCCGGAGCGCCGCACCGACCAGGGCCCGCGCCCGCAACCGTCCACCAGCCCGAGCCACGCGCTCTTCCAAGAGGAACCCGTATGACCTTCGCCGAGATACTGAGCACCGCCATAGGCAACACCTTCCGCAGCCGGTTGCGCACCTCCCTGACGGTGCTCGCCATCTTCGTCGGGGCGTTCACGCTGACCCTTACCAACGGGCTGGGCGTAGGCATCAAGAGCTACATAGACGCACAGGTTGCCGGGCTCGGGGGCGAGAACCTCATGTCCGTGGCCAAGGCCTCCACGCTGGAGGCCACCGGCTTCAGCACCGAGGAGGGCCCCCGCAAGTACGACCCCGAGGCGTCGTTCTTCACGGTCGGTTCGGGCATGCAGTTCGAGGCCATCACCACGGACGACCTGGAGCTGCTGCGCCAGATCGACGGGGTGGTCAGCGTGGAGCCCGTGCGGGTGGTGGCGCCCGACTACGTGGCACACGGCGACAGCGAGAAGTACGAGATCCTGCTGTCGCCCGCGCCCAGCAGCATCGAGGTGGACCTGGCGGTGGGTCGGGGAGTGTCGGAGGCGGGCGTTGTAGCGGTGGATGGCTTCGAGGAGCCGGTGGGCGAGATCCTGCTGCCCATCAGCTACGTCGAACCGCTGGGCTTCTCTTCCGCGCAGGACGCGCTGGGCTCCGTGCTGACCATCGCCCTCTCCGACCCGTTCGGTAACCAGCGGGAGGTGAGCGCCTACGTAACCGGGGTCATGCACACGGGGCTGTTCGGCGAGGCGTTCGTGGCGTCGCCCGCCCTGCGGGAGGAGATGTTCGAGGCGCAGACCCGCGGCCTGCCAGCTTTCGTGGCGAACGTGTTCCAGAGCGCCACCATGGAGCTTGAGCCCGGCACCAGCGCTGAACGCAAGGAGGCCATCAAGGCCGAGCTGCGGGAGAACGAACTGGCGGGCATAACGCTGGAGGATCAACTCGGCGCCATCGACGCCGTCATCACGGGGCTCGTGTGGGTGCTCAACGGCTTCGCCATCATCGCCCTCATAGCCGCCGGCTTCGGCATCATCAACACGCTGCTCATGTCGGTGCAGGAGCGCACCCGCGAGATAGGCCTGATGAAGGCCATGGGCATGGGCGCGGGCCGCATCTTCGCGCTCTTCTCCGCGGAAGCGGTCTTCATCGGCTTCCTGGGCAGCGCGCTGGGCGCGGTCCTAGGCATCATCACCGGCACCATCATCTCGGACATCCTGGCGGACGGCATCCTGAGCGACCTGGACGGCTTGCGGGTACTGGCCTTCGACCCGGTCCAGGTTCTGCTCGTGACGCTGCTGGTCATGTTCCTGGCCTTCGTGGCCGGCACCCTGCCGGCCGCCAAGGCGGCGCGGCAGGACCCCATCGAGGCTTTGCGGTACGAGTAGGGCCCGCGCGGACCGAGGAAATACCCCACTTCAAGCGCTGAAGAAATACGCGCCGACCACATGTTGTGGTCGGCGCGTTCTGCCTGCAAAGGTGAAGCTGGCTGGGGAACCTTGATCAGTTAGGTGCGGTGATGTAGAACGTCCGGGTCATCGTGAAATCACCGTGGGCGTTGGTGCCGTGGAAAGTGAACTCGCCCCACCAGCTGGAGTTGCCAAGCGTAGAGAGAAAGTGCGCTTCCGCCACCTGAGCCGGGAGCAGTTGCAACTGACTCTCGTCAACTACGGAAGCCATGCCGTAATCTGCACGCGCCCCTTCGGAGAGCATGGTGCAGCCGTTGACAGGGTCGGGCTCGTTGCAGGTGAAGCCAGCAGGCACCACGATGCTGAGGCTGTTGGGATCCGAGATCCACATCTCCATGACGACGCCGTTACTGTCGAAGAACGCTGCATCCACACCGTGGATCACGGCCTGCGGCTCGCCCGGAGCGTTGCGGAACACGAGGGAGCGAGTCTCCACCGTGAGGGTTCCACCAGACACCTCGTAACCGAGGTTACCCACCGGGTCCAAACGCACGGTCATCCCGCCGTTCCCTGGGTTGGAGCAGGCGGCCAGAAGCGCGACCAGTAGAGTCGCCGCCACCACCTGCAGAGTTAGACGCTTCATCCAGGCTCCTCCTTCATGAATCACGCAGAATGATAGAACGCCCCTACCCCCGACGCTCGTAAGAAACTACTCAGGTTCGAACAGCGTAACCTACGGGCCTTCCGCCGGTGCGGGGGTAACTTGTGGGAGTTCGAGAAGCGATCACCACGCTTCCGTAAAGCAGGAAGGAGCCGCCAGCATGTCCGACCGAGACGACCTGAAGCAGCGCCTGTCCCCGCTCGCGTGGCACGTCACGCAGGAGGCGGGTACCGAGAGACCGTTCACCGGCGAGTTCTGGGATCACTTCGCCGAGGGCCGCTACGACTGCGTGGTCTGCGGCGAGGAGCTGTTCCGCTCCAACGACAAGTTCCACTCCGATTGCGGCTGGCCCAGCTTCGCCGAGGTGGCCGAGCAGGGCAAGATAACCACCCACGAGGACCTGAGCTTCGGCATGCGCCGCACCGAGGTGCGCTGCGCCAACTGCGGCGCTCACCTGGGGCACGTCTTCCCGGACGGTCCGGGGCCCAAGGGCCTGCGCTACTGCATCAACTCGGCCGCGCTGACCTTCGAAGGCTGAACGTCCGCTGCCGGCGGGCGCCGCGGCCCTCGCCCGCTGCCGCCTGGCGCCGAACCCAAGTTGCCTGCGACGGATGCACCGTGAAAAGGATGAGAGAGGTGCTACCTTTCAGGTGCTTCGAGGTGGCTTGGGAACGTCAACGTGCCAACCGGCAGCGCGCGACCGAGTACACCGGGGACCGGCACCGGACACAAGGGTCCGAACCACAGCCGGGCGAAGCAGAAGGAGCTTGAGCATGAGCATTCTGCTATGGATCGTTCTTGGTGCTCTGGCCGGGTGGATCGCGGGCGCGATCATGGGCACGAGCAAAGGTCTCCTCACCAACATCATCGTGGGGATCGTCGGCGCAGTGCTCGGCGGCTGGTTGTTCAACCAGTTCGGCAGCGCGGGAGTCACCGGCTTCAACGTCTACAGTCTGTTGGTAGCCGTTGTGGGAGCCATAATCCTCTTGGTCATAGTCAGGGCGTTCCGCAGAGCTTAGCCAGCACCGCAACGGATGCTCCACCTGGTCGGCGCGGCCGTTTCCGCTAGACTCTAGCGGTGACAGATCCAGCCAACATCCTGCGACGCAACCGTGCGTGGGCCGCGCAGATGGTGGAAGCGGACCCGGACTACTTCCGGCGCCTGGTCAACCAACAGGCGCCGCGTATCTTGTGGGTGGGCTGCTCGGACTCCAGGGTGCCCGCCAACGTCATCGCCGGCCTGGACCCAGGCGAGGTTTTCGTACACCGCAACATCGCCAACGTGGTGCCGCACACGGACCTCAACGTCCTGAGCGTGCTCGAGTTCGCCGTCAGCGTGCTGAAGGTGGAGCACGTGATCGTGTGCGGCCATTACCGCTGCGGCGGCGTGGCCGCGGCCTTGGATGGTCAGCGCCACGGCCTCATAGACAACTGGCTGCTGCACATCAAAGACGTGGCCGTGCGGCATGCCGCCACGCTTGACGGCTTACCGGACGATCAACGCAGGGCGCGCCTGGCCGAACTCAACACCATCGAGCAGGCCAACAACGTCTGCTACACGAACGTGGTGCAGGAGGCGTGGGCGGCAGGGCGTTCCCTCACAGTCAGGGCCTGGATCTACGACGTTGAGGACGGCCTCCTTCGGGACCTCCGGTTCGCGGTCAACGGCCCCCAGGACATAGCCCCCGCCTACCGCATCTCGCTGGAGACCGAGGCCGAGGTGACCTAGGGCCCTCAGGGAGCCCACTACATCCCGCTGCCTTCCGCTAACGGAAGACAGCGACTGCGACCGCTATCTACGTCGGACCAGCAAGGCGGCTCAGTCGAGGGGCTTCAGCCCCGCCTCGATCTGCGCCCGGTACAGCTCCAGGAACGGCGGCAGCACCGTCCTCTCCCCCAGCGTGGCAGGGTCCTCGTCCACAGCGAAGCCCGGGCCGTCGGTGGCTATCTCGAAGAGCACGCCCCCAGGCTCCCTGAAGTAGATGCTGCGGAACCAGTAACGGTCCACCCAGCCGCTGTTGGGGATGTGCAGGCCCGTGAGGAGATCGAGCCAGCGCCGGTGCTCCGCCTCGCTGGCGGAGCGGAACGCCACGTGATGCACGCCGCCGGCGCCAGGATGCGCCACTGGCAGGTCGGGGCGCACGGCCACGTGCAACTCCGCCTGCGGGCCCGGGCCGCCCATGTCGTAAACGTGCACCTCGTGGTCCGGCCCTTCCGGGTCGGGGTAGCGGCGCACGCGCCGCATGTTCGTCACCCCGGTGAGCACGGCGTCGGTAGGCCCTAGATCGGGGATCGTCATGGTGACGGGCCCCAGGCCTCTGAGCTGGTGCTCCGCGGGCACCGGCCCCTCCTCCCACGGCACGGGCGGGTCGCCCTGGCCGCCGTCGTCCACCAGTGCCAGGCGCTGACCCTCGGGATCCTCGAAGCGTAGCTGGAGCCGCCCGTCCACCGTCTCGATCTCGCTGGGGGCCAAGCCGTGGTCCTGCAGCCGCCCCCGCCAGTACTCCAGGGCCGCCTGGCCCGCCACCCTGAAGCCCGTGCGCGTGACGGTGCGGCCCCCGCGCCGCTCGCGGGGTACGCGCCAGTCGAAGAAGGTGATGTCCGTGCCGGGGCTGCCCACGGCGTCCGCGTAGAAGAGGTGGTAGGCGCTGGTGTCGTCCTGGTTGACAGAGCGCTTCACCAGTCGAAGGCCCAGCACCTCCGTGTAGAACCGCTTGTTCTCCCGGATCTGCGCGGAGACGGCCGTTAGGTGGTGGAAGCCGCGGAACTTCAGTGGGCTCTGGTCCGCTTCCGGGGCGCCATCGCCCCCTTGGCCGTCGGTTACTGAGGCGGTTGCGCTCATGGTGATCCTTCCTCGCAGGTGTGCGCGCTGAGGGCGGGAATTACGGTTCAGGCCCCATAATCATCGGCGAAAGAGGCGTTCCAGGTGGTGATGAACGGCGCGCCGTTCCGGCGAACACGTGGCGTGACTACCACAACAGCGTTCGCAGCGGCTTTCAGGGGGGTTGTGAGGGGGTACTTGACAAACCAGCTAACGATTGTCTAAGCTTTGTCTAACCTTAGACCAAGGTTGTAGCACCGCTCGGAAGGAGCCAATCATGGGAACACTCAAGACCGTATCTCTGCTTCTGGTGATCGTAGGCGCGCTCAACTGGCTGCTGGTGGGCCTCTTCGGCTTCGACCTCGTTGCCGCCATAACCGGCAACAGCTTCGGCGAGAAGAACGCCCTCTCCAGCATCATCTACGTGCTCGTCGGCATCGCAGGCGTCATCCTCATCCCCTCCCTCTTCGCCCCGGCCGACCGCCCGGCGGTCAGCTCGCGTCACAACGTCTAGTCGTTCGGCCGTAGGCAAGAGCACTAGAGCTAGCGAAGAACTAACAGCGGCGAGCGGCGCACGGTGCGCGGCTCGCCGCTTGTTGGCAAGGGGTTGGCAACGGGTTGACAAGGGGAGGAGGCCGGCGCCCTAGCCGCTCGAGCCCCCACCCCCCGAACGATCACGCCGGACCGGACTAGGCCGACCCGACCTCAAGACACCTCAAAACCGGCCGGAAGCGGCCTTGCCACGCGACAGCAGCGCCTCCAACTCGGGCACCACCTTACGCAGGTCGTTACCCAGGAAGACCCCGCCGATCTCCGCAGCCTGCTCGGGTGCCCGCGCCAGCGCACCTCCACCGAGAAGCAGAAGGGCCGGCATGTCTCGGAGCAGGCCCCGCTCCTCCCGCAGGCGGCCTAGGACTCCCGCCGAGTTGGCGGAGAGCAGCACGGCGTCGAAGCCCTCACGCTGAACCAGTTGCACCAGATCGGTAACGGGTGTGTTCGCCCCCAGGTAGACCACCTGGAAACCCGCCCTCTTGAGCAGCGTGGCCAGCATCAGCGCGCCTATCTCGTGCTGCTCGCCCGGGGCGCAGGCCACCACCACCCTGTAGTTGCGCCCCACGACCGGCATCATCCGCAGAAGGCTGCGCACGCGGCCCTGCAGGAAGTTGCTCGCGAAGTGCTCCGTAGCCACGCTCACCTGGCCCTCGTGCCACAGGTCGCCGATGCGCACCAGCGCCGGCGTGATGACGTCCAGCATCACGGTGTCTACGGTGTAGAGGGAGATGGCCTCGGCCCACAGCCTTTCGGCCGCTTGGTCGTCAAGGCGGATGAGAGCGTCGCCCAGCTCCAGCGCGAGCGCTTCCGCGGAGCGCACGTCGGCGGTCGCTGCGTGCGCCTCCCGCGCCATCACGGCGGCGCGGGACGGCGCCACGCCGTCGGCCACGAGGTCGCGCATGCGGAGTATGCCAGCCACGTCGCGCTCGCTGTAGTAGCGGTAGCCGCTCTCCGCCCGTTCCGGATCGGGGAAGCCGTAGCGCCTCTCCCACTGCCGCAGCGAGGTAGCGGGCACGCCGGTGCGCTCTTCCACCTCGCGCACGGTGAACTTCCCGGTCATGTCGTTCGGCACATTACTCAAACCTTGTTCACTCCTCGGAGGCTAGTTATAGCACGCCTGACGCCGCTCCGTACGCTATCCGAGAACCGATCCGACGTTCGGGGCTCGGCGGCACTTGCAGAAATCTGCCGGCCGTGTATAGTGTTTGTAGCAGCTTTGATAAAGGTTCTATCCGAGCTGCGACTTGAACCCGAGAGGTAACACATGAAGAAGTACCCGTTCCTGCTGCTTGCCGCCCTAGCCTCCCTGACGTTCTGGGGCTCCGCCCAGAACGACCGCCCTGCCACCGTGGTTGAGCTGGCCTCCAGCGCCCCCGAGTTCTCTACGCTCGTGACCGCCGTGGACCGCGCAGGCCTCGTCGAGACCCTCTCCGCCGAGGGGCCGTTCACCGTCTTCGCCCCGACCGACGCGGCCTTCACCGCCGCGCTCGAGGCGCTCGGCCTCAGCGCCGAGGAGCTCCTGGCCAGTGAGACGCTGCCGGAGATCCTCACCTACCACGTGGTGCCCGGTGCCGTCCTGGCCGAGGAGGTGCTTGCTGCCGTCGAGGCCGGCGGCGGAGAGTTCCGTGTGGCCACGGTCAACGGCGCGGAACTCGTCATCACCGTCGTGGACGGAGCGGTGAAGATCAACGATGTCGCCACCGTCACCGCCACGGACCTGATGGCGGGCAACGGCGTGGTGCACGTCATCGACGCCGTGCTGCTGCCCCCGACCGAATAACCCCGCTCGCGTAACCCCGCTCGAACAACTACGAGGACGACTCTGCACTCGGCGCCCCTTCTTCGGAAAGGGCGCCGAGTCAGTCTTGGGTGACGTCCCCGACTGGCTGCACCCCGGGGTCGTCTTCCCCGAGGAAAGCCCGCCGGGCCCGCTCGTCGCTCTTCCCGGCGGGCCCCAGGCCCACCACGTCCGGCACCCTGCTGGGCTCGGCCGCGTGCAGCGGGTACAGCCGGGACCGCAGCGTGTCGGCCTCGGGGCCCGGCGTCCGGTAGAAGTCCGTGAGCCAATCCACCTGCCGGTGCACGGAGCCGTAGGCCGCCGCGAAGCGGGAGGCGTAGGCCGCCCCCGCTCGCTCCAGCGCCGGCCCAGCCAGGTGGCCCGCGGCGTCCCGCGCCGCCAGCAGCTCGTCCGCTAACAGAGCGGCCGAGAGCATGGTGAGGGCCATGCCGCTACCGAAGCTGGGGTCGCTCGTGGCTGCGGCGTCGCCGATCAGCGCCACGCCGGCCGCGTAGGGCACCTCCACCCAGCTGTCCGCCCCGTCGAAGGCCGCCAACGGGCCGGCCGCCACCGCGTCGGCCAGCGCCTCCGGCGGCGCCCCCGCCTCCAGCGCCAGATCCAGGAAGGCATCAAGGTCGCTGCCCACCTCGGGCCGACGGCCGCTGGCCAGGTGGTATCCGGCGTAGACGCGGGTGCGCCCCTCGTCCACGGGCAGCAGCATGGCCAGCAGACCCAACGACGGATGGAAGTAGAGCTGGTTCGTGTCCGCGGGGCGCTGGGTGTAAGGCACCGTCACACCCCTCAGGAGCGCTCCGGCGAACACGAGCCTGGGCTCGTCCTGCCGCCGCTGGAAGCCGGCCCAGCGGCCCACGGCGGAGTTACGGCCGTCGGCACCCACCACGAGGGCGGCGCTCGCGGAATATCTCTCGCCTCGGTGGCGGTAGCCGACCCTTGGCCCGGCGGCGCCGCGGCCCAGGTCCGTCGCCCTGGCGCCACGAACCACCCGCGCCCCCGCATCCGCGGCAGCGTCCAGCAGGGCGCGCTGCAACTCCGGATGGAAGAACGTGAGGGCGCTCTCCCCCACCTCGGCCTGCAGTTCACGTGGCTCCGGGGGCGGGGCGCCCACGAAGCTGGTGCGCCAGTAGGGTAGCCGCCTAGCGGGCCCTTGCAGCATGACGTCGAGCACCCCCAGATCGCGTGCGGCGGTAACGCCCCAGGGGTACATGACGTCGCCCCTCACCCGGTCGCGGAACTCACGGCTCATCTCGAGCACCAGCACGTCCACACCCGCTAACGCCAGGCGGTAGGCCAGGGAGGCGCCACCCACGCCGCCACCGATGACCACGACTTCCGCTCGCTGCTCCATGACGCCCACTCACCTACCCGTCCCCTGGATCCGTGGTGGTTGGCCCGACGGCGCATCACACATGGGGGACCGCTGGGACGCTACCATCGTGCGATGCCACAGGAGCCGCACTACCCACGAGGGAAGCAACGAGGCAACGACGCCACGGGCGCCGGCTCGACCGCCTGGTTCGCTGGCCTGAGCGCGCTCTTCGCGCGCACGGTGGACCAGACCGACGCTAAGGCCGCCGCCGCCCGTGTGGCCGCCGAACGTCGGGCCGAACCAGGCCTGAACCAGGACCGCCACGTGAAGCGCATCATCGCGCGCGCCAGCCGGCAGACGGCCGCCATCGGCGCCGCCACCGCGGGGGCCGCCGCCCTGCCGGGCATCGGCACCATCACCGCGTTGACGGTGGGCGTGGCCGCGGACATCGCAGCCTCGGTCAGGACGCAGACCACCATGGTGTTCGAGATCGCCGCCGCGCGCGGCGTGCGGCTGGACGACGAGGAACTGCGCAGGGCCACCCTGGTGGCCGCGGGCCTGGCTACCGCCGGGGCAGCGGCCTCCAACCAGCTGACCGCCCTCTCCTACAAGGCCGCCGAGGCCGCCGCCCTCAGGCTGGCCTCGCGTTCGGCCGGGCGCTTGGCGCTGCGGGCCGTGCCGTTCGTGGGCGTCCTCACCGCCTCCGGCGGCAACCTGATCAGCACCCAGCTACTGGGTCGCCGTGCCGACGCCTACTTCCGTCACTTGGCGGCCGCAGCAGCGGAGCCGGCCTTCGGCAGGCGCGCAACCACCCAGAGCAGCGGGGCGCTCAGCGCCGCGCCCAGCAACCCCATGACCGTGTAGCCCGCCTGAGCCATCACCACGCCGCCCACCAGGGTGGCCAGGGCGGCGGCGCCCCCCACCAGCAGGTCGTTGAAGCCCTGCATGCGGCCCTTCTCCGCCGGTGTCAGGGAGTCGGCCAACAGTGCGGAGCCGGCCACGTAGCAGAAGTTCCAACCGAGACCCAGCAGGAAGAGCGCCGCCGCCACGGGAAGCAGCTCGGGCGACAGGGGCGCCATCAGGCAGGAAGCCAGCAGGATGACCGCGCCCAGGCCCAGCATGGGCCGCCGCCCCCACCTGTCCGTCAGCCAGCCCGAGAAGGTGGAGAAGGCGTACATACCGAAGGTGTGGCTGCTGAACACGAGGGCGATGTTCGAGAGCGGGTGCTCCAGATGGTGCATGTGGAGCGAGGTCATCTGCATGAGGCCCACCATGACCATGTGAGCCGTGACCACGCTGCCGATGGCGGTCCTCACGCTGGCGTCCGCCAGCAACTGTCGCAGGTTGCGGGCCGGCGCCTCGGCGGCCGCACCCCGCTCCTCCAGCGCGATGGCGTGGCCGATCCCCATCGGCTCGGGCCTGAGGGAGAGGAACAGCAACACGGCCGTCAGCAGGTAGCCCACGCCGGTGGCCAGGTACGGTCCAGCGATCTCGCTCCAGCCGAGCGACATGGCGAGTTCGCCCGTGGGCGCCACCAGCACCGGCCCCAGGACACTACCTACGGTGCCGCCCAGCACCACCATGGCGATGGCCCTGGCGCGCCGCGCCCTCGGGTTGACTTCAGCGGCCACGAACCGCCCTAGCTGCACGGCGGCGTTGCCGGAGCCCGAGACGAACAGCGCCACCAGCACCAGGGCGAAGCTGCCGCTCGCCACGCCCCAGAGCGAGAGGCCCGCACCCGCCGCGCCCGTCAGGAGTGCGGCGCTGAGGGCGTTCCGCCGGCCCACGAAGTCCGACAGCCGGCTCCAGAAGAGGGAGCCCAACGCCACCCCGATCTGCACCACGGCAGCGGGCAGGCCGGCCATGGAGGTCATGCCGGAGAGCTCCGCCCCGACGATGGCCGCCACCGTGGCGGCGGCGATGGAGCCGGCGGAGCCCAGGCTCTGGCTCACGAAGAGCGCGGCGGTTATCCGGCGGGCGTGCCGGCTACGCTCGGCTTGGGTCGGAGTTGGCTGTACCCGCTCTACTTGTGTCGGTCCTGCCTGCATCGGCACAGCTTATCGCCGGCGCTGGTCGAGTGGGGGCCGAGTGGGGGCCGAGCCTTACGCCTTACCGATCCGTACGCGCCACTCCGTGGGGC
>CAYXUE010000024.1:0-7450 GCA_964467885.1 uncultured bacterium | reverse complement strand
CGAGTGGGGGCCGAGCCTTACGCCTTACCGATCCGTACGCGCCACTCCGTGGGGCCCATCTGCAGTTCCTCCCAGGTGAACTCGCCGGGGTGCTCTGCGGCGAACTGGTAGTAGAGCGGCTTGGGGTCGTGGTCGTTTATCAGCACGTAGCCGGCGCCGGGCTCGAGAGCGTGCCACTCCACGAAGATGGTCTCGTGGCGCTGCGCGGGCGGCATGTGCCGCACGTCCAGGTCCTTGGTGGGCCCGGTCGAAGGGGCCGCCTTCCGCTTCGGTGTGCGCGTCAGGTAGTGCAGCGTGCCGTTGAAGCGCTCGCCCTCCCGGGGCCAGGCGTGGCGCAGGAGGGTCCAGGCCCGGGCAGCCAGGTCGCAGGCTGCGTCGTTCTCACCCGCGTCCCCCAGCTTGCGCAGGCTCTCGTCCAGCAGGCGACTCAGGCGCTGCAGAGCCTCGTCGGGGTCCGTGACGGTGGGGCCAGGGGCGGGGATATGGGTGGGGTCGGCGCTCTTGTCGTTCGCTTCGCTCATGGCGCACAGCCTTACGTAGGTCGCGGCGGCAGGACCATGACCTGGGCCAAGGGGGCCCGCGGACGACGGGACCGCTTCAGGGCGGCTTCATGGTGGTCGCCAGTCTCGCCGGACTCAGAACCCCACGGTGAAGGTGTCGCAGGCGTTGGGGTCGCCCGTCTCGAAGCCCGTGCTGAACCACTGCTGGCGCTGCGCCGCGCTGCCGTGGGTGAACGTCTCCTGATTGGGTATCCGGCCGGAGCGCTGCGCCAGCGTGTCGTCGCCGACGGCGGCGGCGGCACCGAGGCCCTCCTCCAGGTCGCCCCGCTCCATGATGCCCGCGCTGTTGGCGTAGGCGGCCCACACGCCCGCGTAGCAGTCGGCCATGAGCTCGGTGGCCACGGACGCCTGGCTGGCGCGTCCTGGTTGGGTCTGCTGGATACGCTGCGATTCGGCCAGCACGCCCAGCACGTTCTGCACGTGGTGACCCAGCTCGTGAGCTATGACGTAGGCCTGGGCGAAGTCACCGGGCGCGCCGAAGCGCGTGCGCAGCGCGTCGTAGAACGACAGGTCCAGGTACACCTTCTGGTCGGCGGGGCAGTAGAACGGGCCGGCCGCGGCGGGCGCCACCCCGCAGCCGGACTGCACGGCGTCCCGGTAGAGCACGAGTTGCGCCTCCGGGTACTGGACGCCCGACACCCGGAAGGTCTCGCTCCAGAAGGCCTGCACGTCGTCGAGCACGAACGACACGAAGCGCACCTGCTCCTCCTCAGCGTCGAGCGACTGCTGCGACGGGGGCGGCGCGGAGGTAGTGGGGCCCGTGCCCGTACCCAGGATGGCGGAGAGGTCCACTCCGGTGAGGGCGCTGATGACCAGCACCAGGATCACGCCGCCGATCCCGAGGGGGATGGCGCCGCCGCCGATGGCGCGACCGGGGCCGCGGCTGCCGCGCCGGTCCTCTAAGTTCCTGCTTCTACCTCGGTCTTCCCATTTCATGTAGTTACCTCGTAGGGGACGGGCTGACAGCGCCCGCGACTGCATCAATGCTACCGGCGAAGTCGCAACTTACGGGTACGAGTACCGTCCACGGTTAGCATCGGGTGATGAGCACCAGTACCTTCGACCACGACGAACGCTTCGTGCCGCTGACCGGCACCATGAACACACGGGATCTGGGCGGACTGCCGCTCGAGGAGGGCGGCGTCACCCGCTCCGGCGCGTTCTACCGCTCCGACGTGCCAATGGGCTTCGACGACGAGGACTTCGCCGAACTGGAGCGCCGCGGCATCACCACCGTCATCGACCTGCGCCAGCCCGGCGAGCTCGAGCGCGATCCCTCCTGCCTGCATGGCCGCGAAGGCCTCGACTGGCACCACGTGGAGGTGTGGGGCCACATCGCCAAGGACGACGGCCCCGCCGACGAGTACGACATCGTGGCCTTCTACCGAGCGGCCCTGGACCACGCCGGCCCGGGCTTCGCCAAGGCGGTCAAGCTCCTGGCGCACGCCGAAGGGGCCGCCCTCTTCCACTGCACGGCCGGCAAGGACCGCACGGGCCTGCTGGCCCTCCTGCTCCTAGAGGTGGCGGGAGTGGACACGGCCCACATCGTCGACGACTTCGCCCTGACCCACGACCGTATCGGCCCCCTCCGCGAGCGGCTCCTAGCGGACGCGGAGAAGAACGGCGTCAGCCGCCAGCAGTTCAGCCGACTGCTGGGCGCCACCCCCGACATGCTCGAGCCCGCCATCGAGCACCTGCACGAGCGCTACGGCGGCGCCGAGAAGTACCTGAGGATGCACGGCGTCACCGACGAGGAACTCGAGCTGGTGCGCCGCAAGCTGGCTGCCTGACGGATCGGAACTCTGCGGTACCGACCACGCCGCTCGCGCCCCCTGGACCGCACCGTTGCTAACCGCCTCAGGTCCTGGAGCGCGTGTGTTCCCTGATATGGAACGAACGTTCCATAAGGTGTTACCTTCTCCTGGATGGCGCGCCCCAAGGAGTTCGACGAACATGAGGTGATAGGCAAGGCACTGGAACTCTTCCAGCGCCAGGGTTACGACGCCACCTCGGTGCGCGACCTGCAGGAGCAGACGGGCCTCTCCAGCAGCAGCCTCTACGCCGCCTTCGGCGGCAAGGAGCAGCTGTTCCTGCGCGCTCTGGAGGCGCACGCTACCGTGGAGCGCCAGACGTTCCTCGAGCAGCTGCGGGCGCCGGGAGGTCTGCGCCGCAACGTGCAAGCCGTGTTCGACCAGCTGATAGACCTGCTGCTCGAGCCCGAGAACAACTCGTCCCTCACCCTGAGGGCGGCGGTGGAGCTGACTACCAGCATGCCGTCCGCCTTCGGGTTCCTCTCCGCCTACATCCAGGAGCTGACAGACATGTTCGCCGAACTACTCCAAGAGGCCGAGCGCCGCGGTGAGTTGAAGCTGCGCTTCCCCGCACCCGACCTGGCCCAGTACCTCCTCTTCAACGCGTACAGCCTGGGCGTAGTGGCCCGCGTGGGCCGCTCCCGGGAGCAGCTCAAGCGTTACGCCCAGATCGCCCTGGCCGTTCTCGAAGACCAGGCGCCGATGGCGGCTTCCTCGCAGCCGGCGGTGACCCCGTGAGAGCCATCAGCCGCTTCACCATCCGCCGCCCGTGGCAGGTCATCGTCGCCTTCCTGCTGATCACCCTGGGCCTGGGTTACGGCGCCACCAAGCTGGAGCTCGACGCCTCCGTGCTGGCCATGCTGCCCGACGGAGCCGAGGAGACCCTGCTGGCCGAGCGGATAGGTGAGCTGTTCGACGTGGACGCCGTGATGGTGGCCATGGTGGAGGGGCCCGTGTACACGCCCGAGGGCGTCTCCGCGCTGGCGCGCCTCACCGCCGAACTGGAGCGCGCGCCCGGTGTCACAGGGGTCACCAGCGCCGGCAACGCGCCCCGCATGGAGGACGACGACGGCTTCCTGCTGATAGAGGACCTGTTCCCTCCCGAACCCACGCCGGAGGATATCGCCGCGGCGCGCGACTACCTAGAGACGTCGCCCATGTACCGGGGAGGCATGCTGGTGGCCGAGGACGGCAGCTCAGCCAACGTGGTCATCCAGGTGGACGCTTCCGTAGACTCCGAGGTGGTCATAGCGGGCATCCGCCAGGCGCTGAGCCAGGAGTGGGAGGGCCCGGGCCTAGGCGAGACGCACCTGGTGGGCGGGCCGCTACTGGACGGCGAGCTCCGCGCCACGCTGGCGCGCGAGATGCCGCTCCTGGGCGGCGTGGCCGCGCTGCTCATCCTGCTGATGCTCTTCCTAAACTTCCGCACGGTGCGGGGTGCGCTGCTGCCCCTCATGTCCGTGCTGATAGGCCTCGTCTGGTCGCTCGGGATGATGGGCTGGCTGGGCGCGAAGCTCAGCACACTCAGCATGATCGCGCCCGTGGCCATCCTTGCCGTGGGCAGTTCCTTCTCGCTGCACCTGCTGGGCCGCTTCTACCAGGAGCTGGCACGCGGCACGGCCAAGGAGGCGGCCATCGAGAAGGCTTTCACGGAGACGGGCCTAGGCGTGCTCATCTCCGGCCTGGCCATCTCGGCGGCGCTCACCACCTTCGTGCTGTCCGGCATGCCCACCGTGCGCGTGCTGGGCCTCCTCACGGCCGGCGGGGTGCTCGCCACCCTCATCTCGGCCATGCTGCTACTGCCCGCCGTGCTCACGCTCGCGGGCACACCCAAGCGCGTGATAGACCCCGAGGCGCCGGGCGCCATCGGTGGCTTCCTGAAGTGGGTGGCCGCCTTCGTCATCAGGCGCCGCACGGCCATCCTGGTGGTGAGCGGGCTGCTGCTGGCCCTAGCCATCTTCGGCGCCACCCGCATAGTGCCCAACACCGCCGTAATCGACTACTTCGCGGCGGACTCGCCCATGCGACAGGATTACGCCGCGGTCGAGGGGGCGTTCGGCGCCTCCAGTCAGATCCAGGTGCTGGTGGAGGGCGACCTAGCCGACCCCGTCACGCTGCAGGCCATGCTCGACTTCCAGGAAGCCGTGGCCGACATCGAGGGCATGGGCCCCACCACCTCCATCGCCACCATGCTGCAGGCCATCCACTGGACCCTCACGGGCGAGGAGGGCCTGCCGGATACCCGTGAAGCGGTGGCGCAGGAACTGCTCATCTACCAGCTATCGGGCGACCCAAGCACCATCAGCGCCTACATGACGCTCGACTCCAGCATGGGTCTCATCGACCTGGCCACCACCTCGCCCTCCACCGCCGAGCTGAGGCGCATGCAGAACGAGGTGGAGGCGGCAGCGGCGGCCACGCTGGAGCCGTACGCGGACCTCAGCTACACGGGCACCTCGCTCATCCAGCTGGCGGTGGAGGACTCGCTACTGCACGACTTCATCATCAGCCTGTCGCTGGCCATCGTGCTGGTCATCATCATCGACAGCTTCGTGCGCTCCGTGCGCGCGGCCGTGGTCACCATCCTGGCGCTGCTGCTGACGATAGCGCTGCAGTACGGCGTGCTGGGCGTGCTGGGCATCCCCCTCGACCTCTCCACCATGCTGCTGGGGGCGCTGGCCATCGGCGTGGGCGACTACGCCATCCACCTAACGGTGCGCTACATGGAGGAGCGCCGACTGGGCAAGCTGCCCGAGGCCGCCATGACCGATGCCATCCTCAGTTCCGGTCGCTCCATCCTCTTCACCGCACTCACGCTCGGCGCCGGTTTCGCCGCCATGATCGTCAGCCAGTTCGTGCCGGTCAGCACCCTCGGCTCCCTCATGACCTTCACGGTTCTCTCCGTTGGCACAGCCTCGCTGACGCTGCTGCCCGCAGCCTGCCTGATATTCCTGCGCAACCCACCCGGTTCCAAGAACCCCGCACCCCAGATGGAGGTATCGCATGCGTAACCACCCCGCACCCACCCGCCCGAAGCCGCAGCGGCGCACGGCACTGCTGGCCGTCCTGCTGGCCGCACTCCTCGGCTTCGCGTCCGCCCAGCAGTACCAGACGGCCCAGGAGGTCACCGACGCCATGGAGGCGCTGGCTGCGCCCAGCACCAGCGTGGCCACCATGACGATGACCATCACCTCCGCCAGCGGCCACTCCCTGACGCGCGAGATGCAGTTGTGGTCGGCCAACGAGGGCAAGAGCCAGCTGATCAAGTTCCTCAACCCGGCGGACATCCGAGGCTCCGGCTTCCTCTCCGTGGAGGAGGCGGGCGCCACCCAGACGCTCATCTACCTGCCCGCCCTGGGCCGCACCCGGCGCGTGGCCGGCGGCCAGCAGCAGGACGCCTTCTTCGGCTCGGACTTCTCGTACGAAGAGATCTCGAGCATGAGCGGTGACTTCACGGACGGGTTCGAGGCCGAGCTGCTCGAGGTCAAGGAAGGCCCCGTCTACGTGCTGGAGGCCACCGCGACGGACGAGGCCGACTCGTCCTACGACCGCATAATCTTCGAGGTGCCCGAGAGCACCCTCATCCCCAACCGGGTGGAGTTCTACCGCGGCGGCGACCTGATCAAGGTGCTGACCATCAGCGGCACCACCGAGGTGAACGGCTACGTGCTCCCTAGCCAGATCCGCATGGAAACGGTGGCGGCCGGCTCGTACACCGAGATCACCCAGTCCGACTTCGTGGTGGACGAGGAGATCCCCTCCGACGTCTTCACCGAACGTTTCCTGCAGCGCTGAGTTCCTCACGTCCTGACAAGGGGTGTACGACATGTCCCGCAACTCCAACGACCCTAACCGCGTCACGCCGCTGACCAGGCGCGCCCTGCCGCTGCTGCTCGCCGCCTTGCTGCTCACGGCGCCAGCCCTGGCGCAGGTGAGCTACGAACTGGGTGGCGAACTCTCCGCCGACTTCGGGGTGGCCGTGGACGGCTACATCCCCGTGGCCGCCGCCGGACTGACGCTCGAACTGTCCGGCGAGGTAGGCTCCGGCTTCTTCCCCGACGCCACCTTCCTGGCGGAACTCCACGCCGAGTACGACGCTGCCGACCCGGCCTCGCCCTTCAGCGCGCGGCTGGGCCGCGCCTACGCCACGGCCTACTTGGGGCCCATCGACCTGTCGGTCGGGAACCAGATAGTCTCCTGGGGCTCCACCGACGCGCTGAGCCCGGTGGACGTGCTGAACCCGCGCGACCTCAGCTACCCCGTGTCGGA
This sequence comes from uncultured bacterium, assembly GCA_964467885.1. Classification (GTDB taxonomy): domain Bacteria; phylum Deinococcota; class Deinococci; order Deinococcales; family Trueperaceae; genus JAAYYF01. The sequence continues at coordinate 810 of CAYXUE010000024.1, read as the reverse complement.
CCCCGCCTCGCAGCGGCTGGCGGTGCCCATGATCAGGGCCGTGGCCCACGCCGACGGCGGCGTGACCGTGGACCTCGTCGTCATACCCGTGTTCGTGGCGTCCGAGATGCCCGGCCCCCGCTGGCAGCCGGCGCCGGAACTGCCGCCCGGAGTGACGGTGGTGGGCGTGGCGGACCCGGTGGTGGCCCGTCCCGCCCTCGAAGTGAACAACGTGCAGTTCGGCGTGCGCGCCACGCTGGACCTCAACGTGGGCGGCGGTGCCGACGTGAGCACCATGTACTACCGCGGCTTCCGGCACCTGCCCTCCGTTACCTACCTGGCTACCCCCACCCAGGTCCCCGGTCAGCTGCTGATCCAGCCACTGCTCTCCTACGACCCCATACAGGTGCTGGGCCTCGACTTCTCCGCCGTGGTGGGGCAGTTCGTGCTACGCGGCGAGGCGGCCTACACCTTCACCGGCGACCCGGCCACCCTGCCGGGCGGCCTGCCCGCGCCCGTGGGCACGGATACCCTGGCAGCCGTGCTCGGCATCGAGACCAACGTGCCGGGCGGCCCCTTCGTCAGCCTGCAGGCCATGTACCAGCACAGCGCGGCCGGGCCCGCCCCGGCACCCGGCGCCCCGCCGGTGGCGGCCAGCGACACGTTCTCCACCGCCGCCGTGGCCACCTACGAACCTAACAACCGCATGGGCCTCGACATGGCCTGGCTCCACTCCTGGAGCGACGGCAGCGGTGCCCTCAGACCTTCCCTCAGCTACACCTTCACCGACGGCCTGGTAGGCACGGCCGAGGCCGCCGTGTTCTACGGCGC
>CAYXUE010000023.1:31986-35895 GCA_964467885.1 uncultured bacterium | reverse complement strand
GTCTTGTAGCCCTCGTCGGGGTCCAGCCGGCCGGCCACCAGGAAGCGGCAGCCATGGGAGGCGATCTGGTCCAGGGCCCGGTCGCGGCCCTCCTGGCCGCCGTAGAAGCGTGGCTCGAGGATCCGCTCGGCGGTATCCAGCCCCACCACGAACACGCTGCCGGGGAAGAGGCTGGCCTTCTCCAGGAAGAGCGGCGCTCGCGTCAGGGCCACGCTGCCCCGCCCGGCGAACTGCTGCGCGCGCCTCCGCGCCTCGAGCAGGCCGATGGGCGCTTTCTCCGCGTTGAGGAGCGGCAGCTCGAACAGTGCTGGCAGCCCCACGTGGCGCTCCGCGGCGGCGGCCAACTCGAGGTGGCCGCGGTGCAGGGGGTTGAACGAGCCGGAGAGGATCACGTGCTGCTCCGCACCGGACCGCGAGACCAAAGCGCCGTCGGGGCGCATGACCACCATCTGGCGGTCGCCCTCCTCCAGGTCGGCCAGCAGGTCGGCCGCCATGAAGGTGGTGTCCACCCGCTCATCGGCCACCAACGGTAGGTCGGGCCTCGAGAGAACACCGCAGGCGTCGGCTGCAGCGGCGAGGAGCAGGAGGCTGACTATCTCCTCCTCGCCGCCGCGGTCGCGCGCGTCCTTCTCCAGCGTGAGGTAGTACGTCACCGTGCCGAAGGCATCGTTCACGGCGGCCGCCACACGGTGTTCGCCGCGCTTGGCGCGGTCCGTGGCGATGGTGGCGGTGCTGGCCAGCCCGAAGACGGGGTCGGCCGGGTTGGCGAAGTCGCTAGCCAACGCGCGGGCCCGGCGGGCCATGGCGCGCGCCACGCGACGCGAGGTGAAGCGGGCCGGCATGAAGCCCACGAGGGCCGCCATGCTGGCCGGGGTGTAGATGTCCAGCGCCGCGAGTACGGTGCGGCTCGAGCCGCCCACGCTGTGGAGCCACGCCAGCGACTGGGCCCCCGCACCCGCGAAGGCCATGACCATCTTGTGGGGCGTGGCATGGATGGCGGTGGCTAGTTCCGTGGGCGTGGCCGGCCGCAGCGTGGGGTCCAGACCGTTGCCATCGCCGGCCGGCAGGTTCCTGCCCTGGCCGTTCCCTTCGGATCGGGTCCGGCGGACCTCGCCACTCGCCTGATCGAGCCTGGTCATCCGCAACATCATGGCACGGCGCCCCGGCGGGACGGGGCAACGTAGGTTGCGGTCACGCCGGGGCCGGAGGGGGCTTAGGTCGGCCGGGTTACTCCGCTACAGGCTCGAAGCGGATGACCTCCGCACCGCCGAAGAGGTAGAGGTGGCCGTCGATCATCTCGTAACCCCTGACGCCGTCCAGCGCAGCCATGAAGCGCGTCTCCTGCGCCATCAACTCTTCCTCGCACGCCATCAGAGTGGAACCGGCTGGGCCGAGCTCGAGGCCGCCCTCGGTAAGGATGCTGGCGGGCGCGAAGTACGAGTTGCATCCGGTGGTGCCGTTGATCATCCCCTGCCCGAAGGAGAGGGTGGGCGCGGCGCCCTCGATGGGCGGCGCCATGCCGGTGCCCCAGGACGACAGCACCCAGTCGACGCGCGTCAGGGGCAGTTGACCGTCGATGATCTCCACGGCCACTCGCCGCGTCGCGCCGCTGGCGGCCCCGTCGACGTCCGTGCTGGCTACGTCCACGTGGTAGGAGCGGGGGTCGTCGTCAACCATCCTGTTCACGGAGCCGAGGACCAGGGTTCCGTCGTCGCATCCGTAGGAGACGGGGCGCTCGGTGCCTGCAACGTTGGCCTGGTCAGCGGGCGTGCATACCGCGCCGTTCGCCAGAACCAGTCGCTGCACGCCGAATTGAGCTAGGCGCGATCCGCTCGCCTCTCCCTGCTCCGTCAGTTCCACCACTTCCAGACTCACCTGGCCGGCGCTCTCCAGCACGCCGCCCACCAGGCCCCGGGGGAGGCCGTCGCTACACAGATGCTCCACCGCCTCGCCGCTCGCGAGTCCGTCGGTGGCCGCTGGTAAGCAGCGCGTGCCGTCAGGCAGAACGATCACGGTCCCGGCGACAGCTCCGCTGGTTTCGGACGAGGCCGCGGCGTCGTGATCCGTGTGCTCGGCTTGGCTGGACTGCGCGAACACGGCGCCGCTCAGGCACACCGCCAGCGCGGCAACGATGATCGGCCCGCGCCAGTTGGCGAAGGGTTTGGTCGAACTTCTGTTCTCGGCACTATGCATGTTGCGCTCCTCCCGCCCTCATCTCCGGGCCCGAACGGACTCCCGACCCGGACTCCCTCGACCCGGACTCCCTACCTAGACCCCGGACCTAGACCCTGGACCTAGACTCCGAGCTTAGACCCAGGCCCGGACTCCGGACCATACTTATGCCGACTCTAGGGCCGTGCGCATGAGCCTCATTAGGCAGGGAACTACGATTCTGAACCCACCGTTCATATACGTACCCTCACATGCGGTAACGTTATCCGGTGCGCCGAAGCACGGTTTTCGCCCGGGGGTCAGCTGCTCCCTAGCCATTTCAGCTACTTCTCCGGTGGCGAGCGCGACTTCGGCGCTTACAAGGGCGCGCCTCAGCACTTGTGTTCTCCGCCCTGAAAGGAGCTCGTCGTGGCCTCCATCCCCACTCTCCCTGGCATCGACTCCCGCCGCGTCGGCACCCCCCGTCTGACCATCCACGCCCTCTTCTCCGGTCCCGAGGACGGTGTCCCGGTCCTGTTCGTGCACGGCAACGCCTCCTCCAGCACCTTCTGGGAGGAGACCATGCTGGCTCTGCCCGCAGGCTTCCGCGCCATCGCACCCGACCTCCGCGGTTACGGCGACACCGACGACGTGCTGGTGGACGCCACCCGCGGCGTGGGCGATTGGGTCGACGACCTGTTGGCGCTCAAAGATGAACTCGGCCTGGAGCGCTACCACGCGGTGGGGCACTCGCTGGGCGGTTCGGTGCTCTGGGGCCTGCTGGGAGCGGACGGGGCCAACATCCTGAGCGCCACGCTGGTGGCTCCCGGTTCGCCCTACGGCTTCGGGGGCACGCGTGGTGAGAACGGCATCCCCTGCTTCCCCGACTTCGCGGGCTCCGGCGGCGGCTCCGTCAACCCGGACTTCGCCGCGCGCATGGCCGCGGGCGACCGCGGCCGGGAGGAAGACAACGCCCCCCGCAACGTCATGAACAAGTTCTACTGGAAGCCGCCCTTCCGTGCAGCGCGGGAGGAGGAGCTGCTCTCCGGTCTGCTGAGCGAGAAGGTGGGCCCGCAGAAGTATCCGGGCGACTACGTGGCCAGCGACAACTGGCCCGGCGTGGCGCCCGGGGTGTACGGCCCGGCCAACGCCATCTCCGCCAAGTACGTGGGCAACACCGTCGAGAACCTTCTGGCCTTACCGAAGAAGCCCCGCATCCTGTGGGTACGGGGCTTGGACGATCAGATCGTGTCCGACATGTCGCTCTTCGATTTCGGCACGTTAGGCAAGCTTGGGGCGGTGCCCGGCTGGCCCGGCGACGAGGTGTTCCCGCCGCAGCCGATGGTGGCCCAGACGCGTCACGTGCTGGAGCAGTACCGCAGCGAAGGCGGAGAGTACGAGGAGGTCGCCTTCGAGGACGTGGGCCATACCCCGTACCTAGAGCGGCCGGAGGAGTTCATGGCCGCCTTCACGTCGCACCTGACCCGCTGAGCCGCGCGGCTCTCTCACGGGCCGCAGCAGTCGCATGCCGTTGAGGATGACGAGCAGCACGGAGCCCTCGTGCACCAGCATGCCCACGGACATGGTCACGCCGCCCAGGAGCACGCCCACCAGCAGCGCCGCCACGGTGGCCAGCGCCACGACGATGTTCTGACGCATGTTCCGCACGGTGCGGGCGGCCAGGCGCAGCGCCTCCGGCAGTTTGCTCACGCGGCCGGACATCAGCGCTATGTCGGCGGTCTCGAGGGCCACCGCCGA
>CAYXUE010000023.1:10549-31886 GCA_964467885.1 uncultured bacterium | reverse complement strand
CGTCGCCCACCATGGCCACCACGTGGCCGCGCTCCTGCAGGCGCCGCACCGCCTGCAGCTTGTCCTCCGGCAGCAGCCCGGCGTACACCTCGTCGATGCCCAGCGACGCCGCCACGGCCTCCGCCACCCGCGGCGCGTCGCCGGTGAGCATGACCACGTTGCGGATGCCCGCCCGGTGCAGGCCCTCCACCAGTTCGGCCGCACCCTCGCGCAGCCGGTCCGCTACGCCGAGCACCCCTAGGGGCCGGCCGTCCACGGCCACGATCATGGGCGTGCGGCCCGCGGCGGCCAGGCCATCCGCGGCTTGCTGGGCAGCCGCCACCTCGGGGGCGGTCGGCTGGAGTTCGGCCGCCTCGAGCTCGCGGGCGAGGAGCCGGGCGTTGCCCACCATCACGCGGCGCCCCTCCACCTCGGCCACGACCCCCATGCCGGGCACCGGCTCGCTGTTCTCGGGCAGTTCGCTAAGGGCGTGCCCGGCGTCGCGCGCCGCCGCCACTATGGGTGCGGCCAGCGGGTGCTCCGAGCCGAGTTCCGCCAGGGCGGCGAGCCTGAGCAGTTCGTCGTCGGTAACGCCGTCCGCGAGGGGCAGCACGTCCGTCAGCTGCGGGCGCCCCTCCGTGAGGGTGCCCGTCTTGTCGAGCGCCACGGTGTCGACGCGCGCTGCGGTCTCCAGGTGCTCGCCCCCCTTGATCAGCACGCCATCCCGCGCGCCGCGGCCGATGCCGGCCACGATGGAGACGGGGATGGAGATGACCAGCGCGCCGGGGCAGCCGATAACCAGCAGGGTGAGTCCCAGCTCGGCGCTGCCGCTGATGAGGCCGGCCACCAGGGCCAGGAGCATGATGCCGGGCGTGTACCAGCCCGCGAAGCGCTCCATGAAGCGTTGCGTCTTGGCCTTGGCCTCCTGCGCCTCCTCCACCCGGTGGATGATGCGCGCCAGCGTGGTGTCGGCGCCGATGCCCTGGGCCTCCACCTGGAGGAAGCCACTGGCGGCGATGGTGCCGGCGTACACCCGGCTGCCGGGCACCTTCTCGGCCGGCAGCGACTCGCCGGTGATGGTGGCTTCGTCGATGCTGCCCGTGCCCCCTATGACCTCGCCGTCCACGGGCACGCGGGCGCCGTTCTTCACCAGCACCGTCTCGCCCACGCGGACCTCGGCGGCGCCCACCTCCACCTGCTCACCGTCGCGCAGCACCAGCGCCGTCTCCGGCGCCACCTTGACCAACTCGGCCAACGCCGAGCGCGTCTTGTCCAGGGTGGCGCCCTCCAGCGCGTTGCCCAGCGCGAACAGGAAGGTGACGGCCGCGGCCTCCCACACCTCGCCGATGATGAGCGCACCGCCGGCCGCAACCGTGACCAGCAGGTCGATGCTGACGAGCCTGGTGCGCAGGGCGCGGTAAGCCTTGACGGCTATGGGCACGCCTGCCACGATCGCGGCAGCGATCATCAGCAGACGGTCCAGAGCGACTCCCCCGGCGTCCGCCAACGTCCAGGAGTAGAGGAGCGCCAGGGCGATGAGCGCGCCCGACACGATGGTGACCGTGCGGGTGGCGCCTAGCCAACGGTCGAGGATGGTCACGGTTCCACTACCTCCTTCTAGAAGGCCGAGGGGCGCGCCTTGTAGCCCGCCTTGGCGACGTTTTCGACGAGGGTCTCCACCGTGGTGGCCGGATCGTGCTGCACCTCGATCTTGGAGTTGGCGAAGCTGACCTTCACCTCCTGCACCCCCTCCACCGACTCGAGTTGCTTCTCGATCTTGCTGACGCAGGAAGGGCAGGAGAAGCCCTCGGCGCGGAGGATGCTCTTCTTGGTGGCTGCTTCGGTGCCTTGCTGGCTGTCTTTCCGCATGTTCATCGTCCTTTCTCGGCGCTTGCTGCGCCTCTGAACCGAGGATAGGGCCGCGTGGCTGCGCCTACCTTGATGCCCGTCAAGTAGGTTTCCTGCGGCGGCTCCACAACCTTCACACCGATTTCCGGAACCTCATGACATGCTCGTGCGCAGGACTCATCGCCGTCCCGAGGGGCGTGTTGGGCCCTATGAGATTCAAGGAAACGCGCGGTGATCGAGTCGAACGGAGCGGGGATAACAGAGGTAGAACTACGCTTGAGGCGTTTCAAGCGGCCGCTCTATGCCGCCATCCTCTTCCTGGTCGGCATCCAGGCGTTGGTCTCCGACAGCGTCCTGCAGAGTGATTTCGAGGACTACGCGCGTTACGGGGTCGCCGCCGCCGCCTTCATCACTTCCGTGCTGATCCTCACCGTCCCGCGTATGTTCCGCGCGCTCGAGGTGGGGGTGCTGGTCGCTGGCGGCGTCATCAGCGTGGGCTTCCTCTCCTGGGCGTTGGAGAGTAGCTCCCTGATGCCCTCCGCGGCCATCCGAAGGTTCACCATCTGGTTAGTGCTTCTGATCGTCTGGGCCTTCATGGCGTTCCGGAGCAGGTTGGCGGTGGGCTTCTCCGCGTTGCTGCTCGTCATCGGCCTGGTGCGGGTGGCGTCGCACATGTTCGCTGCGCCGCTCGAGCCGGACACGGACCGCGAACTGGGTGCCCTTCTGGACATGGGGCTCGTGGGCAGCGCCTACCTTCTGCTCCTGTTCGGCCTGACCAGCTCGGTCGAACGCCGTAGCGCCGCCCTGGCCTCCGAGGAGACCGCCGCGCGGATCCTCTCCATAGACTCGCTCACCGGGATCACCAACCGCGCCGCCTTCCACAACGTGCACCAGCAGCTGACACGTGGCCGGGCCGACCGGCCGGTGTCGCTGGTGTTGGTGGACCTCGACGACTTCCGCAGCATCAACGAGCGCTTCGGCACGGCCGCCGGGGACGAGATCCTGCGGGAGGCGGCCCTGCGGCTGGCCAACACCGTGGGGCAGGAGGCTCGTGTGCTGGCCCGCCTGGGTGGCGACGTGTTCGGGCTGCTGATAGAGGGGCCTCTCGACGACGACGAGGCGGCGGCTCTGGCGGGCAGGGTCACGAACGCCTTCCAGGCGCCGTTCAGCGCTGGTGGAGGACCCCTGCAGGTGACGGTGACCATCGGCATCAGCCGCTACCCACTTGAGGCCCGCACGCAGACCGACCACATCTCCAGCGCCGAAGCGGCCGTGGCCTACGCCAAGGAGCGCGGCGACAGCTTCCGCCTGGCTTCCGAGAGCGCCTTCGAGCAGGAGCGTTCGGCCCTTGCTCGCGACCTGCGCGAGGCGCTCGGCAAGGGCGAGCTGGAGCTCTTCTTCCAGCCCATCGGCACGGTGCTCACGAGCGGAGACTCGGAGGCGGAGGGCACGCGCGTGGCCGTGCGCACGGTGGAGACGCTACTGCGCTGGAATCACTCGGAGCGCGGCATCGTGCCGCCGCAGGAGTTCATCCCCCTCGCAGAGCGGGCCGGCCTCATCGTGCCCATCGGCAACTGGGTGCTGGTAGCGGCGTGCAGGCAGGCCGTGCAGTGGGAGCGTGAGGGCCACGGCGCCTTCAACATCTCCGTCAACGTCTCGCCCCACCAGTTCACGCAGCCCGGCCTCATCGACGCCATCCGGCGGGCGCTGAGCACCTCGGGCTTAGCACCCGGGCGCCTGCTGGTGGAGGTCACGGAGACCAGCGCGGTCCAGCCGCTGGTGGAGAAGCGCATGTCGGAGATCCGGCAGCTCGGTGTGCGCGTGGCCATCGACGACTTCGGCGCGGGCTACTCCTCGCTGGGCCGCCTGCGCAACATGCCCATCGACTACCTCAAGCTCGACCGCTCGTTCGTGCGGGGGCTCGATGGCGACGACGTGCGCGGCCGCCTGATCGTGCGCGCCGCCGTGGTGCTGGCTCACGGCCTGGGTGCGAAGGTGGTGGCCGAGGGCATCGAGAGTTCCGCTCAGGCCGAAGCGGCCGTGCGCATCGGCTGCGACTACCTGCAGGGCTTCCTGTTGGACCCTCCGGCGCCGGCCAGTTCGTTCACCTCTTCCTGGAGCAGCGGTGACGTGGTGGCGTGGCGCGAGGTGGATGACGAGTACGGGCCCGCGGCCATCAACTGACGTTCCCTAGGTTGGAAGCATCCTAGGCAGGGCAGGGCGGTAGTTCGCCCTGCCGGGTGTCGTCCTGCCGGGTGTCGTCCTGCCGGCTGGGCGAAGCGGCCCGCGCAGGGGCGGGACAGGGACGCCTACCCACGACCGCACGGCTCCTGCCAACCTCCCGAACCCCCACGCAACCCCACCCTCCTAACCTGATCTAACCCCCCAGGTAAGGAGCCTTCACGCCGTGCCCGCAGCCCGTGACCCCGCAGTTCGTGCCACTTTGAGAGCCGTATCGGCCGCGTTGCTGCTCGCGGTGGCGCTACTGCCCAGTGCGGCGGGCGTGGCCTCCAGCGCGGCTTGGAACTCCGAGCCCTTCCCACTCGAGCCGGTGGCTGTGGTGCGCCAGACCCACCCGCTCAGCTGCGGAGCGGCCACCCTGGCCACGCTCAGTACGTGGCTGGGCACGCCCCGCACCGAGGAGGAGCTGCTGGCGCAGGCGCAGGTCGGGCCGGCAGGCATGACCCTCTCCGAGTTCGCCCGCCTGGCGCACCAGATCGAACTGCCCGGCACCTGGTACTCGGTGAGCCACCGCCAGCTCCACCACGTGCCCACACCGTTCGCTGCTCACCTGGCGGGGGACGACGGCTCCCCGGAGCCCGGGCATCTAGTGGCCGTGGCCGGCGTGGCGCACGGCTACGTCACGGTCGCGGACCCAGCCGCGGGGGCGTACGTCCTCCCTCTGCGCTCCTTCGCCCAGCGCTTCAGCGGGCGGGTATACGTGCTGGAGGAGAGGGAGTGAAACGCTTCGCTCCGTCCACCGCGTCCCTATGGGCTCTGGCCAGCGCGGCGCTCCTGGCCCTGGCTGGCAGACCGCACGGTTTCGCGTCTCTGGCCTGGGTGGCCTTCGTGCCGCTCTTCGCGGTCCTGCCGCGCGCCCGCTCCTGGCGTTCGGCTGCCCTGCTGGCCGGGGTGGCCTCCCTCGGCATCACCACGATGGCGTACGAGGCGGCCGCGGCCCTGGGTTCCGGCTGGCACGTCTTCGCCGTCGTCGTGGGCGCCGTGCCCTTCGCCCTAGCGGGCGCCAGCGCGTGGGCGGTCGCACGGCACCTTCCACCCGCCTTGTCCTACACGCTCTGCGCGCTCTTCTGGGTGGTGGCCGAGGTGCTGCAAGCACAGCCCTCACTCCTAGGCGCTTACGCGTTGCCCCTCAGCACGTTCGCCTACTCGCAGGCGGGCCAACCGGCCATGTATCTGGCCCGCTTCAGTTCGATCACCGCCACGAGCGCGGTCCTCCTCCTGGCCAACGCGGCGTTCACCCACCTGTTCGTGGGCCTGCGCGCGGCGCGGGGGCGGTGGCACCTGCGGTGGGCGCTGGCGCCTTCGGCGGGCCTGGCCGTATTGGCCGCGCTGGTAGCAGGCGCCTGGGCCTCGGCGCCGATCCCGACCGGCAGCACGTTCGACACATCCGACACATTCGACGTGGCCGTGGTTCAGCCCGACCGGCCCACCAGCGTCCTGGCGGCGGCACGCAACGTTGCGGCCGTGCGCGACTGGGTGGTAACGGAGCTGGCCTCGCTGGCCGCCAGCTCCGCTCAGCCGCCCGTCGGAGCCGCAGCCTCCGCCGTTGGAACTGGAACGCTCAAGGTAGCGCGCGGGGCCGCGCACCCGCAGGGCGGTGAACTCGGCGCGGCCGCACCTGTGCTTCCCGCCCCCGATCTGGTGCTCATCCCTGAAGGGGCATGGCCCCACGCCATCAGTACGGAGGCGCCGGGCCGCTCGCTGCCCGCTGCGTCCGCGGTCGCCCTCGCTGCGCTACCCACAACGGTGCTAGGGGCGGCGGGCTACACGACCGAGGGGCACTCCACGAACTCCGCCTTCCTCTGGTCGGGCGACGACCTTAGGCACGTCTACGCCAAGCACCACCTGGTGCCCGTGGGTGAAGCGGGCCTGGTGGCCGGGCCACCGCCGGCGCCGGTAGCCGTGGCGCCCGGCAGGAACGTGATCCCGCTCATCTGCTACGACGTAGCCTTCCCAGCCACCATCCGGCGCGCCGTGGTTGGTGGCGCCCAGTTGCTCGCCGTGCTGACCGACGACGCCTTCGCGGCGCGCGGCGACGTCCCTCATCAACACCTTCGCTTGGCGCGGTTCCGTGCGGTCGAGACCGGGGTGCCGCTGGCGTTCGCTTCGAACACCGGCCCCAGCGCTCTCTTCCACGGCGACGGCTCGCTGGCTGCAGCCTCCTCGGCGGGCCAGACGACCGCGCTTCGCGCCGAGCTCGGTGCAGGGGCCGGCCCGACGCCGTACCTGAGGTACGGCAACTGGGTCGGCGCGCTCATGTGCCTAGCGGCCATCGTCACGGCCACGCTGGCGGGCATACGCGCAGCGGGGAAGAGGGGAGGTGATGCGCCCTCACCCACCCCGGTCGGCTGAAGCTCCCGCTCCCCAAGGAGGACTCATGAAACGCCTGCTCTTATTGACGATCAACCTGCTGTTCCTCATGGCCCTTGCGGCCTCCCACTCGGCGCCGCAGCAGCACGTGCTCACCGCCCTGGAAGCTCAAGAACTGGACGGCGTCACCGCCGGCATCTGCACCACCTGCGAGAAGGAGAAGGAGCACCCCTACATCGAGTACGAGGGTTGGGACCTCATAAAGAGATCGCAGAGCGCGCATACGGTCATCTCCCGCAAGGTCACCCGGCAGCTCGTCAACAACAGCCCGTCCGCCACCACCTCGTACGACATCCCGTACAACAACCAGTGCCGCTACAGGTGGACTGGCGGCAGCGCCTCGATCGGCACGAGCATCGGCATCACGTTCAACCGGGTCTACGACTGCTCGGAGGTGGAGTACATGAAGGTAACGCTGCCGCCCAAGACCAGCGCCACGCTGTACGAGGGCACGAAGCGGTACTACGTCACCGAGACCTACCGCCACTACATGCAGTGGAGCGATGGCTACCGCGAGGTCAGCGGCCTGACCGAGACGTTCCGCCAGGAGTTCACCTACTTCTTCCACGAGACCAACTGAGTGACCGTCGCATGCGGGCCGGCCAGAAGGCCGGTCCGCATGCGACGACTCTGCCCAGGAGAGCCAGCATGCCGCACACCACCAACCCGACTCCCTCGTGTCGAAGCCGCCCGGAGCGGCCCGCCACCCAGCTCACGCGCGGTCGGTTCCGTCCACCGGGCCTCCGGCGGCCCACGTCCGCACTGCGCGCCGCGCTGATAGCCCTCGTCGCCACGTCCTTCCTCGGTACCGCCAACGCCCAGAACACAGCGGCCACCGAGGCGGACCCGCCGGTGGTCGCCATCCACTACGAGGATCTTCTGGCAGACGAGTCCCACTACATCGACCTGTTCATCCCACCGCCCCTCGTCCGGTGGGACGAGTTCAGCTACTCGGCGGAAGGCTGCCTCAACGCCCAAGGCGTTCACGAGGGCCCGCCCGGCAAGGTGCTCATAATCCGCTTCTCGGTGCCAGACGTCGGTCCCTGCGTCACGCGCGTGGACCTCCTGTTCGGCCACGGCGCCACGTCCTGGGCCGCCTCCGCCGTGGTCGTCGTGAACCGACTGCCCGAGCTCCCGCCGCTCCAGACCCTCGACCCCTGGTTCAGGAGCGACCGCATCAACCTGCCCGGCGGCTCCGGTGCCCGGCCAGCCGTCCTGCTCCTCCTGGGGCTGACCAACACCGAGACCGGACCGCTCGAGATCCTCGGCTTCGGCAACGATCAGGCCTTCGTCATGTCCGTGGGCAAGGTCTACCGTTACGATCCCGCCAAGTTCGCTGGCCGTTACTCCGACCTCGTGGCGCACGCCACGCCGTTCGAGCCCACCGTCCTGCAGCCCGGGGAATCAGCCCACTTCGCCATGATCCTCGACCCGCAGCAGCGTATGCCCACCGGGGCTGGCACCCTGACGGCCCGTCCCGTGGCCATCCTCGAGCTAGGCGGCGAGCAACGCACGCTGCAGTTCCCCCGAATCTCCACGGCCTGGGGCGTGGAGCTTCCGTGAAGCGGCGATGGTGGGGCCAGCGCGGGGCGGTAGCTCTGGCTCTCTGGGTCGCGACGCTGCTCCTACCCGGCACGGCCGCGGCCGGGTCGGCCGTAACGGCTGCCGCCTCGGGCTCGGAGCGCGCTGCCGTTCTCCTACTGCTCGAGCGCTTCGAGGCCACCTACCAGCCGGGCCCGGAGTTTCTGGACGCCGCCTGGCAGGTCCACGAGCTGGGGCGCCAGCAGGAACTCGAGGAGTACCCGCGCCTCTCGTTCATGGAGCGCGCCGCTTGGCAAGGCGGTGAGCGGCTCACAGTGGACTTAGACCTGTCCGCCACCTGGACGCTGTACCGCAGCAACGCGAGGATCCGTGCTCAGCTGCAGGAACTGAGGGTCCGCATGCTGGACCTGGAAGGTTCGTTCGCGCGGGCTGAGGCGCGGAGCCGTTTCCGGGGCCAACTTCTGGAGCTGGTGCAGTACCGGTTCCTCGAAGGCCACCTATCCGCCGCTCTGTCGCGAACCGCTGCGGAGTCGCCCGTTGCCATGAACCTGGAACAGGCATTGCAACTGCATCAGGGCGAACGCGACCTGCTCAGGCTCCGGCGGCACGTGGAGGCCATGCACGAACAGGTCGCGCAGCGCGTCCGGGAACTGGAGGAAGGCATGCAACGCGTCCTAGGCAGCGCCGAGCCGGTGCCGGACCTGCCGGCCTTCGAGGAGCTGCTGCCCCTCCTGGTGGAGGTGCCGCGCGAGCCGGAACGGTGCCTGGCACGGTCGCCCCTCCGTCAGCAGACCGAGCTCCATCACACGGTGCAGACCTTCGAGCGCCGGGCGCAGGACACGCTCGATCTCCGGGTGGAACTGCAGGGCAGCGCCTTCTACCGCAGCGGTGAGCTCTTCGGCTCGGTGGGCCTGGAGCTCCGCTTGCCGCTCCCCAGCGGCCTGCCGGTCTCCGGGCAGCTCGGCTTGGCCGCGGACCCGAGCTCAGTGGAGCAGGTACTGCGCCTCTCCTGGCCACCACCTGCGCCAGCGCACCGACCGGTGACCGAGCAGGAACGCGCCGCGTACCTAGCGGAGGAGCGCGAGGCGCTCGAGGCGGAAGTCCGCGGCCTGTTCCGCTCCCTGGACTCCGCTCGGGAGGCGGTGGACGTCACTGAGTTGCAGCTCCTCTGGCTGGTGTCCGACATCCACGGCTGGGCGGCGTGGCCGCCGGCGGAAGCCTCACCCGCTTCCATCGCGGAGATCCGCGCCCTTAGCCGCCAGCAAGTTGCGGAGCCGATCGGCGAACTGCAGCGCGTCCGCCACCTGAGCGAACTGGTCTTCGCGCAGCTAGCGTACGCCGAGCAGGCTCTGACCCTCGACCTGGTCTGCGGGGGGCGGTAGGTGACCCTGCCGCCCGCACCCAACCACCGCTCCCGCTACGCGCGTCGCCCCCGGGCACTTCCGCCCGGCGTCAGCGTCGCCTACGGCTGTCTCCTCCTGCTCGTGGTCACCGTCGCAGCGGCGGCTTACAGCCCTACGGTAGCGGCCCGGCTGCCCCTGGTGGGGAGCTTCCTGAACGCGGTAGCGCCGGCACTGCCAGCTAGCGTGGCGTGGTTGCACGACCGGGGCACGCCGCGCCTGCTGCCCGGCGTGTACTTCGGGTGGAGCGACGGTGTGCGCGGAGAGCTTCACCTTTACGGCGAGGGCTGCAGCGCGGGCCAGGGCACGGGCGCCGGAGACGTGGTCGAGCTCACCCTGACCGGTCGAGACGGCGTAGTCGTCGTCCCGCCCGACGCAGTCGCGCAACTCTGGACCGAGCTGGACCGCGCGCGGGCCCACCCGCACCTGCGGCTGGAGGTGGTCACGGAGCGCACCATGGAGTTCGACCGCGCTCATCTACGGTGCCGGGACGGCACGGAGGCCAGCGCTCGCCTCCTCGCCACCGTCCATCACGTAGAGCCCAGTGAACTAGCCTGGCCCCCCGCTGCCGCACCGCTGGCGGTGGATCCCGTTCTCACCGCGTCGGTTACCCTGCCACCCGAAGCGGAGGCGAGGGCGATCATCGATGGCCCGAGCTCGCTACCCGGTGCCGGCAAGATCGCCGAGCTAACGCTGGCAGCGGGTTCCGAGACGCTGACCGCCCTAGCCATCCTCTACGCGCCCCGGCGGGCGGCCAGCGGCGAAGTGCTCGCAGCAGCAGGTCAGGCGGCTACGCTGCCGTACTGGCGGAACGCGGCAGCCGCCCAGGGCGCCCCCTGGGTCTCGCGGCCGGCTCTCCCAGCGTTGACCGCCTGGCACGCCGCGTATCAGGCACCGAACGATCCGCGGGCCCTGGGGGTTCGCCCTTCCGCAGACCTGGGGCTACCCCTCGCCGCGGGGGAGTTCGGCGCGCTGTTCCTCTACCCGTCCGCGTTCCGCACCACGCCCACGCCGCGCCCCGTTCTCCTCAAGCCCTTGCTCGAACTGGACCAGGGCGGCCACCAGGCCACGGTGGTGACATCGGGCCTGGCCTTCGGTTGGACGGCCACGCCATGAGGCGAGTGAGTACCGCCTTCAGCGCGGCGGGGAGCCGCGGCTCGGGGATGCCCGCCAGCCGACAGCGGAACTCCGGGCGCCCTCGGCATCGGAAGGACGCCGCCACGCGGCCCCGCTGTGCTACTATTTGTATTTGCCGCGTCGCCGTTCCGCCCGGGTTCGACCCGTTACGAACGGTGCGTGGTGGCGAGTCGACGCTGGGAAGGGCGAGCGCGGGCCGGTTACCGGCCTGGCGCGTTGTGCCGTTACGCGGAACTCCGCGTTGCGGGCAGTGCGCACACCGGGTCCCCCGGGGCGCAGCCACCAGCCTGGAAGGAGGTGCACATGCCGCAGCAAGTCAAGTACGACCTCAACGTCATCCTCGACCCCAGCCTCAGCGAACAGCAGGTCCAGGCCGAGAAAGATGCCGTAACCCTCCAAGTGGAGCGCGCGGGAGGCGAGATCCTCGAACTGGACGAGTGGGGCCTGCGCCGTTTGGCCTACCCCATCCGCAAAGGTAACGAGGGTTACTATCTCATCTTCCGTCTCCACCTCACCGGCGAGACGCCCAAGACGATCGAAGCCGCGCTCCGTCAGCGCGACAACGTCATGCGCGTGCTGGTCGTCCGGCAGCGTCCGGACTGGAGTACGAAGAAGGAGCCCAAGTCCGAAGGCAAAGCAGAAGCCGCAGCCTGAGGTCAAGAATCGTATGGCGAGCAGTAGGAGAAGTACGTCATGGCACGTGGTTTGAACAACGTATACCTGATCGGCACGCTGGTGCAGGCACCCGAGATGCGCTACACCCAGAGCGGGTTGGCCATCCTCGAGCTCAACCTCGCCGGTAACGACCACGTGACCGGCGACGACGGCCAACCCCGTGAACTGGCTTGGTACCACCGGGCCACCGTTTTCGGCGCCCAGGCGGAGATCATGGCGAACCAGCTCCAGGAGGGTACACCCGTCCTGGTGGAGGGCCGACTGAACTACCGCAACTGGGAGACGCCCGAGGGTCAGAAGCGCTCAGCGCTCGACATCAACGCCTCGCGCATCGACGTGCTCACGTACGGCGCTCGCGACGGTGAGCCCACGGTGATCGACGCACGCGGTCAGCACCGGCTGAAGGATGCCCTCAACCAGGTCATCATCGTCGGCAACCTCACGCGCGACGCCGAGCTCCGGTACACGCCCTCCGGGGCGGCGGTCACCCGCTTCGGTGTGGCCGTCAACGAGCGGTTCCGCAGCCGTAACGGTGAGGACCAGGAGCGCACGCACTTCGTGGACGTCACCGCCTGGCGTGAACTGGCGGAGGCCGCCGGCGAACTCAAGCGGGGAGACGGCGTCTTCGTGATCGGCAGACTCGTCAACGATTCTTGGACGGACAAGGAAGGCAACAGAAGGTTCACGACCAAGCTGGAAGCCCAGCGGGTCGAGTTCCTCACTCGCGGTCCCGGCAGCGGTGGAGCCGGAACCCGCCCCGAGCGTCAAGCTACGGGCGCCCAGGCGAGCCCGTCGAGGTCGCAACTCGACATCGACGAAGAATTTCCACCAGAAGAGGACCTACCCTTCTAGATGGCTAGAGAAGCACGAGGCGGCGATCGCCGCCGCCGTGGTGGCGGACGCAGAGGCCGCCGACCACGCGTATGCCCGTTCTGCACGGGTGAATACGAGATCATGGACTACCACGACGGACGCATGCTCAGGCGGTTCATCTCCGATACCGCCAAGATCCTGCCCCGTCGCCGCACCGGTGTGTGTGCCAGGCATCAGCGTCGGCTCGCCACCACGATCAAGCGCGCGCGCATGCTCGCGATCATCCCGATCACCGAGAAGCTGGTGCGGAAGTGAACGTCATCCTGCTGGAGCCCGTCGAGAAGCTGGGGGAAGCCGGCGATATCGTCCGCGTCAAGGACGGTTATGCCCGCAACTACCTCGTCCCGCAGGGTCTAGCGCTGCCGGCCACCAAGGCCAACGAAGCTGAACTCCAGGCTCGCCTGGCTCAGCGCGCCAAGCAACTCGCCGAGCGCAAGGCCGATGCCGAGCGCCTCGCCGAACTCTTAGGCGACGCGCACATCGAGATCATCGTGCGCGCCGGCGACGGGCGCATCTACGGCTCGGTCGGCAACCGCGATATCGCGGACGCCCTCAAGGCCACCTACGACGTCGAGATCGACCGCCGCAAGGTCCTGCTCGACGAGCCGATCAAGCTCACCGGCGAACACGTGGTGCCGTACCGCCCTCACCCCGAAGTGACGATCGACCTCAAGGTTCTCGTTCGCGGCGAGGATAACGCTTAGAGCTCGACCCGAGACAAGTAGGAGATAGTGCGGCCCGCCAGCTCGATCGCTGGCGGGCCGCACTGCTGCCGTTACCTTCAGTACCGCAGCGCTAACCTCAGCGCAGCCGCTCGACGCGGATCAGGTTCGTGGTGCCGCGTGTGCCGAACGGCACGCCCGCCGTGATCACGAAGCGGTCGCCTTCGGAGAGCAGCCCCTCCGCGTGGATCGCCTCCGTGGCGACGCGTACCATCTCGTCGGTGTCCTGGATGTCCTCGCTCAGGTGCGGCACCACCCCCCAGACGATCATCATCTGCCGCAGCGCACGCGCGTTCGGCGTGATGGCCAGGATGGGCGACTGGGGCCGGCAGCGCGACACGCGCAGCGCGGTGTTGCCGCTCGAGGTGAACGTCACGATGAGCTTGCCGCCGAGGTTGTAACTCATCTCCACTGCGGCTATGGCCACGGCGTCCGGCGTGCTGGCGTCGGTCTTGGGCATGGCGTCGCGGAACTTCTCGTGGAAATCGTCGTCCGACTCCACGGTGCGAGCTATGCGGTCCATCATCTTCACCGCTTCGATCGGGTGGGAACCCACCGCGGTCTCGGCGGAGAGCATCACGGCGTCCGTGCCGTCGTAGATCGCGTTGGCCACGTCGGACGCCTCGGCGCGGGTAGGGGTGGCGTTCTGGATCATCGACTCGAGCATCTGCGTGGCGGTGACCACCGGCTTGCCCGCCAGGATGCACGCCCGGATGAGGTCCTTCTGGATGAGGGGCACCTTCTCCGGTGCCATCTCCACCCCGAGATCGCCGCGCGCGACCATGATGCCGTCAACCTCGGTGATGATCTCGTCGAAGCGGTCCACAGCGCTGGGCTTCTCGATCTTGGCCATGAGCCTGGCGTTGGAGCCCGCCCGGGCCATGTAATGCCGGGCGAGGAGCAGATCGTCGCGGTTGCGCACGAAGCTCATCGCTACCCAGTCCACGTCGAGTTCCGCTCCGAGCTTGAGGTCCTGCACGTCCTTATCCGTGAGGGCCGGGATGCTCAGCGCAGCGTTGGGGATGTTGATGCCCTTGTTGTTGCTCAGCACACCGCCCACAACGACCTCGGTCTGGATGGTGTCACCCTCGAAGCCGACCGTCCGGAGGCTCAGGCGCCCGTCGTCCAGCAGGAGGATGTCGCCGACCTTCACGTCGTTGATCAAGCCCTTGTAGGTAACCCCTACCCGCTGCTGGTCACCGGGACTGTCGTCGCCCGTAGTAAGGTCGAAGCGCGCGCCTTCCTTCAGCGTCACCTTGTCCTTGGCGAAGCGGCCCACGCGGATCTTCGGACCCTGCAGGTCCTGCAGGATGCCAACCGGGATGCCGAACTCCTCCGATGCGGCGCGGATGTTGGCCACGGTCTGCCTATGCAGGTCGTGATCCCCGTGTGAGAAGTTTAGTCGGAAGACGTTCACACCGGCCAGCAGCAGGCGGCCGATCATCTCCTTCGAGTCCGTGGCGGGCCCCAACGTGGCGACTATGCGGGTACGGCGGGTGGCTGCTGACTGCGGGCCGTTCATCGCTGCAACGCAGCTTTCCCGAGGAAGCGCGCCGCGTCGCCCAGCTCCTGTTCGATCTGCAGCAACCGGTTGTACTTGGCGGTGCGGTCGGAACGGCTGGCGGACCCGGTCTTGATCTGGCCAGCGTTGATGCCCACGGCCAGATCCGCGATGAAGGTGTCCTCAGTCTCGCCGGAGCGGTGACTGATGACGTTGCGGTAGCCGTAGGTCTTCGCCAACTCGATCGCGTCCATGGCCTCGGTGAGGGTGCCGATCTGGTTCACCTTCACGAGGATGGCGTTGCCCACGTCCGCGTCGATGCCCCGCTGCAGGCGCTGGCTGTTCGTGACGAACAGGTCGTCGCCCACGAGCTGCACACGGTCGCCGATGCGAGCCGTGAGCTTCGCCCAGCCTTCCCAATCGTCCTCGGCCAGACCGTCCTCGATGGAGAGGATGGGGTAGGTGGTGACCCACTCCTCCCAGTAGTCGATCATGCCGTCCGTGTCGAGCACCTTGCCCTCCGCCTCGAGGTGGTACTGGCCGTCACGGTAGAACTCGGTGCTTGCCGGGTCGAGCGCGATGGCTATCTCGTCTCCCGGGGTGTAACCCGCCTTCTCGATGGCCTCCAGAAGCACCTCGATGGCCTCGCGGTTGCTCTTGAGGTCCGGAGCGAAGCCGCCCTCGTCACCGACGTTGGTGTTGTAGCCCTTGGCCGCCAGGACCTTGCGCAGCTGGTGGAACGTCTCGACTCCGGCCCGCAGGGCGTTGCCGAAGGTGCTGAAACCCACTGGCAGAAGCATGAACTCCTGCATGTCCACGGCGTTGTCCGCGTGCTCGCCACCGTTGATGACGTTGAGCATGGGTAGAGGGAGGATCCGGCCGTTCGGACCGCCCAGGTAGCGGTAGAGGGGCACATGGAGCGCGTTGGCGGCCGCGCGAGCCGTGGCCAGCGAAACGGCCAGGATGGCGTTGGCGCCGAGCTCGCCCTTGTTGGGCGTGCCGTCCAGCTCGCACATGGCGCGGTCCACCGCGGCCTGGTCCAGGGCGTCCATGCCGAGGACCTCGTGCACTATGCGCTCGTCGATGTTCTGCACGGCCTGCTGCACGCCCTTGCCGGCGTAACGGCTGCCGCCGTCCCGCAGTTCTACCGCCTCGTGCGCTCCCGTGG
The DNA here is from genome assembly GCA_964467885.1 of uncultured bacterium. Lineage (GTDB taxonomy): Bacteria > Deinococcota > Deinococci > Deinococcales > Trueperaceae > JAAYYF01. The sequence continues at coordinate 16,430 of CAYXUE010000023.1, read as the reverse complement.
AAGCGCCTGAGGGGACGAGCGCCAGACCCTGATCGCCGCTGGCGAGCGTAACTATGGCGCCCACGGTGGGGTTACCACGCGAATCGAGCTGTTCGATCGCGCGAACGTCTTCGATGGTAGTCATCGGACCTCCTGTGTTGTTCTCTGACTCAGCTGGTTCTAAGGGGCACGACCATGGCGAGATAACCGGGGTCGCCCAGATCGTTGACCACGCTCGGGGAGGCGTTCATGCCCGAGAAGCGCAGCCTTATGTCCCCTGCCGATGGCGCTAAGGCGTCGATCAGGTACTTGGAGTTGTAGGCCAGCTGGATCTCCGAGTCGGTGCCTTCCTGCAGCACCTCGATGGCTTCCTGACTGCGCCCGAAACTGCCTTCCGCCGTGATCTGCAGTTGCCCGTCCTTCACGAACAGATCCACCCGGTTGTTCGCGCTCTTGTCGGCCATGAGCGCCACCCTGGAGACCGCCTCGGAGAGCCGGGAAGCGGGAAGAGTGATGCTGACCGGATAGTTGGCGGGGATGACCCGCTCGTAATCCGGGAAGGTGCCGTCCATGAGCTTGAGGTTCAGCGCGTAGCCGTCGTGAGCCACGCTGAGTTGCCCGCCGTCCAGTTGCAACGCCACCTCGCCTTCGTCCAGAACGCGCAGAAGTTCCTCGACGCTGCGGGCAGGAACGATCACGTCGGCGTTCAGGCCAGTCGGCGTGTCTAGGTGGTAGTAGGCGAGTCTGAAGCCGTCCGTAGCCACCGCTCGCGTGTGAGATTCCCGCAGCTCCAATTTGACACCGCGGAAGACCGCCTGGAAGTCGGCCACCGCCGCCGCGTAGCGGACGGAGCCTAGAGCGCGGGCCAGCAGCCTGGCATCGATGCCTGCGCTGTGGCTATCCGGGAAGCTGAGAACGGGTGCGGACCCAGGGGCTACGAGCTGCAGCTTGGTGGTGTAGTTGCCCGAGCTGATCTGCATCTCGTTCTCGGCCAGGTCCATCTCGACGTCGTCGCCCGGCAGGGCGCGGACTATCTGACCGAAAACGTGGGCTGTGACGGCGTAACTACCCTGGCCGCGTACGTCCGCTGCAAGTTCCGAGCGGATGTCGACGTCCATGTTCGAGCCACTGAGAACCAGCGCGTCATCGCGCACGTCTATCCTCATGAGGCTGAGCCCTGGGTTACTGGAACGGCTGGGAACGATGCGTTCGACTCTGGCAAGCGCATCGGCGAGGCTCTTCTTTGGGACGAGAACCCTCATTCACACTCCTCGACCCTGGACAACGCGGACTCCGTGCGCCCAGGGGCGCGTAAAGCATACCTGATAGTGGGCGCTTCACGCTCAGCTTCGGCCTAGAGGGGCGCGTGGTCGGTTCCTGCCTATGGAACGCGGACCCGGTCCGGGTCGTGGGAGCGTTTCTCCTCGAACTCGAAAAGGCCTTCCTCTCTTGGATCTTTGGACCCCCAGGAGGAACGTAGGCACGAACCTAGCCGAAAAAATCCTTAGAAGGTTCTAGGAACCCCTAATAGTAGGCCCTGCGGAAAGTGTGGAAAAATCGTTTACCTCCCGTGTAGCCCGGGGTCGTGCCTGTGGGGGAAGTTGTGGAGAACCGCCGGGTCCCTGTGGAGAAGCCTTCCTGCCCTCCATAGCGTTCCACAGTCCCGTGACTAGCGGGGTTTCTCCACAGAGACGCCAACAGGTTATCGACAGGTAATCCACAGGGTTGTCCACAGTTCGATGGTCTTAGGTCGCCTGCGGGTTGCTCCGCATCGCAGGTCGTTGGCGGTCGTCCATGTACCGCCACTTGCGTCAGACGAGCGCTTCTTTCAGGGCGCGCACTTCCCGGGCGATGGGTTCGGCCTGGTCCAGCTGGGTCTGGACCTTGTTGACCGCGTACATCACGGTCGAGTGGTCCCGGCCACTGAAGAAGGAGCCTATCTCGGGGAAGGAGTGGGGCGTCAGCTCCCTGATGAGGTACATGGCGATCTGGCGCGGTATCACCAACTCTTGGCGGCGGCTCTTACCCTTGACGTCGTCCGGTTTGACCGAGAAGTGGTCGGCAGTCTTCTGGAGGATGTCGGCCATGGTGAGTTGCAGGTCGCTGGGCGCGAAGACGTCCGAGAGCGCTTTGGCCACGGTCTGGCGGTTGAGAGGCTGCTGGCTCATGGAGGAGTAAACGATGGCGCGCACCAGGGCGCCCTCCAACTCCCGGATGTTGGACGTCACGTGTCGCGCTATGTAGTCGATGACCTCAGGCGGCACCTTGACGCCGCGGTACTCCGCGTTCATGGCGAGGATGGCGATGCGGGTCTCCAGTTCCGGTGCCTGGATGTCCGTGATGAGACCCCACTCGAAGCGGCTGCGGAGGCGGTTCTCCAGGGTGGGGATGTCCTTGGGAGGACGGTCCGAGGACATGATGAGTTGCTTGCCCGATTCGTATAGCGCATTGAAAGTGTGGAAGAACTCTTCCTGCGTTCGTTCCTTGCCCGCTATGAACTGGATGTCGTCTATCAGGAGCACGTCTATGCTGCGGTAGCGGTCGCGGAACTGCATCATGCGGTCCTCGCGGATGGCGGTGATCAGGTCGTTGGTGAAGGCCTCGGTGGTGACGTACTCGATCGACATGCTGGGGAACCGCTCCGCCACCGCGTGGCCCACCGCGTTCATCAGGTGAGTCTTGCCGAGGCCAGCGTCTCCGTACAGGAACAAGGGGTTGTACGCCTTGCCCGGCGCCTCCGCCACGGCCAAGGCGGCGGCGTGCGCGAAGTTGTTGTTCTCACCTACGATGAAATTGGTGAAGACGTACTTGGGGTTCAGTTGCGGGGCGGGTGGCCGGTTGGGTGCCGCTTCCCTAACCGGTTCGGGCTGAGCGCTGAAGATGTCCTGTTGCTCGGGCGCCTTCCCGGCCACGATCTGGAAGCCCAGGCGAGGCTCTGCCACCCCGAGCTGCTGCAACGCCCCTTCGATGACGGCGCTGTAGTGCGACCGGATCCAATCTCGGGCGAAGGTGGTCGGCACGCCGATCACGAACGCCCCATCCTCGATGCCCAGCAGCGACACGTTACTGAACCAGGTCCGGAACTCGACCTCCGGGACCTCATCCCGTACGCGTGAGATGACGTCGTCCCAGATCCCTCCGTCGATACCTGACATCCGTTCAACCATCCTTCTCGAAACTTCGGCGCACGCGCGGCGAAGGCAGTACGTCCCGTGGACTCCCGCCGGCACGCGAGCCGATGACGCTACGAGGACCGGGGCCTCGCGGTGCCCCAACACGGGGTTATGCGACGGTCCGAACCTGGCCCAGCCAGCTAGCGGCCAGCGTGCATAACTGTGGGTCCTGGCGTCTTCGGAGCACCGCGCTCCGGCCTGACGGCCTTCGTTAAGGTGCTCCTGGCGTTGCGCCGGTCCAGCAGTCTAGCAGATGCAGGGGTTCCACCCTACACCCGAACGGCCCGCCTGTAAGCGACGGTTGAAGGCGGGCGCAGGCGCCAGACATGCCGGCAGCGCCGAGCGTTCGGGCGGGACCACCGTGTAATCCGTGGCGGTAGCGGGGCCCGCGCCCGTGGTACCTTCTTGACTGCGCGTTCGCCGCGGCGGAAGTAGCGTGCGGAGGATCGGCGCGGGAGTTGTGATGGACCTAGAGTTCGACGTAGTAGTAGTTGGCGGTGGACATGCGGGGATAGAAGCGGTCATGGCCGCCTCGCGTCTCGGTGCGCGTACCGCCATGGTGTTGCCCAATCCGGACAAGATCGGGCTGATGCCGTGCAACCCCGCGGTGGGAGGTCCGGGCAAATCGCAGCTCGTGTTCGAACTCAACGCCCTCGGAGGCGTGATGGGCCGCCTCGCCGATCAGACCGCCATCCATACGCGCACGCTGAACGCCTCGAAGGGCGTGGCCGTTCAGTCGCTGAGAGTTCAGAACGAGCGTGACGGTTACGCCGCTGCAGCGCGCCAGCTCGTAGAAGCCGCCGACAACGTGGAGATCGTGCGTGCCGAGATAGCCGAGATCGAGGTGGCGGGCGGCAGGGTGACGGGGGCGCTCACCACGGACGGCCGGCGGCTACGCACCGGCGCCTTGGTGCTCTGCACTGGTACCTTCCTGGCCGGTGTCGTCTGGTACGGCAAGCAGCAGCGTCCCGCAGGGCGGCAGGGCGAGGCCCCCGCCCGTCACCTATCGGCCAGCTTGCGAGCCACCGGCCACGAGCTGCTCCGTCTGAAGACGGGCACCCCGCCCCGTATCCGGGCCGATTCGGTGGATATGAGCGTCATGCAGGAAGTGCCCTCGGACGATCCGCCTGGGACCTTCAGCGGTGTGCCGGGCCCGCGCATGACCAGCACGCCTACCTGGCTCACCCGAACCACTCCCGAAACGCACGCGCTCATCCAGGAGAACCTGGGAGAGTCGGCCATGTACGGCGGGGAGATCGATGCTGCCGGTCCGCGCTACTGTCCCTCGATCGAGGATAAGGTGGTGCGCTTCTCCGATAAGGATCATCATCTGCTGTTCGTCGAACCGGACGGCGTGAACACCAGCGAGCTCTACCTCCAGGGGCTCTCGAGCTCGATGCCGCCGAGGATCCAGGACGAGATGATCCGCACTCTGCCTGGCTTCGAGAACGCGGCCATCCACCGTTATGCCTATGCGGTGGAGTACGACGCCCTCGACCCTGCCCAACTCGACGTGACGCTCATGTCCCGCAAGCTGGCAGGCCTGTTCTCGGCCGGGCAGATCAACGGCACCAGCGGCTACGAGGAGGCGGCCGCGCAAGGCTACATCGCGGGCCTCAACGCCGCGCGGCACGCGGCGGGGATGGAGCGCGTCACCGTGCGGCGCGATCAGGGTTACATCGGCGTCATGCTGGACGACCTGATCCGCTGGGGCATCGAGGAGCCTTACCGCATGCTGACCTCGCGCAACGAGTTCCGCCTCCTCCACCGGCAGGACAACGCCAAGGAGAGGCTGATGGGCCTCGGCTACGAGTGGGGCACGGTGGACGGCGCCACGCTGGCCGAACAGCGCCGCTCCGAGGAGCGCGTCAACGCGGAAGTGGAGAGGCTGGGGCGCACGCGCTTCCAGGGCGATCTGGCCACCAAGATGCTCTGTCGGCCCGGCGTGGATTACGCGGACGTTGTCGCTCTTGTCGGTCCGGCGGAGGGACCGTTGACCTCCGACGAGGTCGGGCGGGTCGAGACGTTGATCCGCTACGAGGCGTACATCGAGCGCTCCCGCAGGCACCTGGAGAGTCGAGCTGCCTACGAGAAGATGGGCCTGAAGGGCGTCGACTTCGAACGCGTACCAGGCATGTCCATAGAGGGCGCCCAAGCGCTCAGGCGGGCGGAACCGGCGTCCCTGGGTGCGGCGCAGCGCGTGCGCGGGGTGCGAGACAGTGACGTGACCGCGTTGCTCGTTCACCTCAAGACGCGTGGCGCTGACCGCGGTGCGGATCGTGGCCTTGCCGGCGCCGACGCGGGCAGGGAAGCCAAGGCGAGCGCACAAGTACAGCCACCATCCTGAGCTTGAAGCGAAGAGCCAAGCCCGAGTCGAAAGGACAGGCCCGAGACGGAGGGTTCGTGGATGAGTTAGCACGGGCTGATGCGTCCCTAGCGCCGATGTTTCACGTGAAACAATTCCGGGCGTCGACGCTGGGGCCTCCGACGGGAACTTACTCCTCGTCCGCCCGGCTTGCTACGGGCTCAGCCGGGGGGCTCACGGATGCCTTTAAGCAGGAGCGGGCAGCCGTCCCGCCTGCGGCCCGCTGGCCCGTCTCGGCATGGGTAGACAACCGCCGAACTCCGCCGCCATTGCAGCCCAGGATGTTTCACGTGAAACAATCCGGGCTAGGCTAGATCCGGGCTAGGCTAGACACGAGACGTTGATGGACGAACTTACAGCATCA
>CAYXUE010000023.1:1370-10449 GCA_964467885.1 uncultured bacterium | reverse complement strand
GAGACGTTGATGGACGAACTTACAGCATCACTAGAACGCTACGCTGCCCTGCTCACCCGTTATCACAAGACGCTGGACCTACTGTCGGACGCGGGCTTACGCGCGCTTCCCAAGCACTTCGACGACGCAAGAGCCTACGCACAGCTGATCGAGAAGCGTGCGGCCGCTGAGCCGGTAGTCGTGGACGTGGGTTCAGGGGCGGGCCTGCCCGGCATCGTCATCGCCTTGGCTTTGCCGCAGGCCACGGTTCACTTGGTGGAGCGGCGCCGACGGCGGACGGCATTCCTGGAACTTGCCTGCGCCAACCTTGGCTTGAAGAACGTCCACGTGTTCGGGAGCGACGTGCAGGACCTGACGGGCGTTTGCGCGGACGTGATCACCGCGCAGGCTGTCGCCGACATCGCCACTTTGGTCCGCCTTACCCGTCATCTGCACCGTGACCCCTGTTGGATCGTTAGTCGCCGGGGCGAAGCTCAGGTTGAGCGAGTCGGCGAGGTCTGGGAGGCGGCGGGGTTGGTGGAACCTTCCATGGCCATGCCTGCCGAGAGCCTCCCGGCCGGAGCCGAGTGGCTCGAGGAGCCCCTCGGAGGGCGTGGTAGCCTCGTCGCAGTGAAGCTACCCGGAGGGTCAGCGTGCCAACGATCGGCGTGATCAACCAGAAGGGTGGCGTCGGCAAGACCACAACAGCCGTCAACCTTTCGGCCGCACTGGCGGAGCTGCGCAACATCCTGCTCGTGGACCTGGACCCACAGTCCAACGCCAGCAGCGGCGTTGGGATCGCAGACCCTGAGAGAACCGTCTACGACGTGATCGCCGGCCGTTCGTCGGCCCGTCAGGCCGTCAGCCGCACCGGAATCCAGAACCTGGATCTGCTCGCCGCCTCCGCGGACCTGGCGGGTGCGGCGGTCGAGCTGGACGCCAGCCGTGAGAACATGACGCTCCTGTCCCGGGGGCTCATGGGCGTGCGGCCCAACTACGACTTCATAGTCATCGACGCCCCGCCATCCGTCGGCGCTTTGACGCTCAACGCTCTGGCCGCCGCAGACCTTCTGATAGTGCCGCTCCAGACGGAGTACTACGCGCTCGAGGGCATCGCCAGCATGATGGAGACCATCGAACGAGTGCGGGGCTCCATCAACTCGGACCTGCGCATCCTTGGCATCCTGCTCACCATGTTCGACGTCCGCACGCGGCTCTCGCAGGAAGTGGAGGAGAACGTCAGGCGCCACTTCGGTGAACAGGTGTTCCGCACCGTCATCCCCCGCACGGTCAGGCTCGCGGAGGCGCCGTCCTACGGCGAGTCCGTGCTCACTTACGCGCCCACTTCACACGGCGCGCAGGCGTACCGGGCGTTAGCAGAGGAGGTACTCGAGCGTGTCAGCCAAGGCTAGAGGGTTAGGCAGGGGGCTCGACGCCCTGCTGCCGAAGGTAGGCAAGGACGTCCAGCAAGTGCCGCTGGCGCAGTTGCGCCCGTCGCCGTATCAGCCGAGGCTCAGCATGGACGAAGGGGCCATCGCCGAGCTGTCGGCGTCCATCGCGGCGAAAGGCGTACTTCAGCCCATCCTGGTGCGGCCGTCCGAGAACGGTTACGAGATAGTGGCAGGTGAGCGGAGGTTCCGGGCTGCACGGCAGGCGGGCCTGGTCACCATCCCGGCGGTCGTGCGCGAGCTTTCCGACCAGGAGACGCTGGAGATCGCCATCATCGAGAACCTGCAGCGCGAGGATCTCAACCCTATGGAAGAGGCCCGGGCCTACAAGCAACTGCTCGACTTCGGGCTCACGCAGGAGAAGGTTTCCGAGGCGGTCAGCAAGAGCCGGAGCGCCATAGCCAACACGCTGCGGCTGCTCACCCTGCCCGATGACGCGCAGGAGGCGCTGGAACGAGGAGCCATCACGGCCGGTCATGCCCGCGCCATCCTGTCGCAGCCAGTGGGAGACCGGAGCTGGGCGCTGAGCGAGATCCTGGCGAAGGACCTCACCGTCAGGCAGGCCGAGGGTCTCAAGCGCCGCGAGGCGACCAGCGAGAAGGCCAACGAGCCGAAGGCCCCCTCGATCTACCAGCAACTGGAGCAGGACCTGAGCCGCTTCGCCGGCACACGCGTGAGCATCAGCGGTGAGAAGAAGGGGCGCATCGAGCTCTACTTCCACGACGAGGACGAGCTGCAGAGGCTGTTGGAGTTACTGGGCTACCAGGCCTGAGCGCCGATCTCCCGCCGGAACCGGGTCGGGCCGGTGGTACCATCGCTGGAAGACGCGCTGCGGGCCGAAGGCGCACGACGCACACGGCCAGCGTGATCCCACTACGATCAGAGGTGTTCCGAATGAAGCAGCCAGTTCGCGTGGCGGTAACCGGGGCGGCAGGACAGATCGGTTACGCACTACTCTTCCGCATCGCTTCGGGAGAGATGCTGGGCAAGGACCAGCCGGTGATCCTGCAGTTGCTGGAGATAACACCTGCGCTGAAGGCGCTGGAAGGCGTCGTCATGGAACTGAACGACTGTGCCTTCCCTCTGCTGCACGACATCGTCGCTAGTGACGACCCTGCGGTCGCCTTCAAGGACGCGGATTACGCGCTGCTCGTGGGCTCCCGCCCCCGCGGACCGGGCATGGAGCGCAACGACCTCCTGCAGGCCAACGGCGCCATCTTCACCGTGCAGGGCAAGGCCCTGAACGACCACGCATCCAGGGACGTCAAGGTCTTGGTGGTGGGCAACCCCGCCAACACGAACTGCCTCATCGCCATGCGCAATGCTCCCGACCTCAAGCCGGAGCAGTTCAGCGCCATGACGCGACTGGACCACAACCGGGCGCTAAGCCAACTGGCGGCCAAGAGCGGCGCGCGCGTGGCGGACGTGAAGCGGATGATCATCTGGGGCAACCACTCCAGCACTCAGGTGCCGGACCTCAACCACGCTTACGTAGCCGGCAAGCCCGCTACGGACGTGGTGGACCAGGAGTGGACCGAACAGGAGTTCATTCCGGTCGTTCAGAAGAGGGGTGCCGCCATCATCGACGCGCGCGGCGCCTCGAGTGCGGCCTCCGCCGCCAACGCGGCTATCGACCACATGCGCGATTGGGTCCTCGGCACGGCCGAGGGCGACTGGGTGAGCATGGCCATCCCCAGCCGCGGCTGGTACGGCGTTGCCGAGGACATCATCTACTCGTTCCCCGTGACGGTTAGCGGGGGCCAGGTGACCGTGGTGGAGGGCCTGGATAACAGCGCCTTCGTGCAGGAACGCATGCGCCTCAGCGAGCAGGAGCTGCTCGAGGAGCGCGACGCGGTGTCCGACCTGCTTTAGCGCACCGCTCGTAGAGTAAGGCGCCCACACGGCCGCGCCGCGCAAGGCAAGAGGCGCCCGTGGCGCTCCGCGAACCGACCCCGCCCTGCGGTCAGTGTCCGCACGGCGGGGTTTCCGTACTTTGCTGCGTGATACCATCGCCTGCAACGACGGCCATGCGGCCGGAGAGGTACACGACTAGAGTGAGCAGCAGGCACGAACAAGGTTCCAACGTCGCTCCGGGGATCGATGCGGGGCCCGCAGCCGAGGTGCGCGACGTCCTGAAGGACCACGGCCTGCGGTACAGCCGCCCGCGCGAGATCATCCTCGGCTACCTGTTGGAACGCGACCGCCACGTCAGTGCCGAGAGTCTCTACGTCGACCTCAAGGGGCGCGGCGAGGAGCTGAGCCTCTCCACGGTGTACCTGAACCTCTCAACCCTGGCCGACGCCGGTCTGGTGCGCGAATACAAGACCCCAGCGGGCCAGTCCTTCTACGACAGCAACGTCACGCCTCACTATCACGTGGTTTGCCACGAGACCGGCCAGGTGCTGGACGTGCCGGCTCCGGAGATCGACGGTGTGCCGCTGGGCCAGTACCTCAAGGAGTACGTCGAATCGCTGACCGGCTGGGAAGTCGACGAGCCGCGGTTCAGCCTCACCGGCGTGGCGCCCAAGCCGAAGCCCAAGCGGAAGTCCGACCGGAAGCCCGGGCCCAAGTCCGACCAGAACCCGGAATAGCGCCGCTCGGCCACCAGCGCGCTCGTGGCGGTCCACGGCGGCGTTACGGACGGATGAACCTGCACCAGGTCGCCTACAAGCCTTAGAATCCATACAGATGAGCGACACAGCGCGGGAGCGCCGCTTCGAGATCAGAAGCGGCCTGACCCAAGACGACCTCGTGGAGATCGAGGCGATCCAGCGGGAGATCTGGGGGCCGGACGACATCGTACCGCCGCCCCACCTCAGGGCGGTGGAGCACTCCGGCGGGCAGATCGCTGCTGCCTACAGCGATGGGCGGATGATCGGCTTCTCCTACGGCTTCCTCGCAGCTGCGCACGGGCGCGGCATGGAGGGCTACGGCCTGCACTCGCACATGGTGGCGGTGCGGAGCGCCGGTCGCGGCCTGGGTGTGGGGCAGGCGCTCAAGTGGCACCAGCGGTCCTGGGCCTTGGGGCGCGGTCTGTCATGGGTGTCCTGGACCTTCGACCCCTTGCAGGCGCGCAACGCTCGCCTGAACCTGGAGCACCTCGGTGCGTTGGTCTTCGATTACCTGGTGGACTTCTACGGCCCCATGGAGGGCCCCCTCGGCGGTGGCCAGAACAGCGACCGGCTACTGGCCGTCTGGCGCCTCGGCTCTGCGCGCGTCAGGCGCCTGGCCGAGGCTGGCGAGGGCGCCTATCTGGACGAAGCCCCCGAGCGGCGCCGCAACCTGATCCTCCAGAACGGGCCGTCCGCCGCAACCCAGGACGGTTCGAGCGGCGGAACGGCGCCGGAGCAGGGCGCTAGCCCGCCCACAGCCAGCGAGGCTTGGGGCGTGCGCGCCACAGACAGGAGCCTGGAAGCGGAACCCCTCATCGCCTCCGTACCTGACGAGGCGGAGACCGTGAGGGTGGCCGTCCCGCTGGACGTCACCCGACTGCTGGTGGAGAACCCCGAGTTGGTACGCCGCTGGCGGGGCGCGGTCGGGGTGACCATGTCTCGCCTGCTAGAGCGGGGCTACGTGGTCACGGGATTCGACGACGGCGCCTACATCATAAAGCGGGACTTCCATGAATAGAAAAGCTAAATCAAGAGAATAGAAACCTGCACTTGACAAATGTGCAAACCTCGCCCTATCATCTTCTCAAGGAGGCGAGGAGCATGTTCGATTACCGCTTCATCCGCAACGCAGATGAGTACACGGCGCGGCTTCGCAGGGAAGCCCACGAAGCCCGGCTCGCGCGGGGAGCGACATCGCCCCTCGCCAGGTTCGCAGCGCGCACGTTCCGCAACTGGGCCAACCGCATCGACGGTGAAGCCGCGAAGGGTACCGGGCCCAAAGCCGAAGGCCTGTGGCGCGAGGCGCCCCGAAGCGAAGCAGGCGTACTGAGCTGACCGATCCTCAAGATCGCCAACCGCAACCCACGACGTGGAGGAGCCGACAAGTGACAGACATAGAGAGAGTCAAGCAGATGGTGCGCGACGGGCGCATAACCGAGGCCGAAGCCGAGCAGCTGATAGCCGTGCTGGACACCGCCCAGGCGGCCGACGAGGAGCTTCGGGAGGCTGGTGAGGAGATCGGCGCCGAAGCGCGCGCCATCGAAGCGGCCACCTCCCGGTACGGAGCCGGCGCTGGAGAGGATGCCACGCAACCGGACGCCACGGCGGCGCAGGGGAACGACATGGCACCCCTGCCGCCCGTGGACGCGAACCCGCCCCGGGAGCCGCAGGCTCCTGAGCCGCCCAGGTCGCCGGAGTTGCCCGTGCCTCCGCAGGCGCCAGCGGCCCCGGTCGGGGCAGGCCAGGCGCACCGCGCGGCCGGGTCCAGCGGCACGAACGCGGGAAGCGCTCCGGCGCCTGAGGGAACTCGCTGGGTCAGCCTCGAGATGCTCGCCGGCGAACTCGACGTGCGGGTGGACGAGAACCTCGAAGAGCCCGGACTCGAGAGCGACGGGCCAGGGGACGTGATCATCGAGCGCGCCGACAACGGTTTCGTCATCCGCTGGGATCAGGCAGGTGGCTCGTTCCTCGACAGGATGCTCGGCCGGCTGCGCAGCGGCAACCTATCGTTGCGCCTGCCGCCGGGCTACGGGCTCGACCTGGCCGCTACCGCGGGCGACGTCGACATGGAAGGCGTACCTTACCTGCGCGGGCACCTGACCGCCGGCGACCTGGACGCGAAGGGTCTGAAGGGCTTCGACTTCACCAGCCGCGCGGGCGACATCGACATCGAGGCGGAACTCACGAGCGGTGCGCACCGCATCAACGTCACCGCCGGCAACGTCAGCCTGCGCCTTGCGCCCAACTCGGGCGTGACCATCAAGGCGGACGCCTCCATCGGCGACATCTCGAGCAGGTTGCCTGGCCTCGAGACCCGCAGCCGCAGTTTGGGCGAGAGCCTGGAGGGCGTCTTCGGTAACGGGGCCGCCAGACTGGACATGTCCGTCACCACCGGCAGCATCAAGTTAGGGGTGGGCCGTGGCTGAGAGCGAAGACAGGCGGAGGATCCTCGACATGCTGGCCGCCGGCTCCATCTCGGTGGACGACGCCGCCAACCTGCTCAAGGCGCTCGGCGGCAACCAACCGGCCGCCCCCGCAGCGCTGGCAGCACCCAAGCGAACCGGCGGTCAAGCCCGTCTGCTGCGCATCTCCATCGACGACACCGACCCGGCGTCGGGCAGCAAGGGCACCAAGGTGCGCGTCAACGTGCCCATAGCCCTAGCACGCTTCGCCACCCGCTTCCTACCGAAGGAGGCCAGCTCGGAGCTGCAGGAGCAGGGCATCGATATCCAGGAGATCCTCGCCTCGCTCGGCGACGACCTGCCGGACGGCAAGCTGGTCGACATCGACGCCACCAACGAGGACAGCGACGGCGTCACCCGGATCGTCATCGAGGTCGTCTGATGCTGAGGCCGCGGCGGTTCGACGAAGCGGGAAGGCGCGCCTTCCTCGACGAGGTGCGGCCCCGCTTCGTGCTGCTGCGTGTGCGCACCGGCTCCGCCAACATCACCTGGGGCATGCCCCTCTGGGCGGCCGAGGAGATAGTGGCTTTCGCGCTCGGCGCGGCCGCCGTGGTCAGGGCCGTCCTGCCGCTCATGCCCCGGGCCTGGCGCGCGCGGCTGGGCCACGGCTTGAACATCAACGGCCGTCGCGTGGACCTCGGCCTGGGCTCCGTCGGCGGGACGAGCAGCGGCACCCTGCTCGAGCTCTGGCGCACCGTCGACTCGTTCGCCGGAGGGTCGCTGCGCGACGTTCTGCGCGTCCCCGCCGGCGAGCCCTACGTGAAGGTCCAGACGGACGACACCCTCATAGAGATAGCGGCCCACTGACCGCTCGAACAGGAGAGATTGGATGAAAAGGCTGCCTATGCCCACCGAATGCCCCGTCACGGGGGGACCGCTGCTCGTCACGCGCCTCGAGTGCGAGGAGAGCGGCGTCAAGATCGAAGGGCGCTTCCAACCCAACGAGTTCGCGGTGCTGCCCGAGGAGAACCTCGACTTCCTCCGGCTCTACGTCAAGGTGCGCGGCAACCTCAAGGAGGTCGAGCGCATCATGGGCCTCAGCTACCCGACCGTGAGGCTGCGGTTCGAGAAGCTCCTCCTCGCCCTCGGTTACGAGGTGGGTCCCGACCCCGCCGAGGAGCGCGCCTCGGTGCTCGATCAGCTCGAGAAGGGCGAGATCGACGCGGACGAGGCTTCCAAACGGCTTCAGTCACTCACGCGGCGCGGCTGACTCCTCCAGGCGCCGCGTGAGCCTGGAGCCTACGCGCAACCGGCCGGCGCGGAAGGCTCCGTTATACTGGCGGCTGCATGCCGGATTTCTACGCCATCCTCGAGGTGGAACGCACCGCCGACGACAAGACCATCAAGGCCGCTTACCGGAAGTTGGCGCTTGCCTACCATCCGGACCGCAACCGGGGTAACCCGGAGGCCGAGGAGAAGTTCAAGGCCATCAACGAGGCCTACGCGGTGCTGTCCGATCCCGAGAAGCGGGCGCGTTACGACCGTTACGGCAGCGTGGACGAGAGCATCCCCCTGGGTGGCGACATCTTCGACATATTCGCCTCCGTCTTCGGCGCCAACTTCGGTGGCGCCGCCGGCGGTGGCCGCGCCAGGCAGTCCGGCTTCCCCGGCGAGGACCTGGAGGCCGAACTATCCATAACTCTCGAGCAGGCGCGCGAGGGCGCCACCGTGGCCGTGGAACTCGAGCGGATGGCCGCCTGCCACCACTGTCATGGCGACCGGGCCGAGCCCGGCTCGAACGGCAAGGGCACCTGCGGCCGCTGCGGTGGCGCCGGTCAGGTGCGTGTGCAGTCGCAGTCCATCTTCGGCGCGGTGGTCACGGCCCGCACCTGCCCCGACTGCCACGGCGACGGCGAGGTCATCACCGATCCGTGCCGTATCTGTAACGGCCGCGGCCGCGAGGTCTCCAAGGACAAGGTGGACGTGACTCTGCCCCGCGGCATCGACGGCGGCTACAGGCTGCGCGTTCCGCGCGAGGGCAACGCCGGCGTCGGCGGCGCGCCCGCGGGCGACCTCTACCTCTACCTGCACCTGGAGAAGCATCCCTACCTGGACCGCGTGGGCGACGACCTGCACTACGAACTGGACTTAGGCATCGCCCAGGCTGCGCTGGGAGCCACCTTCACCATCCCCACGCTGGACGGCGAGGAGGAGTTGCGCGTCCCCGCTGGCACACAGCCCGGTGCCGAGTTCAGGCTCCGCGGCCGCGGCATGCCGCGCTTGCGGCAGACCGGCAACGGCGATCAGATCGTGACCGCGCGGGTCACCGTGCCCACGGATCTCAGCAGCGCGGAACGTGAGCACCTGGAAGCGTACGCCGCAGCAGCGGGCGAGCGCACCGCCCAGCACGAGGAACAAGAGAGCGTGGCGGACAAGGTGAAGGGCTTCTTCCAAGGCAAACGCCGTAGGGACAAGGGCGCGGAGCAGTCCGCGGAGCGGAAGAGGCAGGGTAACGCCACCGATGCCCGCGGCGATGGCGCCGCAGCCGACCCGGCGGACGGCGAATCGGAAGAGTCCGCGGCCGAAGAGGGCCGGGCCGCGCCCGTGAGCGGCTGAGCGCCCGGCACCCTGTAACCCC
>CAYXUE010000023.1:0-1270 GCA_964467885.1 uncultured bacterium | reverse complement strand
TCGCGCCGGAACCACGTGCGCTGGCGCTTGGCGTACTGCCGAGTGGCCACCGTCACCGCCTCCAGCGCCTGGGCCTCGCTGATCTCACCTCGCACGTGGGCCGCAACCTCCTTGTAACCGATGGCCTGCAAGGCGGTGGGCTGCTCCGGGTACTCGGCCAGCAGGGAGCGCACCTCCTCCACCAGGCCCGCCTCGAACATCCGCGACGCGCGCTCGGCTATGCGCTCGACCAGTGCTTCCGCGGGCGGGTCCAGCACGAGCAGATCGTAAGTGTAGCGCGGCGGCCTGTTCGGGTAGGCGCTGGGCGGCCGGCCCGTGGCGCGCAGCACCTCCAGGCTTCTGATCACCCGGCGAGGGTTGCGCTGCGCTCGGGCCGCGTCCGCGGGTGCGGCCCGAGCCAACTCCGCTATCAGGTCATCGAGGCGCCCCTCGCGAACCGCACGCCACAGCGGCGCTTGCGCCTCCAGGTCCGCCGGCGGCACCGTTGGTAGGCCGTGACGCAGGGCGCGTAGGTAGAAGCCGGTGCCGCCAACGACGAGAGCCGAACGGCCTGCGGCCAGTACCTGTGAGATGGCGGCCTCGGCCGCGCGCACGTAATCGGCGACCGAGAACGGCTCGGCGGGTGTCACCACGTCCAGCAGGTGGTGCCGAACCCGCCGGCGCTCCGCCGGGCTGGGCTTGGCCGTGCCCACGTCCATGCCTAGGTAGACCTGCATGGAGTCGGCGCTGATGATGTCCAGCCCGTAACTCTCCGCCAGCTGCAGCGCGGCGGCGCTCTTACCCGAGGCGGTGGGCCCGGCGAGCATGGGCAGGAGGGTCATGCCAAACGTTAACAGACCCCTTAGGAGTCGGTGCTACACTCGCGCCATGAAGATCGAGAAGTACGGCACCGGGGCCGATGTTCAGGAGTTGCTCGACATCCGCGAGAGCATCGGCGCGCTACTGGACAACCACGCGGGCCGCGCACCCATGATGCCCAGAGCCGACCTGCTGGACCTCGGTCACGCCTTCCAACTGCACATAGAGGTACCCGGCGTAGAGCTAGCGGACCTGGAGATAGCCACCGACGAGACCGAACTTCACGTGGCCGGGCTGCGGGAGCCCAGCTTCGAGCTGGGCGAGATGCTCGTGAGCGAACGGCCCGTGGGCCCGTTCCAGCGCACCTTCCATCTGCCCGCCGCGGTCGAGGCGGAAGGTGGCTCGGCGCACCTGTCGGCGGGCGTGCTCGTAGTGACCTTGCCCAAGCGGACTTAGCCAAGCGGACCCAACC
>CAYXUE010000022.1:0-36236 GCA_964467885.1 uncultured bacterium | reverse complement strand
GCCACGCTGCACACCAACGACTCCGCTGGCGCCATCACGCGCCTGCAGGAGATGGGCATCGAGCCGTTCAACGTCTCGGCTTCGCTCATCGGCGTTCTGGCGCAGCGCCTCGTGCGCCGCGTCTGCAAGGACTGCAAGGTGGAGTCCACGCCGGAGCCCGATGTCCTGCGGCGGCTGGGCATAGCCGAATCGGAGATGGCCGGCAAGAAGCTCTTCCGAGGCGTCGGCTGCGAGAAGTGCGGGGGCAGCGGCTACAACGGTCGTTACGCCATCCACGAGCTGCTCGTGGTCGACGACGAGCTCGAGAAGGCCATCGTGCAGGAGGCCTCGGCCTTCGAGCTGCGCGAGCTCGCTGTGCAACGCGGCATGAAGACGCTGCGCGACGACGGCATCCACAAGGCGTTCCAAGGGATAACCACGCTCGAGGAGGTGCTCGCGCGCACCGCTGAGTGACCGTTCACTCAGGCGCCGGCACCGGTCCGAGACCAAGGAGAGAGATGGCAGACCAGATCCGTTCGACTCAGATCCAAGCAGACATAGTAGATCTGCTCAAGCTCGCCATCGAGCGAAGGGCCTCGGACCTGCTTATCACCGTCGGCCTCCCCCCCATGCTGCGTGTGGACGGCGAGTGGCGCCCTACCGAGTACGAGACGCTGAGTCCCACCATGACCCGGCGCCTCATGTACGCGCTCATGGACGAGAAGAAGCAGCGGACCTTCGAGGAGCGCAAGGACCTCGACTTCTCGTTCTCCCTCTCAGGCCACGGCCGCTACCGCGTGAACGTCTTCATGCAGCGCGGCAGCGTGGGCGGCGTCATGCGTACCATCGCGGACGACGTGCTTGGCTTCAGCGACCTTGGTCTCCCGCAGGAGGTGGCCGAGGTGGCGCGCCTGCCACGAGGCCTGGTGCTGGTCACGGGCCCCACCGGCTCGGGCAAGTCCACCACGCTGGCCACCATGCTGGACCTCATCAACGAGGAGTACTCCAAGCACATCGTCACCGTGGAGGACCCCATCGAGTTCTTCCACCGCCACAAGACGTCGATCGTCAACCAGCGCGAGATCGGCGAGGACACCGCCAACTTCCAGGCCGCCCTGCGCAGCGTGCTGCGCCAGGCGCCGGACGTGATCCTCGTAGGCGAGATGCGTGACTACGAGACCATCGGCGCCGCTGTTACCGCGGCCGAGACGGGTCACCTGGTGATGGGCACGTTGCACACCAACTCCGCCTCCGAGGCCATCGACCGCATCATAGACGTCTTCCCCGAAGCACAGCAGTCTCAGGTGCGGGTGCAGCTGGCCAGCAACCTGCAGGCCATCCTCACCCAGCAGCTCCTGCCCAAGGTCGGCGGCGGCCGCGCGTTGGCGTACGAGTTCCTCCTCGCCACGCCCGGCATCCGCAACCTGATCCGCGAGGGCAAGACGCACCAGATCCCCGCACAGATCCAGATGGGCGGCTCCATCGGCATGCTCACCATGGACGCCTGCCTCGCCGACCTGCACCTGCGGAAGGTCATCACCTTCGAAACGGGTATCGAGCGCGCGGTCGACCCGAAGGAGTTCGAGCGCCTGGTCGAGAGTGGCGGTAGCGGCTCCCTCTCCACCACGGTGCCGGCGCCGGGCATGCGCGGGGCCAACCAGCGCTCCGCCACGGTGAGCGGTTCCGGCGGCCGCAACCCCACCCCTCCCGTCGGTCGCGGCGGCCGCTCCGGCTAAGCCACGTCCATGAGGGAGCCCTGGTTGCCAGCCGTCCGCCCGTGCCATATACTGCGCGGCATGCAGCAGCCGGCTCCCGCCAACCTCACCAGCACCCTTCCCCAGGGTGCGGCGCACCTACTACTAGGACAGCGGGCGGCGTGAGCTGACGGCAACGGCGCTGCGCGCCGACCACCGATAGAAGCTGATCACGACCCCCGGCCCAACGAAGGCCGGGGGTCTTCTCGATAACGCGAGAGGGAGACGAACTGAAGTGAACGTAGCGAAAGAAGCCATGGAAGCGGGGCCGCGGAGCCTGCTCGACAAGGTGTGGGCCAGTCACAAGGTCCGGGAGTTGCGCAGCGGCCAGGACCAGCTCTTCATCGACACGCACCTCATCCATGAGGTCACCAGCCCGCAGGCCTTCGACATGCTGGCCGAGCTCGGGCTGGAGGTGGCCATGCCGGAGCGCACCTTCGGCACGGTGGATCACATCGTGCCCACCCACACACGGATCGAGCCGTACGAGGACCCCCTGGCCGACGCCATGATCAAGGCGCTGCGCCGCAACGTGGCAGCCAACGACATCACCTTCTTCGACGTTGGCTCGGGCCGGCAGGGCATAGTGCACATGGTGGGCCCGGAGCAGGGCATCACCCAGCCGGGCAGCACCATCGCCTGCGGCGACAGCCACACCAGCACCCACGGCGCGTTCGGCGCCATCGCCTTCGGCATCGGCACCAGTCAGGTGCGCGACGTCCTGGCCACCCAGACCATCGCCATGTCCAAGCCCAAGCTCCGGCGCATAGAGGTGAACGGCGAGCTGCGGCCCGGCGTGTACGCCAAAGACGTGATCCTCCACATCATCCGCACGCTGGGCGTGAAGGGCGGCATCGGCTACGCCTACGAGTACGCCGGCTCCACCATCGAGGCCATGAACATGGAGGAGCGCATGACCATCTGCAACATGTCCATCGAGGGTGGCGCGCGCTGCGGTTACGTCAACCCGGACCGGACCACCTTCGACTACCTGGAGGGTCGCCCCTACTCCCCCAAGGGGGCGGAGTGGAACGCAGCGGTGGAGACGTGGCGCGCGGTGGCCAGCGACCCCGGTTGCCATTACGACGACGTGGTGGTCATAGACGCCGCCGACGTGCCGCCCACCGTGACCTGGGGTATCAACCCCGGCCAGGCCATCGCCATCGACGAACTCGTGCCCACCGTGGAAGGGGCGCCCGAGAGCGAGCGCGCGGCCATCGCCGAGGCGCTCGCGCACATGAAGCTCCAGGGCGGCGCGCCCATCGAGGGCACCAGGATCGACGTGGCGTTCTTCGGCTCCTGCACCAACGCGCGCATGTCCGACTTCATCGAGGTGGCGCGCGTGCTGGAGGGTCGCCGTGTGGCTCCCGGCGTGCAGGCCATCGCCGTGCCCGGCTCGCAACTGGTCAAGAGCGAGTGCGAGCGGCTGGGCATAGACCGCGTGTTCAAGGAGGCCGGCTTCGAGTGGCGTGACGCGGGCTGCAGCATGTGCCTGGCCATGAACCCCGACAAGCTGGTAGGCGACCAGTTGTGCGCCTCCTCCTCCAACCGCAACTTCAAGGGTCGACAGGGCTCGCCAACCGGCAGGACGGTGCTCATGAGTCCGGTCATGGTAGCCGCCGCCGCCGTCACCGGCGTCATCTCGGACGCGCGCCAGGTGTTCGTGCAGCGCGAAGGGGCGGTGGCCTGATGGCGCTGCCCCCGGTCGAACGGGTCGTGGGCCGCGCGGTGCTCATCCCTGGCGACGACATCGACACCGACCGCATCATCCCCGCCCGCTTCCTGAAAGCCATCACCTTCGACGACCTGGCCGCCGGCCTCTTCCACGACGAGCGTTTCGGGCCGGACGGCGAGTTGAAGGGCCACCCGATAGACCTACCGGAGAACCAGGGCGCCAGCGTCATCGTCACGGGCGCCAACTTCGGCTGCGGCTCCAGCCGCGAGCACGCCCCGCAGGCCCTCAAACGGGCCGGCTTCGAGGCCATCATCGCCGGCAGCTTCGCCGAGATCTTCTTCGGCAACGCCACCACCCTGGGCATGCCGTGCGTGGCCATGGAGGAGGACGACCGGCGGGACCTGAGCGCGTTGCTGCGCGACCAGCCTGGGACGCAGGTCACCGTCGACGTGGCGCGGCGTGAGGTGCGCGCCTCCGACCGCACTTACCGGGTGCAGATCCGCGACACCGCACGCGAGGCCCTGCTGACGGGGCGGTGGGATCCGATAGGCGAACTGCTGGAGGGCATGCCCCAGGTGAGAGCCACGGCCGCCGCCCTCGGCTGGGCCCAGGACTGACGCGGCGCCGCGCGGGTAGCATGGAGCCGTGTAGCGCTCAGGGAACGACGCGCGGCCCGAACCGCGCGCATGATGCCGGCGCAGGGCGTCGGCGATTGCCGTGAGGAGATGTAGATGAGTAAGCGTGTAGCTGTACTACCGGGCGACTTCATAGGGCCCGAGATCGTCGAAGCGACGTTGGCCGTGCTCCGGACACTGAAGGACACCCACGGTGTAGAGCTCGAGTTCGATTTGCTGCCGTTCGGCGGCAGCGCCACCGAGAGCCACGGGGAGGCCTTCCCCCAAGCCACCAGGGACGCCGTGCTGAAGGCGGACGCGGTCCTGATGGGCTCCGTCGGCGGTCCGGTGGGCGATCATCCATGGAACCGCCTGCCACGCGAGCAGCGCGTGGAGACCGGCATACTGCAGCTGCGGCGCCACCTGGAGGTCTTCGCCAACCTGCGGCCCGTCAAGGTCTTCCCTGGGCTGGAGAGGCTCTCGCCCCTGCGGGAAGAGCGCGCTGCAGGAACGGACATGATCATCTTCCGCGAGCTCACGGGCGGCATCTACTTCGGCAAGCCCTCCTTCACCAGCGAGGAGCGTGGCCTCAGCACCATGGTCTACGACCGCTACGAGGTGGAGCGCATAGCGAGGCTGGCCTTCCAGACGGCGCGGCAACGTTCCGGCCGGGTCACCAACGTGGATAAGGCGAACGTGCTGGACGTGTCGCAGTTCTGGCGCGACGTGGTGGTGCAGGTGCACGCGGAGGAGTTCCCGGACGTGGAACTCGACCACCTCTACGTAGACAACGCGGCGATGCAGGTGGTGCGCGACCCCAAGGCGTTCGACGTGCTGGTCATGGGCAACCTGTTCGGCGACATCATCTCCGACCTGGCCGCC
This sequence comes from uncultured bacterium, assembly GCA_964467885.1. GTDB lineage: Bacteria > Deinococcota > Deinococci > Deinococcales > Trueperaceae > JAAYYF01. The sequence continues at coordinate 31,332 of CAYXUE010000022.1, read as the reverse complement.
GTCATCCCCGGCTCGCTCGGGCTTCTGCCCTCGGCCAGTCTGGGCGGCAAGGTGGGGCTCTACGAGCCCGTGCACGGCAGTGCGCCGGACATCGCGGGCAAGGGCGTGGCCAACCCCGTGGGGACCATGCTATCGGCAGCCATGATGCTGCGCCACAGCCTGGACCAGCCCGCCGCGGCCGCGGCGGTGGAGGCGGCGGTCCAGAACGCCCTGGCGGAGGATCCCACACCCGACCTGGGCGGACAGCGCGGTACCCACGCCTTCACACAGGCCGTGACGAACGAGCTTACGCGTGCAGCTGAGAAGGCCGAGACAACGAGCTTAGCCGCGAGCTGACCTGGCACGGGGCCTGGCCGCCACCAGTAGGGCGGCCGCCAGCATGACGGTCACCACCAGCAGCAGGGTCACGGCGCCGTAGGCGTCGGTGGGCCAGTTCCAGGTCAGCGGGCCGGTGTCCGACAGGCCGCCTAGGAGGCGCCGGCTCAGCAGAGTGCCTAGAACCATGCCCGGCAGCACGCCCGCGCCCGCGGTCAGCGACAGGTTGACGATGAAGACGAGCACCAGGCGCACCCGGGGCACGCCCATGGCGCGGAGGCCCTGCATCTCCCCCTCCGCCTGCCACGCGGTAGCTAGGCTGTTGGCCACCAGCGCGATCAAGGCTATCAGGAGCGCCACCAGCGCCATGGTGCCGGCCGCGCGGTAGCTGTCGGTGGCGGCAGCCAGCAGGTCGGAGCGGTACGACGCCGCCAGTGTCACGTGCACTGGGATCTTGGTGCCCTGTTGGGGCAGGTCGAGTGAAGTGACCTCGGGCAACGCCACGGCGTCGGCGCCGGGAGTGAGGCGTACGGCTACGGAGTCCACCCCGTGATCGCCCCAGATAGCCGAGTAGTCGTCGAGCGCGATGTAAGCCGCCTCCGACCTGCTCGACACGTCGTCCACCAGGGCCACGACCGTGAACTCCCGCTCGCCGCCTTGCGTGGTGAGCGGCAGCCTGTCGCCTACCGAGACGGCCAGACGGTCCGCCAAGGGCACAGAGAGAGCCACACCCTGACCCTGATCGAGGGTCCACCACATGCTGGAGCCCGAGAGGTCGGCCGCCTGCACCACGCTAAGCCTGCGCCCGCCGTCCAGGTCGTAACCGCCCAGTGCGATCATGGTCAGCGTCTCGCCCCGAGAAGTCACCGCCACCTGCCTCTGCGCCGACACGGCGTCCACCCCCGGCAGGTCCGAGAGCTGCTCCACCGCCGCCAGCGGCAGAGGTACACTCACCCCGGAGTCACCCGGCGCAGTAGCCACCATCAGGTCCCACATGACGGCCTCGTCCAGCCAGCTGGCCATCGACTTGCGGTTCACCTCGGCCGCCCCCTGCACGCCTATGAGCCCCGCGCTGGTGAGGAGGAGGGCACCCGCCACAGTGGCGCTCGGTCCGATGCGCCGCCCGAGGAAGTGACCGGCCAACCGTAGGACCGCCCGGCTCCGCCAGCGGTACAGCGCCGCCCGGGCCAGACCGCGCAGCAGGCCGGCCAACAGCAGACGAACGCCCAGCAGCACGGCCAGCGCGCCCAGCAGGGCGCCGAACACGGGGGCCGGCAGTACCGAGGTCCCCAAGCGGGGAGCCGCCACACTGGCCGCGAAGGGTAGCAACTCCGACGGCACGTGGCGGAGCAGCCAGCTGGCGGCGGGCGCGGCCAGCAGGAGGGCGGGCACCACGGCCACCACGACGACTACGCCCACCTCGGCGCCGAGCCAGAGCCGCACCCTCCGGGGGGCCACACCCAGGGCCCGCAGTAGCTTCAGGTCGGTGGCGCGCTCCTCCATCACCGCCCGCACGTGCACGGCGATGAGCACGCCAGCTGCGAGGATGCCAAGTAGACCCGCCAGCAGCAGCGCGGCCCTAAGCGTGTTGCTGCTGGTGCGCATCTCGACCGCGCCGCCCGCGGACTCCACCACGGCGGCGGGCTCCGGCACGAGCTCGCGCAGAGTTGCCTTGACGTTGCTGGCCGCGGTGCCGTCCGTGGCCACGTCTATGCGCGTCACGGTGTCCCGCCCGCCCGAGAAGAGCGACTGCGCCTGCTCGAGCGGCAACTGCAGCACCCTCTCCTGCACCGGGTCGTCGCTGAGGGGCCGGTAGATGCCCACGACCCGCAGCAGCTCCACGCCCTGCGGGGTCAGGAGGGACACATCACTGCCGGGCCTGGCATCGAGTTCTACCGCAGCCGCGTACGACAGCAGAGCCGCCTGGGCGTCGCCGGCCTCGAGCGGCCGCCCCGCCAGTATGGCGAACGGGCGCAACCGCGCCTCGGCGGCGGGATCCACGCCCCTGACGTGGACGGCCAGGCGGGCCTCGCCCACGAAGAGATGACTGCGGTTGTCCAGCACCGGAGCCGCAGCCCCCACCCCGGGGCTGGCCCTGACGGCCTCGGTCAGGGAGCCGGGCAGCCCTTCGCTGCCCGCGGCGCGCACCTCGATCTCGGCCCAACCCTGCAGGCCCCGCTCCCACCCGTCGTAGGTGCGGCTCAGCGAGTCGTTCACCAGCAGCACGCTGAGCAGTAGCGTCACGCCCATTATCAGACCGGCAACCATCAACAGGGCCCGCAGCCAGTTGCGCTGCCAGTACCGGCGGGCGATCCCTACGGGCACGGCCGCTCTCATGGCTGCTTCCGCTCCCTCATGTCAGGAGCGCTCCAGCCGACCGCCGGTCAGGCGGTAGGCCCGCTGCGCGTAAGCGGCGGCTCGCACGTCGTGCGTGGCCATGAGAACGGTCAGCCCCTCCTCCACCTGCTGCGCAAGCAGGCGCATGACCTCGTCGGCCGCCACCGAGTCGAGGCCCGCCGTGGGCTCGTCGGCCACCAGCAGCTGGGGCTCGTTTATGAGGGCGCGCGCTATCCGCAGGCGGTTCTGCTCGCCCTGGCTCAGCTCCGCGGGCAGCTCCGCGGCGAGCGGACCGAGGCCCAGGTGTCCGAGCAGCTCATGGGCGCGCTCCAGGGCGGACCTGGAAGCGGCGCCCGCCAGGAGCAGCGGCAGCGCCACGTTGTCGACCGCGCTCAGGGTATCTATGAGCAAGTGGTCTTTGAAGAGCAACCCGATCTTGGCTAGTCGCAGGCTGCTTATGCGTGTCTCGCTCAGGTGGTTGAGGGCGACGCCGGCCAGCTCCACGGCGCCGGTCGTGGGTCGCTGCAGGCCAACCGCCAGCTCCAGCAGCGTGGTCTTGCCGGAGCCGGAGGCGCCGGTAACGGCGTAGAAGGCACCAGCAGGCACACTTAGGTCTATGCCAGCGAGGACCGCCTGCTCTCCCCCGCGCCGCAAGAAGTTCTTGCTGACGTTACGGAACTCCAGCTGCGGAGGAGCCGAAGCCGCGACGGGCCGGGAGCGGCCTGGGGCGCGGGCGGCTGCGCGCACGCTCAGCTCGCTTCCCGCCGTTGGCGGGCCGCCAGGCGGGCCTCGCAGTGATCCAGCCATCTGAGGTCGGCCTCGCAGTGGAAGATGGCGGCGTCGAGCAGCATCTGCTCGATCTCCAGTTCCTCGCTGAGTTCGGAGCCGGCCGACGCGCCTTCCGCCGCATGGCGCTTGGCGCGGGTCAGTTCTCGCAGGTGCTCGGAGTAGGTATGGCGGTACTCGGCGATGAGCGCGAGCAGCTGCGCCGGCGGCCGCCGGGCCATGACGGCCAGGCGGACGAACAGCTCGTCACGTAAGGGGCGCACCCGGGCGTTGCTGCGCTCCAGCCAGCGTTCGAGGGCCCGTCTACCCTTCTCGGTGACCTCGTAAACCTTGCGTTCCGGGGCGTTCTCCGCGCTCTCCACCGTGTAGCTCACCAGGCCGTCGGCAGCCAGACGCTCCAGCGACTGGTAGATCTGACCGTGGTTGAGTTCCCAGAAGCCGCCCGTGAACTGCTCGAAGCTGCGCTTCAGCTCGTAGCCGTGCTGCGCTTCGCGCTCCAACAAGCCGAGTAGCCCGTACTTCACAGACATGGTCGCTGAAGCTTAGCACGGTGCTGTATGAGCACTTTGCCTGGGGGTAGAATCGCGGCACTAAGGAGCTCCATGGCCCAAGACCACAGCACCCCACGCAAGCCCCTCCGCAGCGCCGCGGTCACCCAAGGCGATCAGCGGGCCCCCAACCGCGCCATGCTGCGCGCCGTCGGCTTCGAGGACGCCGACTTCCGCAAGCCCATCATCGGTATAGCCAACGGCCACAGCACCATCACGCCCTGCAACCTCAGCCTGGGCGACCTGGCGGAGGCGGCCGACGCGGCCGCGCGTGCCGCGGGTCTCATGCCGCAGATGTTCGGCACCATAACCATCTCCGACGGCATCTCGATGGGCACCGAGGGCATGAAGCTGAGCCTCGTCTCGCGCGAGGTGATAGCCGACAGCATAGAGACGGTGGGCCGCGGGCAATCCCTCGACGGCATGCTGGCGGTAGGCGGCTGCGACAAGAACTTGCCCGGCGCCATGATCGCCCTGGCACGGCTCAACATCCCGAGCATCTTCGTATACGGCGGCACCATCAAGCCCGGCAAGCTGGCGGGCGAGGACCTCACCATCGTGAGCGTATTCGAGGCCGTAGGCGCCCACGCGGCCGGCCGCATCTCGCTCGAGCGCTTCCAGGACGTGGAGACGCACGCCTGCCCGGGCGCCGGTTCGTGCGGCGGCATGTACACCGCCAACACCATGTCCTCCGCCATCGAGGCCATGGGCATGAGCCTGCCCTACTCCAGCACCATGGCGGCGGTGGACGCGGAGAAGCGCATTAGCGCCGAGAACAGCGCCCGCGCGCTGGCCGGGTTGATCGAGCAGGAGCTGCTGCCGCAGCAGATCATGACCCGCCAGGCGTTCGAGAACGCCATCCGCGTCGTCATGGCCGTGGGCGGCAGCACCAACGCGGTGCTCCACCTCTTGGCGGTGGCGCACGCCATGAACGTGGAGCTCAGCATCGAGGACTTCGAGGAGATCCGGCGCACGACGCCCGTGCTGTGCGACCTCAAACCTTCGGGCCGCTACGTGGCCACGGACCTACACGCGGTCGGCGGCATCCCACTGGTCATGCGCATGCTGCTGGACGCCGGTCTCCTGCACGGCGACTGCCTCACCGTGACCGGCAAGACGGTTGCCGAGAACCTGGCGGACGTGCCCTCCACCCCGCCCGCGGGTCAGGACGTGGTGCACGCCTTCGACACGCCTCTCTACCCCGTCGGTCACCTCAACGTGCTGCGTGGCAACCTGGCGCCCGAGGGCGCGGTGGCCAAGACCACGGGCCTCAAGAACACGCGCATCACGGGCCCGGCACGCGTGTTCGAGAGCGAGGAGGAGAGCCTGGCCGCCATCCTGTCGGACCAGATCAAGGCAGGCGACGTGCTGGTCATCCGCAACGAGGGTCCGCGCGGCGGGCCCGGCATGCGCGAGATGCTCTCCCCCACCAGCGCCATCGTGGGCCGCGGCCTGGGCGACTCCGTGGGCCTCATCACCGACGGGCGCTTCTCCGGCGGCACCTACGGCTTCGTGGTGGGTCACGTTGCCCCGGAGGCGTTCGTGGGAGGACCCATCGGCCTCGTGAAGGAGGGCGACCTCATCACCATAGATGCGGAGAAGAACCTGCTGCAGCTGGAGGTCTCCGACGAGGAGCTGGCGCGGCGCCGTGAGGAGTGGGTCCAGCCGGAACCGCGCTACCGTAGGGGCGTCCTGGCCAAGTACGCCAAGCAGGTCTCGAGCGCCTCGCAGGGCGCGGTCACCGACTGACCGCCTGAGTTAGGAGCCCCCAAGTGCAGGATCTACGGATAACCGTTTGGAACGAGTACCTTCACGAGCTCAACAACGATGTGGTGGCCGACATCTACCCGGAAGGCATACACGGTGCCATAGCCGCCGCGCTGAAGCAGCGCACCGGCGCCACGGTGGGCACGGCCACGCTGAGGCAGGACGCGGATCACGGCCTCTCGCAGGAGGTGGTGGACTCCACGGACGTGCTCGTCTGGTGGGGGCACGCGGCGCACGCCGAGGTCAGCGATGCCGTGGTCGGGCGCGTGCAGCAGGCAGTGCTGGCCGGCATGGGCCTCATCGTGCTGCACTCCGGCCACAACGCCAAGGTGTTCCACCGGCTGATGGGCACCAACTGCTCGCTGAAGTGGCGGGAGGCGGACGAGAAGGAGCGCATCTGGAACGTAGCTCCCGGCCACCCCGTGATGAGGGGCGTACCGGAGATGTTCGAACTGCCGCAGGAGGAGATGTACGGCGAGAGGTTCGACATCCCGGAACCCGACGAGCTGCTGGCCATCTCCTGGTTCCAGGGCGGCGAGGTGTTCCGCAGCCTCTGCACCTGGCGGCGCGGCCACGGCACCGTGGTCTACTTCCGGCCGGGCCACGAGACGTACCCCACCTACCACGACGAGAACGTGCAGACCATCCTGGCCAACGCGGCGCTGTACGCGGCGCCCCACTTCCGGCGCTCCACGGCGGGCTGCCCCATGACGGCGCCCCTGGAGGACGTTCCCAACTGGGGCAAGGAGCACGTACTGGACGCCGGCAGCAAGTGAGCGCGGCAGCGCCGAAGGCTGCCATCATCGGCGTGGGCAGCATAGCCGGCAGCCACTACGCGGGCTACGAAGCCGCAGGCGTGGAGGTAGTGGCGCTCTGCGACGTGAACCCCCTGGCGCTGAGCGCCCGCGGCGAGCAGTGGGGCGTGGGACGGTGGCACACCAACATCAACGAGCTGTTCGCGGAGGGCGGCTTCGACATGGTCAGCATCGCCGCGCCGACCTCCGTACATCATCCGGCCACCATGGCAGCCGCCGCGGCAGGCGTGCACGTGCTGGTGGAGAAGCCCATCGCACTGGACATAGGTCTGGCCGACGAGATGATCGAGGCCTGCTCCGCCGCCGGTGTGGTCCTCATGGTCAACCATCAGTTGCGCTCCAGCGGCGCCGTCCGCAAGGCGCGCGAGCTGATCAGGGCGGGCGCCATCGGCAGGATCACCAACGTGCGCCTGCGGCAGGCTCACGACTGGGGCGGGCGCACCAGTGTGGCGCCCGGGTTCTCGGTTCGCACCACCTCCGGCGGTGGCACGCTGCTGGACAACGGCTGCCACCTCGCCGACCTGGCCCTGCATCTGGGCGGCGCCGTGGAGTCCATCTACGCACGGCTGGCCAACACCAAGTTCGACATCGAGGTGGAGGACACGGCGCACGCCAGCCTCTCCTACGCCAACGGCGCGCTGGGGCTCATCGAGACCGCCTGGACCGCCACCGGTTGGGAGGACGCGTTCTGGGTCTACGGCACCGAAGGTGCTCTCGAGTCCACCAACCGTTACGGTCCTCCCACCCTGCGGCACCTCCACCGCTCCTCGCCGGGCGGAAACTGGGACGAGACGGACGTGACCGAGTACCGTTTCACGGGCCACGGGGCGCACGTGCGGCACGTGATGGCCTTCGTGGCGGCGGTCAAGGGCGAGGGCCCTGTCATCTGCACGGGCGAGGACGGCCGGGAGGCCATGCGCCTCATCCTGGCCGCCTACGCCAGCGCGGACCTAGGCGCGCCGGTGCGGCCCACCGAGGTCACCTGAAGGAGCGCACACCGTGACGTACGAGGAGTTCCAGCGCATGGTCGAGGAGATGGTGGCCGAGATACCGCCACAGTTCATGGAGGGCCTGCAGGGGGTGCACGTGCTGGAGCAGGTGGTGCAGGAGGAGGGGTACGAGGACGTGGTCCGGCTGGGCGAGTACCTCGACCCGGGACCGGCCGACTTCCTGGGCGCCGGCGAGGGTCTGGGCCGGCACGTGGCCCTCTACTACGGCTCCTTCGCGGTCATCGCGGAGGACGACCCCACCTTCGACTGGGAGGAGGAGGCCTGGGAGACGCTCACCCACGAGCTGAGGCACCACGTGGAGTCGCTGGCGGGCGAGGACTTCCTAGTGCAGGACGACGTGGAGCGGGCCAAGCATTTCCCGCCGCGGCAGGACGACGGTTAGCTGGCGCCCACCGCGGCGGCGCTGACCCACCATGCCGGGTGCGCGTGGGCTAGCTCCTCGGCTACGGCGACCGCACGCTCGGCGTCCGGTGCCAGACCGAAGCAGGTCGGGCCGCTGCCGGACATGAGCACACCCTTGAGGCCCGCTTCGCGGAGTGCCGTGAGAACCTCGCGCAGCTGTGGCCGGGCCCGCAGCACGCCGGGCTGCAGGCCGTTCGACCAGCCGGGATCCAGGCCCTCGCGGATGCGGGCCAGAGCGCGCTCCGTGCGTAGGCGCGGGGTGAAGCCCACCAGGCTGGCGTAGGCCTCGGCCGCGCTCACGGGCTCTCCTGGGTTCACCAGTACCAGGTCGAGTCGCGGCAAGGTGAGGGGCGTGAGGCGCTCCCCACGGCCACGGGCCTGCGCCGCCGGCAGGCCGCTCAGGAAGAAGGGCACGTCGGACCCCAACTGCAGCGCCACCTCGGCCAGCGTGCCCGGGTCGACGAGTGGCCGTGAGTCGGGCCGCGAGGCCGCGTCGGCGCGGCTCAGCGCTCGCAGGACCGCCGCCGCGTCGGAGGAGCCTCCGCCCAGACCTGCCGCCACGGGGACGCGCTTCAAGAGCGTGAGACTCACGGCCGGCGGTTCCGGCTGCGACGAGGGGTCGCCTGCCTGGACCGCAGCGTCCCGGTGCCTCTCCCGTTGCGCCGCAAGGTACGCGTCCAGGTAGGCGCGGGCGGCGGCCACCATGAGGTTGTCATCTCCCTGCGCCAGGGCGTCCCAGCCCGGCACGGGCCCGCGCGCATCGTCGGCCTCGATCAGTAGGCTGACCTCGGACCGACCCACCGCGCCCGGCGCCACCTCCACGCGCACCTCGTCTTGCAGGTCCGTCAACGCCATGACGGTCTCCAGTTCGTGGAAGCCGTCGCCGCGGCGGGTCAGCACGGCGAGGCCCAGGTTGACCTTGGCGGGAGCGGGCTCCACGTAACTACCCGGCAGCATCGGCATCACCCTCCAGCTGCCCGCGCCACACGTCGTGCAGCGCCTCCAGGAGCGGCAGATCGTCCGCCGCGGTCAGCTTCGCCAGCAAGGGGCTGCCCTGCACGAGCCGCACCTCGTGACCCAGCCTGCGGACCAGGGCCGTGTCGTCCGTCGCGCTGTGGCCGGCGGCCGCGGCAGCTCGGTGGGCCTCCAGCAACAGCTCCCTGCGGAAGCCTTGCGGCGTCTGGATCAGCCTCAGGGCCTCCCGGTCGAGAACTTGACCGTCAGTGGCTCGCACCACGGTGTCGGCGGGCGCCAGCGCGGCGCTGGCCGCGCCGACCTCTTCCACCGCGGAGAGCACGCGCCGCGCCACCGCGGGTGTGAGGTACGGCCGCGCCACGTCGTGAACCAGAACCAGCTCGCTGCTGCTGGCGGCCAGCAGGCGACCCACCGTGTGCTGTCGGTCAGCGCCGCCGGCGATGACGATCGCGCCGGGCATCAGCTCGCGGGCGCGCTCCTCCTCCCCTGCCGGCACGGCCACCACCAGCTCGCTGGCCAGGTCCCTGAAGGCGTCGTGGGCGATCTCGAGTAACGTGCGGCCCGCCAGCCGGACGAACGCTTTGGGGCCCAGCCCGAGCCTCTGGCCGCTGCCTGCAGCGGCCACCAGTGCGGCTACGCTCGTCACGCTCCGGACTTCCAGCGCGGTACGCGGTCGTTGTCGATGCCGAGGCGGTCCAGCACGCGAGCGGTGATGCCGCCCACCAGTTGCTCGATGGAGGTGGGCCGGTGGTAGAAGCCGGGCGAGGCAGGCAGCACCACGGCGCCTGCGTCGTGCACGGCCAGCATGTTGAGGAGCATAGGCCGCGAGTACGGCGCCTCGCGCACGACCAGCACCAGCGGCCTTCTCTCCTTCAGGGTCACGTGCGCCGCCCGGGTGAGCAGCGTGTCCGCCGCGCCGCTGGCTATCTTGGCCAGCGTGCCGGCGCTGCAGGGCGCCACCACCATGCCGTCGAAGCGGTAGCTGCCCGAGGCGATGTCGGCGCCCAGGTCGGTGTCCTTGTAGGCCCTGGTGGCCAGCGCCTCCAGGTCGTGCAGGGAGCCCTCGAGCTCCGTGGGGATGACGTGCTTGGCGCCGGCGGTCACGATCAGGCGGCTCTCCACCTGCAGCTGGCGCATGGTCTGCAGGAGGTCCACCGCGTACAGCAGTCCCGAAGCGCCAGTAACGCCCACCACTACGCGTCTGCCGGCGGCTGCTCGCTGGGTTCCCTTACTCGTCGGATCTGGCCCTTCGCTCACAGCGTAGAGGGTACCGCAGCGGGGCCGACATATACTCGCCCTATATGGAAGCTTCCGCGCCAACAGACGACTCCCCTGTCGCGGGCCAGGCCCGGCCGGGCGCCCACGCACTGGCTCACGATCAACGCCGGGCCCGCCGGCCCTACACGGACCGCAGGTTCACGCGCAGCCGCAGCGACCGCGTGCTGGGCGGCGTCTGCGGCGGCATCGGCGCCTTCGTGGGGGTGCGCAGCCGCGACGTGCGGCTGGTATACCTGCTCTCGGTCGTGGTGTCGCTGGGCGCTACCGCCGTCGGCTACCCGCTGCTCTGGCTCCTCATACCCGGGGAGAGCGAAGCGGGCGGCTGAGCCCGGAGGCCCGCCGCCCGCGTAGCGGCCACGCCGCCACTCATCCCGACTCCAAGTTCAGAGGAGGAGCCGTACCGGTGACTCGAGCAGGTCGGCCACCCGGGCCAACAGCTTGGCGCCCTCGTTCACGGGCAGCCCGCCACTCAAGCTGAGGGTGCTCCGGTGGGAGCCCCGCTGGGTGTCGTACAGCGTGCGTCCCAGCGTTACGGCCGGCACCTCCAGGTCGAGCAGGGCTTCGTCCATGTCGAAGCCGCTCAGATCGACCGCCGCGACGCCCAGCTCGTCCTCCTCGGGACCGTCGCCTTCCAACTCCTGCACGAGGGAAGCGAACGAACGCCCGGCTGCGTCATCCACCCGCCGGAACGTCACTTCGTCGCCCAGTTCGGCCAGGGCCACCTGACCGTGCACGGTGCCCAGTTCCGCCGCGGCCTTCGCCACGGCTCGGACGAGGAAGGGCGCGGGAGCGAGCGGCTCCTCGTGCCCCAGCTCCAGGCCGGCGGCAAGTTGCGCCGCGGCGAGGGCGCTCAGGTCGACGTGGCGCCGTAGAACGGTGCCGCTGCGCATCAGGGGCAGATCGGCGTACGGCAGGGGGGCGGGGCCGCTGGGCTCGCCGTCCAGCTCCTGAAGGTCCGTCACCGCGTCGTGCTCATCGAGCGCGGCGGCTTGCTCCAGGTCCTCCACGTCGTCGGCCGTGGGGGCCACCTCCCCGAAGGACTCCTCCGTACCCGTAACCGGTCGATCCTCGTCGACGTGACCGAGGTCGGCAGTCAGGTCCCCTGCCGCGTCCTGGCCAGCGGCGTCTTGCTCATCGGCGACCGGCGCTTCGTAGCTGCGGGAGAAGTCGACGGTGAGCTCGTCAGCGGCGTCCTGGGCCTCCCCGAGGACGTCGGGTGCCTCGACGGCTTGGCCCGCCACACCGAAGCCTGCCTCGGCGGTCTCCTCGGTTTCGAAGGGGGTCACTTCGTCCGCCTGGACTCCAGTGCCATCCGTGGCCCAGAGGTCGGGCAAGGCACCTTCGTCGTCCGCGCCCTCCAGGGGCGCCTCACGCTCGGACAGGTCCCGCTCTTGTCCGGTGCTCCAGTCGGTGGCGTCCGCGCCACTGTCGAACTGCTCGCTCGGGGTGGTGAACTCCTGGTCGTAGCTGCCAAGCGAGGGGTCGAACGCGCCGCTCGGCTCATCTTCCCCGTGCGCCACGAGATCGCCTGACTCGACATCCGTTCCTGGTTCGCCGTCCGCCGCGCTCTCGCCGGTCATGAGGACGTCGTCGAGCTCGGTCCGCAGCGGTGGCTCGGCGGCGTCCTCCCCGCCGGCGGAGAGATCGTCACCGAACCGCTCGTCCGCGGTCGCGGTCGCGCCGAAGTCGTCGCCCTGACCGGTGTCCAGGTAGTAGGGCTGCTGCGGGGCGGCGTCCGGGGCGCCGTCGGGAGCGTCGGCTTCCGGGAAGCCCTGGTCCGCCACCGTGCCTAAGTCGTCCGTGTCGAAGTCGTCCGTGTCGAAGTCGTCGTCCGCCACGAGCAGGTCGTCGGCGTCGCCGAAGTCGTCGGCGAAGTCATCGCTGCCTGACTCCTGCGGTCCCGCGGCCGAGAGCCAGGCCGGCGCCGGCTCGGCGTCCGTGCTCGACTCAGGGGCGAACCCGACGCCCGTAGCATCATCGCCGTCGTCTTCGACGTCGTCGTCCTCGAAGAGGAAGATGTCATCCGACAGCTCCTCGTCAGCGCTTCCGTCCAGATCCGCCCCACCAGGCTCCGCGAACACGTCGTCCACGGCGCCGGCGGCCGGGCTACCGAGCGGCGCGTCAGCCGGTAGGTAGGGCTCTTCCTCGGTAACAGGGTCAGAGGCCACGTGACGCGGTTCGTCTTCGACCGGCTGAGGGGCGGCAGATTCCGCAGCCGCTTGGTGGTTGGCGCCGCCGGGCTTGAAGTAGGTCGGGGCGTCCTGATCGGGCCACGCCTCCATGCCCTCGGGCAGCGGCTCCGGCGTGGGGTCCACGGCCTCCTCACCCGCCATGACCCGCGCCAGGTAGTCCAGCACGTCGCGCTCCACGATCTTGCCGTCCGGCCCGGTGCCTGTCAGGGCTCGCCAGTCGACGTTGTTCTGTTCGGCCAGGCGTCTCGCCAATGCGGCGATATCGGGTTCACTCACGGCATTCCTCCAAGCTTTCGTACCCGCCGGTGCCGCCGCGCCAGGCAACGGGAGACGGAGTCATGTTTGTTTTCGTCGCTCTCGACGAGTATACGGACGATTCTCGCCCGAACCTCAGGCCGTTCACAGCGGTAAACACCACTCCAGCCGACGCCCTAAGCGCAGCTCAACAGCGGGCCGGGCGCGAGGTTCACGGGCGCCACGCCTGGAAGAAGACATCGTCGATGAAGGTCTGCAGCATGACGTCGGAGCCGTGGACGGGGATGGTGGTGCTCACCGTCTCGCCCGGGTCCAGCCGCCGGTCCAGCACCACTCGTTCGCCACGCTCGTCGATCACCACGACCTTGAGCTGGTAGCGCTCCTCGAGCAGGCGCCTAATGCCCATGTTGGTGGGATCGAACGAGAAGGAGACCTGCCGACTGCCGTCCGCTGGCGCCGCGGTCTGGTCGCGCGCGCTGCCCGGCGTGACACCAGGGGTGGTTGTGCCCGGACCCGTGGGGAAGCCCGGCGTGACGTTCGGGGAGGTGCCACCGGGTTGGGGGAAGTTGTCGAAGAGATCGCCGAACTGATCGTCCGGGAACAGCGGCGACGGCTCAGCACCGTTGACGGTGAGGAGCACCGGTGTGCCCGGCAGCGTGTAGCCCGTGGGCCGCACGTCTACGACCCCCTCCGGCCTCTCCGGGTCCTGGACGTACGTGACCTGGCCCAGCTGCAGTTGCGCCGCTCTCAGCGCCAGCTGAGCCCGCCACTGCGGCAGCCCGATGACGTCCGGCACCTCCACCGCGTTCGAGGTGGAGAGCGCGTACTTGACGATGACCGGGGTGCTAGACGCGGCGGTCTCGCCGGCTGGCGGAACGGTGGACACGACCGCGCCCGGGCCGGTGAAGCTGACGGCGGACGGCAGCCGCTCGACGAGCCTGAAGCCGAGGGCCTTGAGAGCCACCTCGGCGTCGTCGACGTTGGTGCCCACCAGGTCGGGCACCTCGATCATGGCCGTGCCGACCCCGGAGCTGATGACCAGCTCGAGCGAGCGGTTCTCGCCCAGGCGCTCACCGCCCACCGGGTTCTGGGCTATCACACGGCCGGCGGCCCTGTCCGATGGTTCGAAGGTGATGGTGCCGACGGGCAGGTTGAGTTCGGCCGCGCGTTCCAGGGCGTCGCTCTGCACGAGCCCCACGAGGTCCGGGATGCGCGCCTCCGCTGGCGGCGTGTTCACGCCCAGGTGCACGGAGCGCCCGCGCTTGACGACGGTGCCCGCCTCAGGCGCCTGCGAGCTGACCACCTCCGCCGGCATACCGGCGACGTGCTCGACGAACGTAACGGGATCCAGGCCTTCGCGCCGCAGGGTGGCGGTGGCCTGTTCGTACGGCAGACCGACCAGGTTGGGGAGCGTTACCTCGGAAACTGTGAAGTAGCTCCGCACGTCCAGAGCCACGAAGATGCCGGCCGCGAGCAGCAGCACCAGGCCCACCGCCAGCCAGCCCCAAGCGCGGCGGCCGGTCGGTTCGAGCTCGGTGTCATCGGGGTATTCCACGCGGTCCGTGTAGAGACTCACCGAGTAACGTTACCACGCACCCCGCCCGGCACTCTGAGGCGAGCATGAGCCCGCGCTGCGGTGGAGGCGGCTAGCATGGGGCATGCGCAGACCTCCCCCGTTCGCCCCCGTACCCGCACTCGCCCACCTGACCGGCCCCGAGATCGAGCTGTCGCCCGAGCTGCAGGCCGTGCGTCAGCTGCAGGAGGCCGGGTGGCGCTGGTCCGGCCTGGTCGTGGGGTCGGCGTTGGAAGAGCAGTTCTACCGGCTGAACAACCTGCCCCGCCAGCTCACGGCGGCCTTCGAGGGCCTCGACCCCGCGGACCCCGACGAGGACATCGTGGAGGAGGGCGAGGAGGACGCCGTGAAGCTGATCGCCGAGCATTACCTGCTGGACGAGACGGTGGACGCCTTCTACGAGGCGCTTGCCGCCGTGCCCGGTCCGGTCGTTCTCCGCAGGCCCGACTCGGCCGGGGGTCGCCAGGCCTCCTACCCGCGCGAGGCTCTGCTGGGGCTCAAGCGCCTGTTCCAGGATGACTGGCGCACGGACGCGCTTCTGGACCGCATGGCCGTCACCGCCAGCCTGGCCATAGATGCCAGGCCCGTGGTGATAACTCCCGCTGCGGAGCGCCGCGACGACGGAGCGTCGGCCCGCGCCAGCGAGATACTGGGCCGGCAGGTGGCGGTGTGGCTCGATGAGGATGGCCGGCTAACGCGTGTGCTGACGGCCTGAGGCCGCTGTCCCTCGCGCTTCCGGCGCGGCCGGCGGTCACTTGATGATCTTGGTGGGCGGTGTGACGGGCGGCCGGTTGGTCGGCGTGGTGGCCTCGAAGGTCACGAAGGCGTCCGGGTTCACTTCTCCCACGATCCTGAGCGCGCGCTGGATGCGCTTGCGGGGCAGCACGGAGAAGGAGACGCGCACGTCGCCGTCGCGTCCTCGCGCGTTGAGGACCGTCACGTAGAAGCCGGCCTGTCGCAGTTGCTCCTCCACGGAGGGGCTGTTAACCGGCGACACCACGCGCATGATCGTCTCCCCTATGGCCAGCCACCGCTCTATGCTGACGCCGAGCATGGTGCCCGCCGCGTACCCGCCGGCGTACGCCACGAACTGCAGGGGCGAGTCCAGGTTGGAGAGCACCCGCGCGGCCGCGATCAGCCAGATCAGCGACTCGAAGAAGCCGAAGAGCCCAGCCAGGCGCCGCTCGCCGCGGACGAGGAAACCGATCCGCAGCGTGCCCAGTGAGACGTCGGCGATGCGCAGAACGAAGATCAGCAGGGCGCCGAGGAGGAGGGAGACGGTGTCGGGATTCACGCCGCACCCACCTTGCTGGCCGCGAAGGCGGCGGCGCCGATGACGCCCGCCTCTCCCCCCAGGGCGGCTGGCAGCAGCTCGGGCACCGGGTAGCCGCCGCGGAGGTACTTCACGTAGCTGGCCCGCACGCGGCCCAGGTAGAACTCGCCCGCTGCGGACAGGCCTCCGCCGACCACGAACACCTCCGGATCGAAGATCTTCACGAGGTTGGCGAGGCCGATGCCCGTGTACGTGGCGGCGTTGTCCACGATCCCGAGCGCCTTGGCGTCGCCGTCGCGCGCCCTGTCGAAGAGCTGCCGCGTGTCCATGGCCGTGCTGAAGGCGTAACTGGCGTCGCGCTCCATGGAGCGGCCGGCGGCCAGCGCTTCCAGCGATCCGGGATGACCGTCACCGCCCATGGGTCCGCCGACCATCATGGTCATGTGGCCGATCTCGCCCGCCATGCCGTGGGCGCCCGTGATGATCTGGTCGCCGAAGAAGATGCCGCCGCCTATGCCGGTGGAGAGCGTGACGTAGATGCTGCTGTAGCGTCCGCGGGCGGCGCCGTAGGTGTGCTCGCCGTAGCCCGCCAAGTTGGCGTCGTTCTCGAGTATCACGCGCTTGCCCAGCCGCTCCTCCAGCCGATCGGCCAGCGGCGCCTCTTCGAAGCCGTTGATGTTGGGCGCGAAGAGGACGGTGCGCCTAGCCAGGTCGAGCGGTCCGGGCGAGCCGATGCCCACCGCATCCGAGTCGTAGCCCCGTTGGACCAGGGTCTCGGCCGTGCCCACCAGAGCGTCCACGACGGCGTCGAAGCCGGTCTGGGGGGTATCCACGCGCACGGAGTCCAGGATCTGGCCGTCCCGCACCGCGGCGGCCAGGATCTTGGTGCCACCCAGATCGAGTCCGATAGTGATCATCCCAACGTCCCTTCCGCTCCCGCGGCCACGGCTCTGGCCTGCTCCGCTATGAGCCCTTCCTCGTCAGTCGGCACCACCAGCACGGTGACCGCGCTGTCCGCGGTGCTGATGACTACCTCGCCCCGCGCGTTGCGCTCGTCGTCGAGCCTAACCCCCAGGAAGCCGAGGCCCGCGAGGCACTCGGCACGCGAGGCAGCGTCGTTCTCCCCGATGCCGCCCGTGAAGACCAGCACGTCCAGGCCGCCCAGCGCCGCGGCGTACGCGCCGATCGTCTTCTTCACACGGTAGGCGAAGAGTTCGAGGGCCGCGATGGCGCCCTCCTCCCCCCGAGCCGCGGCCTTGCGAACGTCGCGCATGTCGTTTGAGATGCCCGACATGCCGCGCAGGCCGCCGCCCCTGTTCAGGAGGTCGTCGAGCGCGTCCAAGGTCATGCCGCCCCGCAGCAGGTGCACCAGCAGTCCGGGGTCTATGTCGCCGGTGCGGGTGCCCATCAGCAGCCCCTCGAGGGGGGTGAATCCCATGCTGGTGTCCACCGATTCACCGTGCAGCACGGCCGTGGCGCTGGCACCGTTGCCGAGGTGCAGGGTGATCATGCGGAGCTCGTCCAGTGGACGGCCCACCACGCTCGCCGCCTCGCGCGAGACGTACTGGTGACTGGTGCCGTGGAAGCCGTAGCGCCTGACACCGGACTCGGCGTACTCCAGGGGCAGCCCGTAGTGGTAGGCGTGCGGCGGCAGCGTGGCGTGGAACGCCGTGTCGAAGATGGCCACGTGCGGTATCTCAGGCAGCGCCGCCCGGGCGGCGCGGATGGCCGCCAGGTTGCCCGGGTTGTGCAGCGGCGCCAACGGGCACAGCTCCTCGATGGCGGCTTCCACGCCCTCGTCGATCAGCGTCGGCGCCACGAAGCGGGTTCCGCCATGCACCACGCGGTGCCCCACGGCCACCGGCTCCGTCACGCCGGTGTGCTCACGCAGTAACTGCAGGCCGAAGTCGAAGGCGTGATCGTGCCGCTCCAGCCTCGGCGGCTCCACCAGCGCGAACGAGGCCCGCACGCTCGTGGGGCCACCAAGACGCTCGATGACCACGGACTCGCCCGAGGGCAGTAGCTTCATCTTGAGGCTCGAGCTGCCCGCGTTCACCACGAGGACCTGCGCCTGGCCGCCGGTCGAGGTTGCCTGCGGGGTACTCACGCCCCTCCCCCGTCCGCTCCGAAGTCGTGGATGAGCTTGGGCACGAAGCGCAGGGCGTCCGCGGCCACGAAGTGCACGGCCACACCGTTCAGCTCCCGCAGGATGCCGACCTGCTCGCCGTGCACGTGCCCGAAAACCAGAGCGTCCGGCTTGGCCTCGGCTATCAGCTCGGTGAAGCCGCTGGGCTCAAGCCGCGAGTTCGTGGGCGGGAAGTGAAGCATCACCACTCGGTACTCTCCTTCGAGGCGCGCCGCGGCGCCGAGCGAGAGCCTGAGCCGTTCCAGCTCCCGCCTGTAGACCTTCTCGTCCTGCTCGGTGAAGCCGTGCGTGCCGGGGGTGATCCAGCCGCGGGTACCGGCTATCACCACGCCGTTCACCAGCAGCGCGTCGTTCTGCAGGGCGTACATGCCTTCGGGCAGGGCGTTCCTCAGGCGCGTGATGGAGGGCCACCAGTAGTCGTGGTTGCCCCTGAGCAACACCTTCCTGCCCGGCAGCTCCGCGATGCGCTCCAGGTCCGGCATGGCGTCCTCCAGGCGCATGGCCCAGGAGATGTCGCCCGGCACGAGCACCAGGTCGTCGTCGCTCACCACCTTGCGCCAGCCTTCGAAGAACGCCTCGGGATGACCCTCCCAGCCGGGGCCGAAGATGTCCATCGGCTTGGGGGAAACTGCGGAGAGGTGAGGGTCGGCGATAGCGAACAGGCGCATCGGCCGCTCAGTGTACCCGCTTACAAGCCCGAAGCGCGGGGCGCCCAGGACCGCTCCCGCGCCGTTCACCAAGCGTCCGGCAGACGCTCTACCCCGTCCGCGCCGACCCTCTCGAGGAGCTCCGCCGCCGTGAGGCCCAGGGTGGGGTGCCGCCAGGTGGGGGCTAAGTCGGCGAGCGGCGCGAGTACGAAGGCCCGCTCCGCCATGCGAGGGTGCGGCAACCGAAGGGCGGGCAGGGGGTCCTCGGCCCCCGTGGTGGCGGGCCCGACGAAGATGCGGCCGGCCAGGTCCAGCAGATCCAGGTCGATGAGACGCGGTCCCCACCGCTCGCGCCGTTGGCGCCCCAGTCGCCGTTCCAGGTTCAGGAGCAGCCGCATGAGCGTGCGAGGGTCGGCGTGCCGCTCGGCCGTCCGCAGCCGCACCACGGCGTTGACGTAAGGCGGCTGGCCGGGGGGCCCGCCGACCGGCTCGGTGCGGAAGAGCGCCGACCTGCCGGTTACCTCACCCAGAGCCTGCAGTTCCCGCACCGCCGCCCGAAGGTTGGCCAAAGGATCGCCCAGGTTGCCACCCAGGGCGATGAGGGCCAGCTCGGCTCCCGGCTCGGCGGGAGCGCCGCCTCCGGCCGTGGCTCCAGTGTCTGCCCTGAGGTCGGACTCAGCTGCGGCTACGTGATACCTCCACGAAGACGTCGCGCACTATGCCCGGCAGCGGAGCGTTCGGTTTATGCACCCGCACCACGGCCCGCTCCACCAGCTCCTCGGCTCTCAGCAGCCGCTCGCAGATCGTCACCGCCAGCGCCTCGATCAGCTTGAAGCGCGTGCCGGTGACCGCCTCTTCGACCTGCGCGTACACGCGCCCGTAATCGACCGTCGCCTTGATGCTGTCCACGTCGCTCATGGCGAGGTACAGCTCCACGTCCACGGAGAAGCGCGCCCCCAGCTTGCCTTCCTCGTCGAAGACGCCGTGGTAGGCGTAGAACTCCATGCCGGTGAGCACTATCCGGTCCCCGCCCGCGCCGCCCCGACCGGCCAGCTCGGCGTTCGGGCGGTCGGCTCCCGTCCGCGGGCCGCTCACGCCGCGTACTCCACGCCCTGCAGCGCCGCCCACACCTTCAGGGCCTGCACGTGCTCGGCCACGTCGTGCACCCGCAGCATGGCCGCGCCGGCGTCTGCGGCCCTCAGGTGGAGGACCAGGGTGCCGGGCAGGCGGCGCCGGGGGTCGGTCTCCCCCGTGATGGCGCCGATGCTGCCCTTGCGCGAGGCGCCGACCAGCACCGCGTGCTCCGCCGTCAACGTCTCAAGCCGCCGCAGAAGCTCCAGGTTGTGCGTCAGGTTCTTGCCGAAGCCGATACCCGGGTCAACCAGCACGTCCGGCACGCCGGCCTCCCGGGCGGTCCGCACCGCGCTGGTGAGGAACCGGTTCACCTCGCTGATCACGTCATCGTAGTGGGGCCTGTCCTGCATGGTGCGGGGCTCGCCCTGCATATGCATGAGCACGGCCGGCGCGCCGGCAGCGGCGGCCACCTGGCGCATGCCCGCCTGGCGTAGCCCGCCGATGTCGTTCAGGATGTACGCGCCGGCCGCCAGGGTGGCCTCGGCGACTTCCGGCTTTCGGGTGTCCACGCTAACGATCAGGCCCGCTTGCGCCAAGGCGCTCACCACTGGCAGCACGCGCGCCATCTCCTCCTCGGCGCTCACCGGCTGGGCGCCCGGCCGTGTGGATTCGCCGCCCACGTCCACCACCAGCGCGCCCGCCTCGCGCAACTCCAGGCCGGCCTCCACCGCCCTCTCGGCCGTGAAGCGCTCGCCGCCGTCGCTGAAGCTGTCGGGCGTCACGTTGACTATGCCCATCAGGGCGGGTCCGCGCCAGCGCAGCTCGTGGCTTCCGTCCGGTAGCGGTCTGCCGAAGCGGAGCACGTGCTGTCGCGCAGCGGGCGGTAGCGAACTCACCCCGCGCCGCCCTGCCTGTCGGCTTCCGCCGCGGTGCCGCCTGCCGTTGCGGGCTCCCAGTCGTCCGGCCGGGCTGCCAGACCGAAGCGCCAGGCCACGGCCTGCGCCACGCGGCCCCCCGCCAGGCCGTCGCCGTACGGGTTGGGCGCCTCGCGCATGCGCTGCAGCGTCGCCGGGTCCCTCAGAAGCTGGGCCAACCTGTTCTCCACGTTCACAGGGTCGGTGCCCAGGAGCTCGAGCACCCCTGTCTCCACACCCTCGGGCCTCTCCGTCACGTTCCTGAGCACGGCCACCGGCACGCCCAGGGCCGCGCCTTCCTCCTGGATGCCGCCCGAGTCCGTGATCACGAGCTCGGAGGCGTCGAGCAGGGCCAGCATCTCGAGGAACTCCCAGGGGTCGTCCAGGATCACGTTGTCGAGTGGATCCAGTGCAGGCTGCACCGCTTCCCTCACGGCGGGGTTCAGGTGCACGGGGTACACGAACGTTATGTCCGGGTTGGCCCGCGCCACACGGGCGATGGCGGCGGCCAGCTCCGCCATCACGCCCAGGTTCTCGCGCCGGTGCATGGTGATGGCCACCAGGCGACCCCCTGCGGGCACGTGGTCCGGCAGCCGGGCCGCGCCGCGCATGGTCCGCACCGCGTCGACCGCCGTGTTGCCCGTGACGATCATGGCCGTGGAGCGCTTGCCTTCGGCCAGCAACTGGCGCTTCGCCAGGGGCGTGGGCGGCAGGTCCAGGTCCGTCAGCACGTCGGTCAGGCGCCTGTTGGCCTCCTCGGGGAACGGCTGCAGCATGTCGTAGCTGCGCAGTCCCGCCTCCACGTGCGCCACGGGGATGCCCTCCAGGAAGGCCGCCAGGGCCACGGCGAAGGTGGTGGAGGTGTCGCCGTGAACCAGCACGTAGTCGGCCTCCAGCTCGCGCAGCTTGCGGGCGGCGGCTGGCACGATGCGGCCCGTGAGTTCGGCCAGCGACTGTCGGGGGGTCATCACCGCCAGGTCGGCGTCCGGCACCAGCCCGAAGGTGGCGAGGGATCCTGCCAACTGCTCACGGTGCTGACCCGTGACGAGCGTCAGCGCCTCCAGCCCCTCCTGCGCCTTCAGTGCTGTGACGACGGGGGCCATCTTGTTCGCCTCGGGCCGGGTACCGAAGGCGGCCACCACGCGGGGTCGCCGCCCGGAGGGTGCTTCGAGGGGCGGGAGGAGATCGCTTCGGGTCACGTGGGTACGTCGCCCAGCCGCCTGACCTCCGCCAGCCTGAGGAGTGAAACGGCGGCTATCAGCACGATGGTGGAGATGATGGTGGCGAACGCCAGCACGGGCGGGGTGCTGGAGAGCAGCATGCCGATGATGCCCAGCAGCATGGTGGCGCCCCAGAGCACCAGCACGGTGACGCGCTTGGAGCCGGAGCGCTGACGCAGGATGTCGTGGATGTGGTCGTTGGCCGCTTCGGTGGGGCTGGCGCCGCGCCTGAGGCGGCGCAGGGTGACCTGCGTGATGTTCACTACCGGTAGCGCCAGCACGAGGATGGGGGCCACCACGGAGACGGCCGCGGTGACCTTGAGCGCGCCCAGCACGCTGACCGCTGCCAGCACGTAGCCAAGTAGGTAGGCGCCCGAGTCGCCCATGGTGATGGTGGCGGGACCGAAGTTGTAGCGCAGGAAGCCGAGGGAGGCGCCCGCCAGGGCGGCCAGGAGCAGCACCGCGGCGGCTCGGTCCGGGAACTGCACGGCCACGGCCAGGAGGCTCATGCTGGAGATGGCGGTTATACCGGACGAGAGGCCGTCGAGGCCGTCGATGAAGTTGAAGGCGTTGGTGAAGCCCACGATCCAGAGGATGGTCAGCAGGATGGAGAACGTCTCCGGGATGAACAGGAAGGCGGCGTCGCCGAAGTAGTCGGTGACGAAGCCGATCCGCACCCCGTTCACCACGAGGATGCCGGCCGCCACCACCTGGGAGGCCAGCCGCAGGGCCGGGGGCACCTCCCACATGTCGTCGATGAATCCCACGAGGGTCATCAGCGCCCCGCCCAGGGCGATGGCCAGCAGTTCTACGCGGTACTCGTCGAGCGCGTCCGGCGCGACCAGGCTGCCGAGCAGCACGGCTAGCAGGAAACCGCCGAGGATGGCGATGCCGCCGATGTTGGGCACGGCCCCGGTGTGTTGCCGGGTGCCGCTACCGTGGGTGCCGCCACCCACCTGGACGGCCTTGATGCGCAGAGCGAACCGGCGCACGCGGGGGACGAACCAGAGCACGGCTCCCAGCGCTATGGCGAAGGAGACTGCGACTAAGGGGAAGAAAGTGATCACCGTGCTGCGCACGTCTCCCATTCTATGAGGCGAGGTAAGACGGCCATGAGATGCCTGGTACAGAGGGTGGCGCCGAACGCCGCGCCGCGCGAGCGTGCGCTCACCGCGTGCCGTACAGCCTGTCTCCGGCGTCGCCCAGGCCGGGCACGATGTAGCCATGTTCGTCGAGGCGCTCGTCCTTCGCGGCGAGGATGATGTCCACGTCCGGATGGGCGTCCTCCACTACCTTGATGCCCTCCGGCGCGCCGATGATGCACAAGAGACGCACCCTCTTCGCGCCTTCGTCCTTGAGGATCTGGATGGCTGCGGCGGCGCTCCCACCGGTGGCGAGCATGGGGTCCAGGAGGAAGACGTCACGCTCGGCCACGTCGCTGGGCAGCTTGGAGTAGTACTGCACGGGCTGGAGCGTCTCGGGATCGCGGTAGAGGCCGATGTGGCCCACGCGGGCGTTGGGCACCAGCTCGAGGATGCCATCGACCATCACCAGCCCCGCGCGCAGGATGCCGATGAGGGCGAGCTTCTTGCCTGCCAGACGCTTGACGTTGGCCGTGGCCACGGGCGTCCTGACCGTGGCGTCCTCCAGCTCGAGGTCACGCATGGCCTCGAACGCCATCAGCATGGTTAGTTCCATGCAGAGCGACCTGAACTCGCGCACGTTCGTCTCCTCGTCCCTCAGGATGGAGAGCTTGTGCTGGACTAGCGGGTGGTCGACCACGGTCACTGCCATGTCTTGACTCCTCCTACCGCCCCGGCCTCGTCGGGGGTGGTGCGCACGCCCGCGGCGCCTCGACGGTGCGGCCCGGGCTCAGAAAAAAGCGCCGCCCGGTGGGGGCGGCGTTGCTGGCGGAGAGGGTGGGATTCGAACCCACGGTGCAGCGTAGCCACACAACGGTTTTCGAGACCGTCCCGTTCAACCACTCCGGCACCTCTCCTCGTGTTATCGGGCTCGGTCCACGGCGCGGCGCCGTCGTCGCGAGCCCGGGAAGTATACCGCACCGCAGCAGCCGTTGACCACACCTGTGGGAGGCGCGGCTCGCCTCAAGGCCAACGCAGCCTCACCTACGCGTGCCCTCAAGCATTTCGGGTAGACTGGCCATCGCCGCAGCGACCTTGACGACCGCAGCGGCGAGGAATACACTCCCTTCTGCGCTCCCGCGCTGTTGGGAGTGTGCGAGCACCCGGTGTGCTCACCGCGTTGGCCCATCGTCTAATGGCAGGACAACGGTTTCTGGTACCGTCGGTCAAGGTTCGAGTCCTTGTGGGCCAGCCAACAGAGAGCCACGGCAGCGCACCTGCCGTGACGCGAGCTGCAGTTAGATCTGCTGCTCCAGCCATGCAGGTGCGTTGTTGTGCGGTGGCCCATCGTCTAATGGCAGGACACCCGGTTTTGGTCCGGTCGGTCGGAGTTCGAATCTCTGTGGGCCAGCCACGACGCCCCCTCCAAGCGAGGGGGCGTTCTCTTGTCAGGCCGCGCTGAAGCGCTCAGCTCCGCGGGTAGTCGTAGAAACCCCGGCCGCTCTTGCGCCCGAGATGACCCGCCTCGACCAGCTTCCTGAGCGTCTGGGGGGCCCTGAACCTCTCACCCAGCGCGTCGGTCATGGACTCCGCGATGAGGAGCATGGTGTCCAAGCCTATGTAGTCCGAGAGCTCCAGCGGGCCCATCGGGTGGTTCAGGCCCAGCTTCACCGCCGTGTCTATGTCCTCGGGCGAGGCCACGCCCTCCTCCAGCATGCGCACGCCCTCGAGTAGCAGGGCCGCCACGGCGCGGGTGGTCACGAAGCCCTGGCGGTCCAGCACGGTCACCGTGGTCTTGCCGCAACTGGCGGCCAGCTCCTCCGTGGCCAGCAGGGTGGCGTCCGAGGTGCGCACGGCGCGCACCATCTCGACGAGTTCCATGCGCTCCGGCGGGTTGAACCAGTGCATGCCCACCACCTTCTCGGGCCGGTTGGTGGCGCCCGCTATGGCGGTAACGGAGAGCTCGCTGGTGTTGGTGGCGAGGATGGCGTGGGGCGGAGCCACCGCGTCCAACTGCTCGAAGATGGAGCGCTTCAGGTCGAGCTTCTCGGGCACCGCTTCGATCACGAAGTCCACGCCCTGCGCCGCCTCGCCCAAGTCCGTGGTGAGCTCGAGGCGCGCGGCCAGCACGTCCTCCCCGTTGCGACGCCCGGCGCGCTGCCTGGCCGCCGCCAGCGCGTCACCCGAGGGATCGTAGAGCTTGACGTGGTGGCCGTTCATCAGCAGCAGGGTGGCGATGCCGCCGCCCATGGTGCCCGCGCCGACCACGGCCACGACCTGCTTACCGGCCTTGCCCTCGCCGCTTGTCGTTCCTCTATCTTCCGTCATCTGTCCTCTTCCATGTTCCGGTCTACCGGGCGGGGCTCATTCTCCGTCGGTGTCCGTTGGCAGCCGCCGCCCTTCGCTCCCCCGAGCTTACTCGGCGCTGCCGGCGGGAGCGGCTGGAGCGTAGAGGTCGTACCGGGTGGTGCGGCCGGTGAGGCTGCCGGCCGGCCGCAGGCTGCCCAGGTAGGGGGCCTTGACCGGCCGCTTGACCACCACGCGGTGGGCGGCGCTCCTGATAGCCACCTCCAGTAGTGAGGCCGCGTCGTCGTCCTGCCCCACCAGCTCGCGGAACAGCGCCATGCCCTTGCTCGGTAGGGCGGCCTTGCTCTGCTTCGGGTACATGGGGTCGAGCAGCACCACCGCCGGACGCTCACCTCGCTCCGCGCGCTGGGCGAGCCACTCCGCGGCGTCCACGTTCCGCAGCGTGAGCCGCGCCGCCGCCGTGCGTGCCACCTCACCCAGCTCGCCTTCAGCGGCCCGCGCCAGGGCATCTTCGAGCAGAGCGGCCACCGCCGGCACCCGCTCCAGCATGGTCACGCTCAGGCCGAGAGCGGCCAGGTGGAAGGCGTCGGCGCCCAGGCCGGCGGTGGCGTCGACCACCTCCGGGTTGCCCGCGGCGGTAGCTCCGGGTCCCGCGCGTTTCAAGGCGTCCTTCACCGCGCGCCCCAGCAGGTCCCTGCCGCGCCGCGGTGCGCTCAGGTGCTCCACCGCCGCGCGCACGGTGACGCCGTCCGGGGTGCGCAGCGCCAGGCCTTGCTCGTCCCTCACGAGTTCAGCGATGTCGGTGCCGTTGTCCACGCCGTCACCAGGGTACGGCACGGCACCCCGCGCCGACAGCGGCCGGCGGAGTGCGGTGTCGGCCCCGTCACCGCGCGCCGTGCCCGGCTCTCGTGACCGTGCTAATCTTCAGGCGTCTGGACGCCACTTCACCTACGTTTCGTAAGGGTTCCGGTGTCGTCACCTTGCATCCGTGGGGTCATGTAGGTCATCCACTTACGTATCCAAGGTGCATCTAGGGAGGCAGCATGAGTAACAAGAGTCTGAGCGAGCGCAGGCAGGCCGCCGTCACGCCGGCGGCGTCCAGCGTTCACCCCCTCTACTTCGAACGCGCTGAGGGCAGCTACGTCTGGGACGTGGAGGGCAAGAAGTACCTCGATTTCTCGTCCGGCATCGCCGTGATGAACATCGGACACTCGCATCCGAAGGTCATGGAGGCCGTGCGCAAGCAGTCCGCCGAGTTCCAGCACCTCTGCTTCGCGGTGGGCATGCACCCCACCTACATCGAGCTGTCGGAGCGCCTGAACCGCCTGGCCCCGGGTCCCAGCCCCAAGAAGTCGTTCCTGGTCAACACGGGCGCTGAGGCCGTCGAGAACGCCGTCAAGATCGCCCGCGCCTACACCAAGCGGGCGGGCATCGTGGCCTTCACCCACGCCTTCCACGGGCGCACGTTCATGGCCATGAGCCTCACGAACCGTCCGGAGCCTTACAAGAACGGCTTCGTGACCCGCGCCAACGACATCTACCGCGCCGAGTACCCTTACCTCTTCCGCAACCCGTGGGGCGCTACCACGGAGCAGGAGCTGGGCGAGAAGGCCCTGGCGCACCTCAAGAACCAGGTCAAGTACTCCATCGGCGAGTCCGAGGTGGCCGCCTTCATCCTCGAGCCGGTGGCCGGCGAGGGCGGCTTCATCCAGGCGCCGGGCAACTTCCTCGAGGGCCTGGCCGAGTACGCGGCCGAGATCGGCGCGCTGTGGATCGACGACGAGGTGCAGGCCGGCGTGGGCCGCACGGGCAAGATGTGGGCGGTGGAGCACTTCGGCCTCGAGCCCGACCTGGTGACCATGGCCAAGGGCATCGGCTCCGGCTTCCCCATCGCGGCCGTGACCGGCAAGGCGGAGATCATGGACAGCCTCAGCCCCGGCATGCTCGGCACCACCTTCGGCGGCAACCCCACCGCGGCGGCGGCGGCCATCGCCACGCTGGACGCCATCGAGGAAGAGGGCATCGTGGAGCGCGCCCGTCAACTCGGCGAGAAGGCACGCGCCCGCCTGCAGGTCCTGGCGGAGAAGCACTCCCGCATCGGCGAGCTGCGCGGCGTGGGCACGATGCTGGCCCTCGAGTTCGTGCAGGACGACGGCCACACGCCCGACTCCGCCACCACCGACGCCGTGGTGGCCGGCGCACGCGACATGGGGCTCATCCTCCTGTCCACCGGCACCTACGGCAACGTCATCCGCTTGCTGCCGCCGCTCAACCTGTCGGACGAGGAACTGGACGAGGGCCTCAGCAAGATCGAGGAGGCCGTGGGCAAAGCCCTGGAGCGCGAGGCCGCGCTGGCCTGATCGGGCCCGGCGCCTTGAACGCCGGAGGGCGCTCACGGTGGTCGACGCATGCGTAGGAAGGGGAGCCGCTGTAACAGGCGGCTCCCCTCTATTTCGACCAACGGGTTCGGCGACGTAGCGGGGCGGAGAACCGCGCCCGGTCGCGAAGGTGCGCTTACGGCTCCGTGCCCTGCTTCATGGGCACGCCGACCATGTTGCCCCACTCCGTCCAGGAGCCGTCGTAGTTGCGCACGTTGGGGTAGCCCAGTAGGTACTTCAGAACGAACCAGCTGTGACTGGAACGCTCCGCGATGCGGCAGTAGGCGATCACGTCGTGCTCCGGCTTCACGCCTGCATCCTCGTAGAGCGCGGCGAGCTCCGCGGCGCTCTTGAAGGTGCCGTCGGGGTTGACCGCCCGCGCCCAGGGGATGTTGGCCGCGCCGGGGATGTGACCGCCGCGCAGGGCGCCTTCCTGCGGATACTCGGGCATGTGCAGCTTCTCACCGCTGTACTCTTCCGGGCTGCGCACGTCCACCAGTGCGCCCGTGCCGGCGTTGACTTCCAGGAGGTGCATCAGCACGTCCGGGGCGAAGGCGCGGATGGAGGCGTCGCGGTACGGCACTCTGTAGCTGCCCCGGGAGGGCGCGCTCGTGCTCTTCTCCAGCGGGCGGCCTTCCTCCAGCCAGGCTTGCCTGCCGCCGTCCATCAGCCGTGCGTCTTCATGACCGTTGTACTTGAGGAACCAGAACGCGTAGGCGGCCCACCAGTTGCTCTTGTCGCCGTAGAGCACCACGGTGTCGGCGTTGCTGATGCCCTTCTCCTCCATGAGCTGCTCGAACCTGCGCTCGTCTACGAAGTCGCGGATGTCCTGTCGCTGCAGCTCCGTGTGCCAGTCGAGCTTCTGAGCGCCGGGCACGTGGCCCATGTCGTAGAGCAGAACGTCCTCGTCCACCTCGAGGATCTTGATGGAACCGTCTTCAAGACGCTCCTCCACCCAGTCGGTGGTGACCAGGACGTCCGGAGTGGCGTAATCGTCGTACTTTCCGTTTGCCATTCGTTCCTCCGCAGGCATACTACCGACAGGCACGGTCCCCAACCGTTCACCCCGTGACCGAGGAGACACGCTGCACCACCCGCTTCAGCGCTCCCGGCCGCGCCTCCCTTGGCTATACTCCGGGCGATGACATCTCAGTCCCGTAACCCCGTGCGCCTGGCGCCTTCCATCCTGTCCGCCGACTTCGCCAATCTAGGGGCGGCGGTGGCCGCCGCGGAGGACGCGGGCGCCGACCTGATCCACGTGGACGTGATGGACGGCCAGTTCGTACCCAACATCAGCATCGGCCCGGCCGTGGTGGCGGCCGTGAAGCGGCACACCTCCCTGCCGCTCGACGTACACCTGATGATCTCCACACCCGAAAGGTACGTGGCCGACTTCTCGTCGGCGGGCGCCGACTACATCACCGTCCATGCCGAGGCCACCCATCACCTGCATAGGCTGCTGCAGAGCGTGCGCGAGAGCGGCGCCAAGGTCGGCCTGGCGCTGAACCCCCTCACCCCCCTCGCCGTACTCGAGGGCGCCCTCGGCTACCTGGACCTGGCGCTGATCATGAGCGTGGACCCAGGCTTCGGGGGCCAGGAGTTCATCGGCGGCAGCGTAAGCCGCATCGAGGCCACGCGTCGCATGCGCGACCGCATCAACCCCAACTGCCTCATCGAGGTGGACGGCGGCATCAACCTGCGGACCGCCCCGCTGGCAGCCGCCGCGGGCGCCGACATCCTGGTGGCCGGCAGCGCCGTCTACGGGGGCGGCGCCTCGGTGCGGGAGAACATGGCCGAGCTACGTGCCGCCATCTCGGGCGCTGACTGAGATCAGGCTGTCAGCTGGACCTCAGGCCACGGCTTCGAAGCGCCCCAGCGCCCGGAACCTGTCGTAGCGCGCCTTCCTTAGCTGCTCGCCCGTCATGGGGATCAGCTGGGCGAGTTCCTCCAGAAGCGCCTGCCTGACCAGGGCTATGGCCTCGTCGGCCGCGGAGTGGGCTCCGCCCAACGGTTCGTCTATCACCCGGTCAACCACGCCCAGCGCGATCAGGTCGCGCGAGGTGAGCTTCAGCGCCTCCGCGGCGCGTTCGGCCTCGCCGGCGTCGCGCCAGAGGATGGCGGCGCACGACTCGGGGCTGATGACCGAGTAGATGGCGTTCTCGAGGATGAGGACGCGGTTGGCCACACCTATGGCCAGCGCCCCGCCCGAGCCGCCCTCCCCTATCACCACGCTGATGGCGGGGACCTCCAGCTCGCTCATGCGGCGGATGCTCTCGGCGATGACCCAAGCCTGGCCCTGCTCCTCGGCCGCCAGGCCCGGGTAGGCGCCCGGCGTGTCTATGAGTGTGACGACAGGCAACCGGAAGCGGTCCGCCAGATCGAACATCCGCATGGCCTTGCGGTAGCCGCTCGGGTGGCTCATGCCGAAGTTGCGGTAGATGTTCTCCTTGGTGTCGCGCCCTTTCTGCTGCGCGATGACCACCACGCTGGTGCCGCCCAGCCGGGCCAGACCGGTGACCACCGCGGGGTCGTCGCCCAGCGTGCGGTCGCCGTGCAGCTCGGTGAAGTCATCGAACGCCTTCTGCAGGTAGTCCAGGCCGGTGGGCCTGCCCGGCGCGCGCGCTACCTGCACCCGCTGCCAGCGGGTGAGGTTGTCGTACGTCTCGCGCATCAGGCGGTCGAGGCGGCCCTGCAGCGCGTCTATCTCCTGCTCGAGGTCTATCTCCTGCTCGGCCGCGTAGGCCCGCATGTCGCGGATCTTGGCCGCCAGGTCGTCTATCGGTTGCTCAAAGGGCAGCGACATGCTGTGCCTCCAGGCTCTTCTCGGGCAGACCGGTGGTGAGCAGGCTCAGCACCACGCCGATGCGGTCCTTCAACTCCTTGCGGGTCACGACGTCGTCGACCATGCCCTTCTGGAGCAGGAACTCGGAGCGCTGGAACCCTTCCGGCAGGTCCTGCCGGATGGTCTGCTGGATGACGCGCGGACCGGCGAACGAGATGAGCGCGCCGGGCTCGGCGAAGATGACGTCGCCCAGGGTGGCGAAGCTGGCCGTGACGCCGCCGGTGGTGGGATCGGTGAGTACGGCCACGTAGGGCAGGCGCTTCTCGGCCAGCGAGCCCAGCGCCACGGTGGTCTTGGCCATCTGCATGAGCGAGAGCGCGCCCTCCTGCATGCGGGCGCCGCCCGAGGCGGTGACCACCACCAGGCTGCGGTTCTCGGCGGCGGCGCGTTCGGCGGCACGGGCTATCTCCTCGCCCACCACGGAGCCCATGGAGCCGGCCATGAAGGAGAAGTCCATGATGACCAGGCCTATCTCCAGCCCGTTCAGTCGCGCGGCGCCCGTGACGATGGCGTCCGGGTTGTCCGACTTCTTCTGCGCCTTCTCTATGCGTTCGCTGTACTTCTGGGTGTCCTCGAACTCGAGCGGGTCCTGCGGCTGGATGCCACCGGACCACTTCTCGAACGAACCCTCGTCGGCCAGCAGCTCGATGCGGGCACTGACGGGCATGCGGTGGTGGAAGCCGCACTCGGGGCAGAGGTAGGCGTTGGCTACCAGGTCCTTGCGGTAGATCTGAGCCTGGCAGGCATCGCACTTGAGCCATAGGCCGGCCGGACTGGTGTCCTCCTCCTTGCGCGTGGGCCGGTTGCGCCTGAACAGTCTTTCAAGCGCCATGGGCGGCCCCCCTGACCTCGGTCAGGCTGTTGGGAGGGATGACTCTGCTTAGCACGCCGCATTGTAGCAACAGGTTCGACCTCCCTTGTTAGCCGCGTTCTACAGCCTCACCTACGGCAGGTGCCTCCAGCAGGGCGTCCGCGGTGCCCGCCGACCGGCCCTCAAGTCCCGGGAGGGCCCGCTCGGAGCCGGTCGGTTCCGCCTCCGCGATGCTGGTGTCGGCCGCCATCTGCTGCGCGCCGCTCAGCGGCTCCGCCATCTCGCTCCTGCCGGTGAAGCGCGCGCCCTCCTCTATGTCCAGCGCGGCGGCCACCACGTCGCCGATCAGTTCACCGCCGGCCCAGATCTCGACCTTGCCCTTCAC
>CAYXUE010000021.1:26012-36418 GCA_964467885.1 uncultured bacterium | reverse complement strand
TACAACCGCCTCTCATCCACGATCCGCCTGAGCTTCCCCCCAGCGGAGCGCGGCACCTCGCCGGGCCCCATCAGCGTGACCTTCACGCCTATCCCCACGATGTCGCGGATCTTGTGCTGGATGTGGGCCCGCAGCTCGTCCACCTTGCGGTCCACCTCGATGATGCCGCCCTCCAGCACGCCCTGGCCCACGCGGTTGAACGATTCGGGGGTGAGTTCGAGCTTCAGCTCCAGCTCGTCCAGAGTGCCCACGCGTCGCACCACCAACTGGTAGTGGGCGGACGCCTGCGGCACTAGCTGCAGCGCCGCCTCGATCTGGGTGGGGTACACGTTCACGCCGCGGATGACCATCATGTCGTCGGAGCGGCCCCGGATGAGGCCGATGCGCGCGTGGGTGCGGCCGCTGGGCCCCGGCTCGCGCGTCATGTGCGTGATGTCGCCCGTCCAGTAGCGCAGCAGGGGCATGCCCTCCTTGGTGAGCGTGGTTATGACCAGCACGCCCTCCTCGCCGTCCGGCACCGGGTCGCCCGTGTCGCGGTCCAAGATCTCGGGGAAGAAGTGGTCCTCCCACAGGTAGCTGCCTTCGCCCTCGTCGTACGCCTCGTTGGCCACGCCGGGGCCGATGATCTCGGTGAGGCCGTAGATGTTGGAGGCGTGGATGCCGAGGCCGGCCTCCACGTCGGCGCGGATGGCCTCGGTCCACGGCTCCGCGCCCAATATGCCGTACTTGAGAGGGATCTGATCGGGCGAGATACCGCGGCTGCGGAACTCCTCCGCCAGCGTCTGCGCGTACGAGGGTGTACAGGCGATGATGCCCGGCTCCAGGTCGAGGATGAGGCCTACCTGCCGCTCCGTCATGCCGCCGGAAACCGGCACTACCGTGAGCCCTAGGCGTTCGCCGCCGCCGTGTAGGCCCAAGCCGCCGGTGAAGAGGCCGTAGCCGTAGGCGTTGTGGAAGACCATGCCGGGCGTGGCGCCGGCGGCGGCCAGGCTGCGGGCGTTCACCTCGGCGAACACGTCCAGGTCGTTCCTGGTGTAGCCCACCACCGTGGGCTTACCCGTGGTGCCCGAGGAGGCGTGAACGCGGGCCAGCTCCTCGCGCGGCACCGCCAGCAGGCCGAAGGGGTAGTTGCTCTGCACCTCGTCCTTGCGGGTGATGGGCAGGCGCGTGATGTCGTCGATGCTCTTGATGTCGCTTGGCTTCACGCCCGACTCGTCCAGGCGCTCACGGTAGTAGGGCACGCGCTCGTAGAGGCGAGCCACCAGGTCCTTCAGGCGCCGGCTCTGCAGCTCGCGCAGCTGCTCGCGCGGCATGGTCTCTATCTCTGGCTGGAACATCACCACTCCTTACGAGATTCGGCGTCACGAGGTTGGGCGTTTCGTAGCTCAGCCCCCTGCGGTTCGGCGCCCTGGCGTGCGGCCCTCACGAGGCACCCGCCGGCCGCGCGCCCGCACCGGCTTCCGAGCGGGCCCGCCTGTACACGGTCCCGGTGAAGAGCGCCACCACTTCCCCGGCCGTGTCTTCCCCCTCGCCGTCCAGGCGCACCTCCACCCGGTAGGTGGCTACGCGGCGGCCCACGTGCTCGGCCCGCGCCTCGGCTACCAGGGCGTCGCCGGGCCGCACGGCGCGGAAGTAATCCATGTGCACGGAGAGCGCCACGGCGTCGGCGTCCCCGGAGTTGGAAGCGAGGGCGAAGGCCTCGTCGGCCAGCGCGTAGACGAAGCCGCCGTGGCCCGTTCCGTGCATGTTGGTGTGGCCCGCCCCGACCATGGTGCGTAGCACCGCGTGGTCGCGCTCCAACAGCAACTGCTGGAAACCGAGGGTGTCGGCGAGGCTCACTTAAGCTCTGCCTACGGTCATCGACCGCCTCCCGAGATCAGGGGACGTCCGCCTAGGGCGCCCGCCAAGATGTGCGTTCTTGGCAAGAAGCATAACGCAGGCGCCGTTGTCGACCGGCTTCCTCGCCTGCGGTTGCCGAGTTCCCCTCCGGCGCGTATGCTCGCGTTACGTACTTCAACGTGCAGGGCGCGCAACCTCCCCCGCGTCACCTCTATGCCCCGGCACTCGCAAGCCACCGAGGGCGGCGTCCGCAAGGCGCCAACCGGTTGAGGCCACGTACGGCTCCCGTGGACCCCCTCGCGGCGATCAGGCACGACCGACCGTGGCTTGAGCACGGCGCGTGTAGGAAGTAGGAGGAACACATGGCCCGACGATCCGTAAGCTTGTTGCTCGCAGTCGGACTGCTGATGATGGGGGCCGCGTTCGCGCAGACCCTGCGCATCGGCGCCGTAGCCGCGGCCACTGGTTCGGCAGCCGCGCTGGGTGAGCCGGAAGCCAACACCTTCAGGATGATGCAGGACTACTTCGACCAGATGGGCGGCATCGGCGGTGTGCCGGTGGAGATCATCTTCCTCGACAGCGCCACGGACACGGGCCAGGCGGTCACCAACGTCAACCGCCTGATCCAGGAGAACGACGTGCACGTCATCATCTGCTGCACGATCTCCGCCAACTCCCTGGCCATCATCGACGCGGTGCAGGAGGCCGAGGTAGTGAACATCAGCCTCGCGGCGGCCGCGCAGATCATCGAGCCGGTGGAGGAGCGCTACTGGGTCTTCAAGACTCCGCAGACCGACCGCCTCATGGTCAACGGCATCGTTGAGGACATGGTGGCCAACGGCCTCTCCACCGTGGCCTTCATGGGCATCGACGACGCCTACGGTGAGGGTGGCCTGGTGGAGCTGCAGGCGGCGGCCGAGGGCACGGACCTGCAGATCGTCACCACGGAGCGCTACGGCCGTAACGACACCAGTGTCACCGCGCAGGCGCTGAACGTGGTGGCGCGCCGCCCCGACGCGGTGCTCATCTGGGGCGTGGTGCGCGACACCGCGCTGGTGGTCGAAGCGCTGGCGGACCGCGGCTACGAGGGGCTGGTGTACGTGAGCCACGGCGTGGGTAACCCGAGCTTCCTGGAGCTGGCCGGCGACGCCGCCGAGGGCGTGCGCCTGCCGATCGGCCCCATGATCGTGGTGGACGAGATGGACGACGCCAACCCCATCAAGGAAGTGGCCAAGGCGTACGTGGACGAGTACGAGGCCCAGTTCGGCGAGGGCACCGCCAGCACCTTCGGCGGCCACGCCTGGGACGCCGTCAAGGCGTTCGAGCTGGCCGTGCAGCACGCGCAGGCCGAGGGCACGCTGGACCTCAGCGATACGGCCGCGGCGCGCGCCGCCATCCGCGACGCGCTGGAAGCCATGCCCGAGTTCGTGGGCGTGGGCGGCGTCTTCGACTTCACCGCTGAGGACCACCTCGGCCTGGACACACGCGCTCTGGTGATCGTCGAGGTCAGCGGCGGCGATTGGCGCCTCGCGCGATGAGGCTGACGTCGTAAGCGGAGCGCTGCGATAACGACGTATGGCAGTTGGCTGAGTGGCGCTGGGCAGCGGCCCGGCGCCACCTGGCCGAAGTGGGCGTATCTAGAACGCAACATGCAGATTCCGGACGGCACCTATCTTGTTTGACATCCCCCTGATCCTCGCCTCCGAAGGGCTCATAAACGGCGCCATCTACGCGCTGACGGCACTCGGCATCGTCGTTCTCTATTCGGTAACCAACGTCATCAACGTGGCCCAGGGCGAGTTCGTCATGCTCTCCGCCCTCACAGTGGCCAGTTTCCGGGCGCAGCAGGTGCCCGGCACCGTCTACCTGATAATCGCGGGCCTGGTGGCCTGGGCGCTGCTCGACGCCTTCAGGCACGTCAGGCGGCGGCAGCCCCTCAAGGCCCTCTGGTCGGTGGCCTGGCCGCTGCTGGCGGGCGCCGCCATCTACGGAATGACCTGGCTGGCGGCCAGCACCAACCTGCCGTACCTGGTGCAGATCGTCCTGGCCGTGGGGCTCACCACGGCCCTGGGCCCCATATTCTTCCGCTCCATCATCCAGCCGCTGCCCCGCGCCTCCGTGGTGGTGTTCCTCATCCTCACCATCGGACTCCACCTGGCGCTAACCGGCCTGGGACTCGCCTTCTGGGGTCCGCAGCCGTACACGCTGCCGCCGTTCCAGGAGGGCGAGGGCCTCAGGCTGGGCGCCGCCTACTTCGGGCCCCAGGCGCTGTGGCTGCTCGGGGTGGTGGCGCTGCTGCTGGTGGGCCTCTGGTGGTTCTTCGGCCGCACGCTGCAGGGCAAGGCCCTCAGGGCCGCCAGCGTGAACCGGCTGGGCGCCAGGCTCAGCGGCATCAGCGTGGTGCGCGCGGGCAGCGCGGCCTTCACGCTCTCGGTGTTCCTCAGCGCCGTGGCCGGCGTGCTCATAACGCCCATCACCAAGATGGCCTACGACTTCGGCTTCATGCTGGGCCTGAAGGGCTTCATCGGCGCCATCATCGGCGGCCTGGTCAACCCCGTGCTGGCGGTGGTGGGCGCCCTGTTCGTGGGCGTGGCCGAGCAGTTCACCGCCTTCTACATCAGCTCCGCCTACAAGGAGGTGCTGGTGTTCCTCCTCATCATCCCCGTGCTGCTGGTGCGCTCGTTCCAGCACCTGGACTTCGAGGAGCACGTGGAGTGAGGGCCCTCTTCACCCCCACCGCGGCGCGTTGGATCAGGACGGGCCTGCTGGTCCTCTTCCTCGTCGGCATGGCGCTCCTGCCCGTCTTCGCCTCCGCCTTCACACTCAGGCTGGCCAACGTGATCGGCATGTTCGCCCTGGTGGTCATGGGCCTGGTGCTGCTGACCGGTTACGCGGGCCTGGCCTCGCTGGGGCAGGCGGCCTTCATGGGCACTGGCGCCTACACCGCTGCCATCGTGGCCAGCCGCTTCGGGGTGAACCCCTGGCTCTCGCTGCTGGCGGGCATCTTACTGTCGCTGCTCATAGCATGGGTCATCGGCCTGGTGACGCTGCGGCTCAAGGGGCACTTCCTGGCCCTGGCCACCCTGGCCTGGGGCCTGGTCATCACGGGCATACTGCGCAACTGGATCCCCGTCACGGGCGGAAGCACCGGCCTGGGTGGCGCCACCGGGCACCGCTTCCCGCCCCTGTCGCTCTTCGGTTACGAGCTGCGGGGCGACCGCCTCTACTTCATCGTGGTGTGGGGCGCGGTGCTCTTGGTGCTGCTGCTGACCACCAACCTCATGCGCTCGCGCATAGGGCGCGCCATCCAGAGCCTGCGCACGGGTTCGGTGGCCGCGGCCAGCTTCGGTGTGAACGTGCAGTCGCTCAAGATGCTCACCTTCCTGCTGGCCGCCGCCTTCGCCGGCCTGGCGGGCGGCCTCTACGCCTTCCGCGAGCGCTACGTCGTGCCAGGCATCGCCAGCCTTGAGTCCAGCATCGACGTGCTCATCATGGCCGTGGTGGGCGGGCTCACCAGCCTCTGGGGCGCCCTGGCCGGAGCCACCATCTTCGTCCTGCTCAAGGAGCAGCTGCAGCAGGTCATGCCGCTCATCGTGGGCCGCACCGGCAACTACGAGATCATCGCCTTCGGCCTCATCCTGATCGTGGTGCTGCAGCGCGCCCGCCGCGGGCTCATGCCCATGCTGGACGGGCTCCTGCCCAAGCCGCCGCCGCGACCCGTGAAGGAGGACGCGCCGCCCCTGCCGCCCGGTCCCAGGCCGGCGGGCGGTTCGGGCGGGGCGCTGCTCGAGCTGCAAGGCGTGGGTAAGAACTTCGGCGGCCTTGCGGCGGTGCAGGACCTCGACTTCGAGGTGCGCGAGGGTCAGATCACCGGCCTCATCGGCCCGAACGGCGCCGGCAAGACCACCGTCTTCAACCTCATCACCGGTGTGCTCCAGGTGAGCAGCGGCCAGATCCGCTTCGCCGGCCAGTCCATAGAGCGCAAGCCGCCGCACGCCGTGGCTCGCCTGGGCATAGCGCGCACCTTCCAGCACCTCAACGTCATCGGCTCCATGACCCTGCTGGACAACGTGCTCATCGGCGCCTACGTGAGGACCAGCGCCGGCCTGTTCCGCGGCATGCTCAACCTCGACCGCGCCGAGGCCGAAAGCGCGCGCGCCGAGGCCCTCAGGCAGCTCAGGCGCGTGGGTCTGGGCGACGACCCCTTCGCCACCGCCGACAGCCTGCCCCTCGGCAAGCTGAGGCTGCTGGAGGTTGCCCGCGCCCTGGTGGCCGACCCCCTGCTGCTGCTCCTCGACGAACCCGCCGCCGGACTCAGGCGGCACGAGAAGGAGGAGCTGATGGCCCTCGTGCGGCGGCTGAAGGCCGAGGGCACCACGGTGCTGCTGGTGGAGCACGACATGGACGTGGTGATGAACCTGGCCGACCACGTGGTGGTCATGAACCACGGCCAGAAGCTGGCCGAGGGCACGCCGGACGAGGTGCGTCGCGACCCCCGCGTGCTCGAGGCGTACCTGGGCCGGGAGGCGGCGTGAGCGCCGTGGCCCCCACCCAGAGCGACCAGCTGGAGGCGCGCCGTGCCGCCTCCGACCAGGCGCTGCTCGTGACCCACGACCTGACCGTGCGCTACGGCGGCGTGGAGGCCCTCAACGCCGTGAACGTCAGCGTGCTGGAGGGCGAGCTGGTCACCGTGATCGGCGCCAACGGTGCCGGCAAGTCCAGCCTGGTGAACTCGGTGGTGGGCGTGGTGCCCAAGGCGGGCGGCAGGGTGGAGTTCGCCGGCGAGGACATAACGGGCGCCCAGCCCGAGGAACTGGTTGGGGAGGGCGTGGTGCTGGTGCCGGAGCGCCGCGAGCTCTTCCCGGCGTTGCCGGTGGAGGACAACCTGCGCCTGGGCGCCTACGCGCGGGCGCGCATGGGCCGCAAGGTCATAGCCGAGGAGCTGGACCGCGTCTACACCACCTTTCCGCGCTTAGCGGAGCGCCGCCGGCAGCTGGCGGGCACCATGTCGGGCGGCGAGCAGCAGATGCTGGCCATGGGCAGGGCCATGATGGCTAGCCCGCGCTTGCTGCTGCTGGACGAGCCCAGCCTGGGCCTGGCGCCCCTCATCGTGGAGGAGATCTTCAACGTGGTGGCCAAGCTGCGCGACTCCGGCGCCACCGTGCTGCTGATCGAGCAGAACGCGCGCGCCGCGCTGCGCCTGGCCGACCACGCCTACCTGCTGGAGGCGGGCAACGTGCGGTTGGGCGCCTCGGCCAAGGACATGGCGGACGACGAGCGGGTGGCTACGGCTTACCTGGGCCAGCGCACCGCCAGCTCGGCCGGCGAGGGCGGCCAGGGCGCGGGGAGTACGGAGAGCGGCGGGGCGAACTGAGGCGCCGGCTGGCGCCTAGAGGTCCACGTCCCCGCTCGAATGCGTCACGGCGCCGGCCTTGATGGTGGCCAGGACCTGCGGGTCGGGTGCCGCCATGTCCGGCTCGTGGGAGAGCACCACCAGGTCCGCATCGAAGCCCGCCCGCAGCATGCCGCTCGAGCCCTCACGCTGCACCGCGTAGGCTGCGCCGCGGGTGTAACCCGCTAGCGCCTCCTCCACGCTGAGTCGTTCGTTGGGCGTCAGCTCGCGACCATCCGCGTCCATGCGCGTGCAGGCAGCCCGAACGCCGGCCAGCACGTCCGGCGTGGCGATGGGAGCGTCGGAGCCTAGGGCCAGCACCGCGCCGTTGGCCTGCAGAGAGCGGAAGGCGTACGCCTGCTCCGCCCGGTCGGGCAGTAGTTCCTGGATGGGCCGCAGGTCGAAGGGCAGGTGCGCCGGCTGGACCGACACCGGTAAGCCCAGGTCGCCCACGATGGCGGCATCTTCGGGGGTCATGTGTTGAGCGTGCTCCAGCCGCGGCCTCAGGCCCAGCTCGTGCCACCGCTCGCGGGAGGCGCGCAAGGCGGCTACGGCTGCGCGGTTGGCGGCGTCGCCGATGGCGTGGATCACGGGCGTCAGTGCCGCCTCCAGCACCCGCGGCAGCCGGTCGGCCAGCACCTCGGGCCCATGCACCTGCGCGCCCGTGCCGGAGCCGTCGGCGTACGGCTCGAGCATCCAGGCCGTGCGGCTGCCCAGCGCGCCGTCCACGAAGAACTTGGCGCCGCCGATGGTGAAGTTCTCGCCGCCCTGCCCGGTGGCCAGGCCGAGGGCGGCCGCGTGCTCCACGTCCTCCTGGTTCACGCAGGCCCACACGCGCACCGGGTAGCCGGGTCGAGACGCCAGCGTGGCCATCTCGCGCCAGTAGCCCGGCGGGTCCATGGCCATGTGGTGCACCGTGGTGATGCCGCGCTTCGCGAGGTCCGCCCCGGCTCGCTCGAGGGCGGCGCGGATGTCGGCGGCCGACCGCGGCGGCGAACCTGCCTCTATGAGGCGCGTGGCCCGCTCCAGTAGCAGGCCCGTCGGCTGGCCTTCGGAGTCACGCACCACCGTGCCGCCCTCCGGATCCGGCGTGTCGGCCGAGACGCCGATGAGATCGAGCGCCGCGCTGTTCAGCCAGGCGCTGTGCAGGTCCTGACTGCGGATGATCACCGGTCGCCCTGGCGCCACGGAGTCGAGGCTGCCACGCTCCACGGCCGGCACGCTCCAGCGCGAGAGCGAGAAGCCGACGCCCTCCAGCAGTTCGCCCGCCGGTAGCTCCCGAGCCCGGGTTGCCACCAGATCCAGCGCCGCCTCCATGGTGGGCGCGTCGTAGAGATCGAGCTGCGCCAGCGCGAAGCCGTAGTCCGTTAGGTGAACGTGCGCGTCGTGGAAGCCGGGCAGCACTATGGCGCCCGCTAGATCCACGCGCCTGGCGCCCGGCGCCGCCACCGCTTCCACTTCATCCGCGCTGCCCACAGCGAGCACCCGACCCGCCCTGAGGGCCACGGCGGTGTGCCGCGGCGCCCGCGGATCCATGCTCAGGACGGTCCCGCCGAGAAGGAGGATGTCCTGCATCACGAAGGGGTTCTGGGTCCGCGGCAGCTGCCTGAGCCCGGTGCACCCGGTGCGCCCGGCACGTGGGGGAGTGGGTGGTTAGCTAGCTGTTCCATGTTCGAGGAGTCTAACCGGTGCCCCGGGAACCGCTGTTCCGGCAGCTGTCGAGCCCGGTGCCGCCGTACCGGGTCGTGGCTGCCCGTTCCCGCTGTACCGGGTCGTGCCTGCCCGCCCCCGCGGAGGCGCGCCTACGGGATGGCAAGGACGGATGATAAGGTCACCAGCATGTTCGAAGCAGGGACGGCCGGGTCGTGACCCGGACGGACGCCGCAGCCGGAGGCGCCGCAGGCGGTAAGGCGGTGCTGGAGCGCGTCGAGGCGAACTTCGAGCGCCAGGTCGAGTTCCTTAGTCGCCTTGTGCAGGAGCGCAGCGTGCGCGGCAACGAGCGGGGAGTACAGGACGTCATCGCCGGCGAGTTGCAGCGCCTGGGCCTGTCGGTTGAGCTCTACGACCTGGACCTCGAGCAGCTCCGCGCGCACCGTGCCTACTCGCCACTGGAAGGCGATTACGCGGACCGGCCGAACCTGGCCGCCACGCTGCCGGGTGCCGGGGGCGGCCGCTCCCTCCTGTTCCAGAGCCACGTGGACGTGGTGCCCGTAACGCCGGAGAGGTTCTGGACGCGGGATCCTTGGGCCGGCGAGGTGGCGGACGGCCGCATGTACGGCCGGGGCGCTGCCGACATGAAGTCCGGCCTCAGCGCCATGATCTTCGCCGTGCGCGCGTTGCGTGAGGCCGGCGTGGAGCTGGCGGGCGACCTGCACCTCGACACGGTCATCGAGGAGGAATGCACCGGCAACGGCGCCCTGTCCAGCCTGCTGCGGGGGCGGCGGGCGGACGCGGCCATCATCCCGGAGCCCTTCGGCCAGACGCTGCTGGTGGCGCAGGTGGGGGTCATGTGGGTGCGCATAACGGTGGAGGGCGCCGGCGCTCATGTGCTGGGTGCGGACCAGCAGGGCGCCGTCAACGCCATAGCCAAGGCGCGCGTGGTGCTGGCGGCCATCGAGGAACTGGAGAGGCAAGCCAACGAGGCCGGCGGGCGGCCCGCGCCGTTCGGAACCGTGCCGCACCCGCTCAACTACAGCGTGGGCACGCTGCACGCGGGCGACTGGCCCTCCACCGTTCCGTCGGAGTGCGTACTGGAGGTGCGCTTCTCCGCCTTCCCAGGCGAGGACCTGGCGGAGGTGCGAGCCCGCTTCGAAGCCGGCGTCCTGGCTGCCTGCGAAGAGGACGCTTGGCTGCGGACGCATCCGCCGCGCTTCGATTACATAGGCTTCAACGCGGAGGGGTTCGTGCTGGACCGCTCGGCGCCCGTGCTCGAGTCGCTGGAAGCCGCCCACGTGGCGGTCACCGGCACGGAGCTAGAACCGTTCGTCTCCACCGCCACCACCGACGCCCGCTTCTACAACCTCTACTTCGGCATCCCGGCCACCTGCTACGGTCCCATCGGCGGCAACCTGCATGCGCCGGACGAGTGGGTGGACTTGGCCAGCGTCCTGAACACGACGCGCGTGCTGGCGCTGACGGCGCTGGACTGGTGCGGCTGAGGCTCACTGCGGCTCAC
>CAYXUE010000021.1:20747-25912 GCA_964467885.1 uncultured bacterium | reverse complement strand
CTCCTCCATCTCGCCCTCGCTGATGATGAGCGGCGGCGCCACCAGCACGTGATCGCCGCTCCAGCCGCCGCGGCTGCGGCGCGGGTAGACCAGCAGGCCGTTACGCCGCGCCAGCACGGTCATGCGTTCGTGCACGTTGAGTTCCGCGGGGTACGGCTCCAGGCTCTCGGGGTCCGCGACGAACTCGAGCGCGGTGAGTAGCCCCAGGCCGCGCGCGTCGCCCACCACGCGGTGCTCTCGCTGTATGGCCTCTAGGCCGCGCATGAGCTGCCGCCCGCGCTCGCGGGCGTTGACCACCAGGCCGTCCTCCTCCACCACGCGCAGCACGGCGGCGCCCACGGCGCAGGCCAGAGGGTTGCCAGCGTAGGTGTGCCCGTGCGCGAAGCCGCCGCTGTCCACCACCGTGTCCGCTATGTGGGAGCGGCACACCACCGCGCCCAGCGGGATGTAGCCGGCGCCCAAGCCCTTGGAGAGCGCCAGGATGTCGACCTCGGCGCCGACCTTTACCGGGCCGGTTGCGCTGAGAGCGTCGGGCGTTGCCGAGGTCGCCGCTTGCGCCCTGGGCGCCTCCCAATGCTGATACGCGCAGAACTCACCGGTGCGGCCGACGCCGGTCATGACCTCGTCGTAGATGATGAGCACGCCGTGCCGGCGGCAGATCTGCGTGATGGCCGCCAGGTAGCCCGGCGGCGGCACCAGAGCGCCCGTGGAGGCGCCACCCACCGGCTCGATGATGAACGCCGCCACCGTGTCCGGTCCCTCCTCCAGGATCTTGCTCTCCAGCTTGGCGGCACACTCCAGACCCCACTGCTCCTCGCTCATGCCGGCGGGGCGGGCATGGCGCGTGGGTGCAGGTACGCGGACCGAACTCAGATGCATGGGGGTGAAGGGCTCGTTCAGTGGCGAGTAGCCCGTGGCCTGCAGGGCGCCGAGGGTGGAGCCGTGATACGAGGGGAAGCGGCTGATGACCTTGTAGCGGCCCGGCTCGCCGTTGGCCAGGTGGTACTGCCGCGCCAGTTTGATGGCCGACTCAACGGCTTCCGAACCGCCCGACACGTAGAACACGCGCCGCAGGTCCTGGCTCAGCTGCGCGGTCAGCGCACGTGCCAGCTCGTGCGCGGGCTCGTTCTCGAACTGTGTGCGGTAGGCGAAGGTGACGCGTTGTGCCTGGTGCCGCATGGCCTCCAGGACCCGCTCGTCGCCGTGTCCGATGGTGGCCGTGATGGCCCCGGAGGAGCCGTCGAGGTAGCGCTTGCCCTCGGTGTCGTGCAGCCAGATGCCCGCGGCGTGGCTGACGGTAGGCAGTTCCAGATGCCCCTGGTAGAAGAGCAGATCTCGCTGCCCGCCCTTCCCGGGCGTTGTAGCTGGCGACCTGGTCGGAGGTGGATCGGATGGGGGCATGGCGAGAGAACTGCTCCTAGCGGCGTAGGTCCGGTGACGACCTAGCGTTGTGACGGGGGCGGTTGCCCGAGAGTCTAGCACCCGCTCCGCAGCACCCTTTTCCACGTCCTCGCAAGCGTC
The DNA here is from genome assembly GCA_964467885.1 of uncultured bacterium. Classification (GTDB taxonomy): domain Bacteria; phylum Deinococcota; class Deinococci; order Deinococcales; family Trueperaceae; genus JAAYYF01. The sequence goes on along the minus strand of CAYXUE010000021.1, from coordinate 24,391 downwards.
CCCGCCAACGGGCGCCGTCCTGTACGACAACGCGCATGTGTTACCGTTCCCTTGTCCGGCTTGGTCCGTAATCTCAGATGGGCACGTACATGGCTGCGCCCCTGCAGTCGCCATGCCGGATGGGCATCTGGCGCTACCGGTAGCGCCGTCGTGGCAGGTCGCCTTCGGGCGTTTGCCCTGGGCTCGCGCGTGTCCCAGCCTTGATTTAGGAGGCTCCCGCATGAAACGGAATCGCAGACTCATCTCTGGTGTCGTAGCGTTCATCGCCCTAGCGCTGATGATCCCCGCCGCCTTCGCGGAACTAGCCGACATCCAGGCCAAGGGCACTGCGGTGGTCGCCATGTCCGGTGAGTATCCACCCTTCTCCATGCCCGACGACAACGGCGAGATGATCGGCTTCGACGCGGACGTGGCGCGTGAGTTGGCCCGGCGCCTCGGCGTAGACGTGCGGCTGCAGCAGGCCGAGTTCGCCACCATCGTCGGCGGCGTGCAGGCCGGCACGTTCGACTTCTCGGTCGCCTCCCACTCCATCACTCCGGAGCGGCAGCAGGCGGTGGACTTCTCCGAAGTGCCGTACTACTACGGTGGCGGTCAGATGTTCATCCACACGGACTACGACTACGCCAACATCGAGGAGATGGCCGAGGCCAACGCGCCCATCGCGGTCGACCTGGGCGGCACCAACCAGCAGTACCTCGAGAGCATCGACTACCCGCGCATCGATACCTACTCCGGTGTGCAGGACTCCTTGCTGGCCGTGGCCTCCGGGCGCGCGCACGCCATCTTCACCAACCCCGTGGTGGGTTACGAAGCCATAGAAGCGGGCCAGCCCGTAAAGGCCATGGAGGGCCTCATCTTCGAGGAGAACGCCTACGTGCTGATGGCCAAGAACCAGCCCGAGCTGGCGGCCGCCATCAACCAGGCGCTACGCGACATGCGTGAGGACGGCACCCTGCTCGAGATCAGCATGAAGTGGATCGGTGGCGACATCGTCACCCCGCCTGCCGAGTAAGCAGTACGGCTAGTTGGGAACCCGCTTCACCGCGTGAGGCCGGCGGGGAGCGGCCGCGCCTAGCGGAGCGGGCACAACCCTGAGGTGGGGCGCAGCCGGTGACAGCGGCTGCGCCCCGGTGAGTAGGCCGGTATCTACTTCACCGGTACGGATGCCGCAACTCTAGGTTGCCGCAGGAGGATCGATGTTCGAGTATCTGTCGGGTATCTTCACGCCCAACACGTTGAAGGCGCTCTGGAACGGCACCCTGACCACCATCTCGGTCACGGCCATCTCGGGCAGCATCGGCCTGGTGCTGGGCCTCATCGCCGCGCTGGGGCGCATGTCGCGCTTCACCATCCTCAACTGGATCGCCGGCGCCTACATCGAGTTCTTCCGCGGCACACCGCTATTGGTTCAGCTGTTCATCATCTATTTCGGGCTACCCTCTCTGCCGTTCCTCGATCCCCTGCCGGCGTTCTGGGCCGGTACCATCGGCCTCATCCTCTACGTTGGTGCCTACAACGCCGAGATCATCCGCGGCGCGTTCCTGGCCATCGGCCAGGGCCAGAGCGAGGCGGCGCGCTCGCTGGGGCTCCGCCCCTTCGACACCTACCGCTTCGTGCTCATCCCGCAAGCGCTGCGCATAGCGCTGCCGGCGCTGGGGAACCAGTTCATCTCGCTCATCAAGGACTCCACGCTGGTCTCCGTTATCACCGTGAACGAGCTGCTACTGACGGGTCGCAACATCATCTCGCGGACCTACCAACCCATGACCGTCTACATGGCCATCGCCTTCATCTACCTCGTGCTGAGTAACCTGACGGCGGTAGCGGTGCGCTACCTGGAGCGGATCCAGAACCGCCCTTACGCCAAGGCCCGCTGACTCCCGTCCGGGCGCTAGGAGCAGAACCATGAAGATCGAACGGCTGGAACTGACCGAGGTTCCGCTACGCCTCAAGTTCCCCTTCCGCACCAGCTTCGGCTCCGTGCAGGACCGGCGCGTGCTCATCCTCTCCATGTACAGCGGGGGAGAGGTGGGCCTGGCCGAGTGCGTGGCCGGCGAGTCGCCCGGCTACTCGTACGAGACCACCGACACCGCCTGGCACGTGATCAGCGACTTCATCGCCCCGGCCGTGGTGGGCAAGGAGTTCGCCTCGGCCGAGGAACTGCTGCACGAGCTGCGCTACATAAGGGGGCATAACATCGCCGTGGCGGCGGTGGAGATGGCGTTCTGGGACCTGCAGGCGCGTAGCCTCGGGGTGCCCCTCTACCAGCTGCTGGGCGGCAGCGACAGGCCGATCCCCGTGGGCATCTCGCTGGGCATCCAGGAGAGCGTGGAGGAGACGGTGGCCCTGGCCGCCGACAGCGTCGAGCAGGGCTACGGCCGGGTGAAGCTGAAGATAAAGCCCGGCTGGGACTACGAGCCGGTGAAGGCCGTGCGGGAGGCGTTCCCCGACATCTCGCTCACGGTCGACGCCAACAGCGCCTACACGCTGATCCAGGCGCCGCACCTGAAGCGCCTCGACGAGTTCGGCCTCACCTACATCGAGCAGCCGCTGGCGCACGACGACATCCTGGACCACGCCACGTTGCAGGCGCAGATAGACACGCCCATCTGCCTGGACGAGTCCATCAACTCGCCGGAAGACGCGCGCAAGGCGCTCACCATCGGCGCCGGCAAGGTCATCAACCTGAAGGTCGGTCGCGTGCGCGGCTTCCGCGCCTCGCAGGCCATCCACGACATCGCCCGGTCGTTCGGGGCGCCCGTCTGGTGCGGGGGCATGCTCGAGTGCGGCGTGGGCCGCGCGGCCAACCTGCACCTCTCCTCGCTGCCCAACTTCACGCTGCCCGGCGACACGTCGTCGGGCTCGCGTTACTGGGACCAGGACCTGATCAACGAGCCGCTGGAGGCGGTGGACGGCGTGCAGGCCATCCCCCAGCACGGGCCCGGCATCGGCGTGAGCCTCAACCGCGACTACGTGGAGCGGGTGGCCTCGCGTGAGGCCGTCTGGGGCGCCGGGCGCTGACGTAGGGCGGCCGTGGCCTAAGGGGCGCTCTTGACAGAGCCGACATACAACCATTAGGTTGTATCAATGCTGCAAGGTGCGGAAGCGGACCGCGTGTTCTCGGCCCTGGCCGACCAGACCCGTCGCGACATCCTGCGGCGGGCCCTGGCAGGCGAGGAGGGAGTGGCCGAGCTGGCCAGCCATTACCCCATGAGCTTCGCGGCCGTTCAGAAGCACGTGGCCGTGCTGGAGCGCGCGGGCCTTGTCAGCAAGCGCCGGGAGGGCCGCCGCCTGGTGGTCACCACCCGGCTCGAGCGGGTGCGCGCCGCGCAGCGCCTGCTGGACCAGTTCGAGGAGCTGTGGCGCGGCAGAGCGGACCGGATGGCGGACATCCTGGCCGCTCCAGAGGAGGAAGACCGATGAGCGTACTGAACGTAGCGAAGGACCCCTCCAACCTCACCATGACCATGACGTGCGAGTTCCAGGCGTCTCCGGAGAGCGTGTGGCAACTGTGGGCCGACCCGCGGAAGCTGGAGCGCTGGTGGGGACCGCCCGAGTGGCCCGCCACCTTCCATGTCCACGACCTGCGCCCAGGGGGCAGGGCCGAGTTCTACATGACGGGTCCGGATGGCGAGCGGTCGAGC
>CAYXUE010000021.1:0-20647 GCA_964467885.1 uncultured bacterium | reverse complement strand
GGTCGAGCCGCCGCGCTACCTCGAGTTACGCGACGGTTTCACCGATGAAGGCGGGGCGTGCAACGACGACCTGCCGACTATCTCCATGCGCGTGAGCATAGAGGAGGCGGCGCCTGGCCGCACCCGCATGGTGCTGGTGAACTCGTTCGCGAGTCTGGAGTCGATGGAGACACTCCTCGAGATGGGTATGGACGAGGGCATGGCGTCGGCTCTGGGTCAGATCGACGCGATCCTGGCCGAGGAGCAGGAGGCCTGAGCCGTGACCCTTCCCACGGTTCAACCCACCACCGACACCCTCGTGACAGGGGGCGCCGAGCTCACCTTCGACGTTCGGCGCAACGAGGCGTCCAGCAAGCTCCCGCTGCTGCTCGTCGGTTCCCCCATGGGCGCCGGCGGTTTCGGCACCCTGGCCGGCCACTTCGCCGATCGCACGGTCATCACCTACGACCCACGCGGCACAGAACGTAGCCGCCGCACCGACGACCGGATAGAGAACACGCCCGAGGAGCATGCCGACGACATGAGGCGCCTGCTGGAGCACCTTAGGCTGGGGCCGGTCGACCTCTTCGCCAGCAGCGGCGGCGCGGTGAACGCGTTGGAGCTCACCGTTCAGCACCCGGCCCTGCTGCGCACGGTGGTGGCGCACGAGCCGCCGCTGGTGCGCTACCTGCCGGATGCGGAGGTGGCCGAGAAGGTCACGCGCGACATGCACGCCGATTACCAGGCCAACGGCATCGGCGGCGCCATGGCCAAGTTCATCTCGCTGGTCAGCCACGAGGGCGAGCTGACGGACGGATACCTGGCAAGGCCCGCGCCCGATCCCAGCATGTTCGGCCTGCCGACGGAGGACGACGGCAGCCGCGACGACGCGCTGCTGGGCCGCAACCTCCTCACCTGCACGTTGCACGAGCTCGACCTGGAGGCGCTGCGCGGGGTGGTCAGGGGAGGTGCGGCCGCGGAGGGCCGGCCGCGCCTCGTGCTGGCGGCCGGCGCGGAGTCGCGCGGGCAGTTGGCGCGCCGGGCCACGGAGGCCCTGGCGGAGCGCCTGGGCGCCGAGGTGGTCGACTTCCCCAGCGACCACGGCGGCTTCCTGGGCGGCGAGTACGGCCAGCGCGGCGACCCGGACGCCTTCGCGGCCAAGCTGCGCGAGGTGCTGAACGGCGCGGTCTGACGCCCCAGCGGGGGGCAAGGCGCAGGAACCGAAGGAGGAGCGGGACCGCCACGGGCTGACGCCCGGGGTGCTACTCCCACCGGCCAGTGCTCCGCGGGTAGTGTGAGCCCATGCGGATACTGGTAACGGGAGCCACGGGCTACGTAGGCGGTTACGTGAGCGCGCGCCTGCTGGAGGAGGGTCACGAGGTTGTGGCCCTCTCGCGCAGTGGGCCGGGGGAGAGTCCGGTAGTGCCCCAACAGGCTTACGGTGACGTCACCACGGGGGAGGGTCTCGCGGAGGCCATGCGCGGCGCGGACGCCGTGATCCACCTGGTGGGCATAATCAAGGAGCGGGGCGAGAACACGTTCGAGCGGGTCCACGTTGAGGGCACCCGCAACGTGCTGCAAGCCGCTCGCTCGCAAGGGGTGCAGCGCCTGGTTCACATGAGCGCCGTCGGCGCCGACCCGGGCGCCGAGAGTCGCTACCAAGCCTCGAAGGGCGAAGCTGAAGGCCTGGTGCGTGACTCCGGACTGGCCTACACCATCATGCGTCCCAGCCTCATCTTCGGCGTGGGCGACGCCTTCTTCGGCGGCACCCTCAAGCAGCTGGTGACGCTGCCGCCCGTGGTGCCCGTGGTGGGCACGGGCGAGTACCTCTTCCGGCCCGTATACGCGGGGGACGTGGCGACAGCCTTCGCTCGTGCCCTCAGCACCGAAGCGGCGGTGGGCCGAACGCTGGAGCTCACCGGACCCACGGAGTACACCCTGCGCCAGCTGCTCGTGCTCATCCGCGACAGGTTGAGGCCCCGCAAACCGCTCGTGAACATCCCGCTCTGGCTCATGCGCGTGGGCATCCAGGCGTTCCGGGTGCTGCCCGACCCGCCCATCACCCACGACCAGTTCCTGATGCTGCTGGCGGGTAACACGGGAGACCCCGCGCCGGCGCAGAGGCTGCTGGGGCTGGAGTTGGAGACACTGCACGACCATCTGGACGAGGTCCTCGGCGCGGCCTAGACGGCGCGGTGCCGTTGCCCTTCTGCAGGTCGGGGCGGCGGGGTCGCGTCCCGCTTCCGGCGGCGGTACACAGCGCGCGACGGTATGCGCTTCCCCACCACGACCGCTTCGTCCGGCTTACCCTAGGGTAAGAACGGCCAACCACGTAGGCTCGGCCGCCTGAAACGGAGGCAGTCGCCATCAACACTCTTGAGAACATGCAAGCTGCAGGTCATGAACAGGTCACCTTCTTCCAGGACGAGGAGACCGGCCTGAAGGCCATAGTCGCCATCCACAGCACGGTCCTCGGACCCGCACTGGGGGGCTGCCGCGTGTGGCCCTACGAGAACGAGGCTGCGGCGCTGAACGACGTGCTGCGCCTCAGCCGCGCCATGACCTACAAGAACTCCGCCATGGGGCTCAACCTGGGCGGGGGCAAGTCGGTCATCATCGCCGACTCCACCGTGGACAAGACGCCGGCCCTGTTCGAAGCGTTCGGTCGGGCCGTCGACCGGCTGGCGGGGCGCTACATCACGGCCCAGGACGTGGGCACCGCACCCGAGGACATGGTGGCCATCAGGCGTCAGACGCAGTGGGTGGCCGGCCTGCCCAAGACCAGCGGCGACCCATCGCCCGCCACCGCCTTCGGCGTGTACAGCGGGCTCAAGGCCGCGCTGAAGCACGCCTTCGGCAGCGACGACCTGAAGGGCCGCCGCGTGGCCGTGCAGGGCTTGGGCGCCGTGGGCATGAGCCTGGCCGAGCGCCTCCGCGCCGACGGCGCCGAGCTCGTCGTGGCCGACATCGCCCAGAAGCGCATCGATCAGGCTGTCGACCAACTGGGTGCGCGCGCCGTGACCAGCGACGAGATCTTCGACGTGGAGTGCGATGTGTTCGCGCCCTGCGCCTTGGGTGCCGTCATCAACGACGACACCGTGCCGCGCCTGGCCGCCAAGGTGGTGGCCGGCTCCGCCAACAACCAGCTGGCCGAAGCCCGGCACGGCGACGCCCTCAAGGAGCGCGGCATCGTGTACGCCCCCGACTTCATCATCAACGGCGGTGGCGTGATCAACGTGGCCGACGAGCTGCAGCCCGGCGGCTACGACCGGGAGCGCGCCTACGCTCAGGTGGCCGACATCGGTAACAAGGTGGCCCGCGCCCTGGCGCTGGCCGACGAGCGCGGCATCTCGACCGACGCCGCGGCCGTGATGATGGCGGAGGAGCGCCTGCAGAAGGCGCGCCAGCAGGCCTGACCTAGTTAGCGTGGCCCGAGGCGGCCGCTCCCGCTGCGCCCTACTGGGCGGGGCGCCTGCCGTTCAGGGCCCGCAGCGCCACGTCCACCAGTTCCACACGGCTCAGCCTGGATACCTCCTCGAGAGGGATCCAGGCTGCTTCGTCCGTGGTGCCGTCGACCTCGGGCCGCAGCGTGCCACCCGTGCGCCTGGCGCTGTAGATGATCCTGAGCGAGAGCAGCGCCCGCTGCCTGTCGGCCTCGACGATGCGCTTGGCGGGCGCCACGGTGAAGCTGTCCACCGCCAGCAGCTCCGTAAGCTCGACGGCGAGGCCCGTCTCCTCCTCCAACTCCCGCACGGCGGCCTGCTCGGGCGTCTCGTACGGCTCGAGGCCGCCGCCGGGTAACGTCCACTCGTCCATCTCGAAGAGGTGCGAAGCGAGGTGCGTCAGCAGGAGCTTGCCTTCCTCGATCACCACGCAGTAGGCGCCCACCCGTGTGTCGAAGGCGTGGCGGGCTGCGAACCCCTCGGTCTGTCCAGGTACGGTTGGCATCCGGTCAGGTTATCAGGCGCTTTCCGGGCCGAGCGGCTCGAGGGGCTCTATGGCGGGTCCCTGGATCACCTCGCCGCTGGTGGCGAAGCGCGACCCGTGGCAGCCGCAGTCCCAGCTGCGCTCCGCGTCGTTCCAGCTCACCACGCAGCCCATGTGCGTACAGACGGCGGAGTGGCGCGTCAGCACGCCGTTCTCGTCCCTGTACAGAGCCACCATCCTGCCGCCTTCGCGCACCACGGCTCCGCCGCCCGGCGCCGGGCTATCGTCGCCGCCCGTCGTCAGCCTGTCCATGACCAGGTGCTTGGCGCTCCTCACTCCCGTCTCCACCAGGTCGCTCAGGCCGTGCACGTTGATGCGGGTGGGCGAGTAGAGGTCGCTCCAGCCGTTGGGTCGCCCCAGGATCAGCTCGCGCAGCAGCATGGCCGAGACGGTGCTGTGGGTCATGCCCCAGCCGTCGAAGCCGGTGGCCACGAACAGGTGCTCCACGCCTGGTCCCGCCCGGCCGATGTAGGGCGCGCCGTCCAGCGTCTGGTTGTCGTGCGCGGACCAGCGGTACTCCACCGGGTGCTCGCCGAACCGCGCCCGGGCCCAGCTCTCCAGCCGCCGGTAGCGTTCGGAGGTGTCGCCGCCCTCGCCGGTCACGTGCCCCTCGCCGCCTAGCAGCAGCGCCGTGCCGCCCTCCGCGGGTTGGGTCCTCACCGAGTGGCCGGGGGAGGTGCCGAGCAGCATGCTGCTCTCCAGGCCGCCGTACATGCCTTGGGGCACCAGCATGCTGAGCACGTACGAGCGCATGGGCTTCATCCGGAAGGAGTAGAGGGCCTTGTCGCCGATGGGGAAGTTGGTGGCTATGACCACGTCGGTGGCGGTGACCTGGCCACCATCCACCGTGACCGTGCACGGCTCGCCGGGCTCGTACGAGAGCACCCGCGTGCGCTCGAAGACGTGGCTGCCGTCGCCCGGCAGCCGGCGGGCCAGCGCCAGCAGGTACTTGAGGGGATGGAACTGCGCCTGGCCCTCCAACTTGACGGCCGCGGCCACATGGAAGGGGAGCGGCGTGTCGTTGGTGGCCTCGATCGCCAGGCCCACCTTGCGGCCGGCCTCCACTTCGGCGTGGAACGCATCTTCCTCGTCGGGGTCCTCCGTGTAGGTGTAGGCGGTGGTGGTGCGGAGGTCGCAGTCGATGCCGTAGTCGCCTACCCGCCGCCGGATCTCGGCCAGGGCGCTCTTGTTGGCATCCGCGTAGGTGCGGGCCCCGTCCTCACCGAAGTTGTTGATCAGCTTGTCGTAGACCAGGCCGTGCAGCGCGGTGATCTTGGCGGTGGTGTTGCCGGTGACCCCCTGGCCGATGCGCCGCGCCTCCAGCAGAGCCACGCTCTTGCCTGCCTCCTTGAGGTAGGTGGCGATGCAGACGCCGGCCAGGCCGCCGCCGATGACCGCAACGTCCACGGCCACGTGCCCCAGCAACCTGGGGTAGTCGCTCTCCTGCACGGTGGCTTGCCAGAGTGAGGTCGGGCGGCCAGGGAGGTCGGTGACGGGTTCCATAGGTGATTGTCCGCGTTACCGCCGGGTTCCGCGGTACGCGTGTCGCAACGGGTCCGGGCCGGCGGGCCGCCGGGCCGTCCCTTCCCGCTCGCCCGCGACTTACAATCCTCTGGTGTCACGTCTGAGGGCGCTCCGCAACAGCAAGGTAGGGCCCTTCACGTTCGACGTGGCCCTCGCGCTCCTGATCCTCTACGTCATCTGGGGCTCTACCTATCTGGCCATCAGGTTCGCGGTGGAGGACCTACCGCCGTACCTCATGCTCTCCGTGCGCTTCGTTCTGGCGGGCTCGATCATGTACGCCTTCATGGCCTGGCGCGGGCAGCCGCGGCCGACCCCGCCTCAGGTGCTGGGCTCCGCGGCGGTGGGGGTGCTGCTGCTGGTGGGCGGCATGGGCACCGTGGGCCTGGCTCAATCGTTCGGTGCGCCGTCGGGCCTGGCCGCGGTGATGGTGGCCACCATGCCGTTGTGGCTGGCCCTGCTGCTGTCGTTCGGTGCGGAGCGCGCCGGCCGAGGTGAGTACCTGGGCATGATCATCGGGCTGGCTGGCGTGCTGCTCATCAACCTGGAAACGGACCTGCGCAGCAACCCGCTGGCGGCGGGGCTCCTCCTCTTGGCGCCGTTCTCGTGGGCGTTGGGCTCCGCGCTGAGCCGTCGGCTGCCGCAGGTGCCGGGCGGCCTGGGCTCCGCCGTGCAGATGCTAGCCGCCGGAGTGTTGTTCCTGCCGCTGGGCCTGCTCCGGGGTGAGACGGTCAGCGGCCCACCCACCCTCAGTTCGCTGCTGGCGCTCGGCTACCTGGTCGTGTTCGGTTCGCTCATCGGCTTCAGCGCTTACGTCTACCTGCTGAACGCGCGGGTGAGGCCCGCGCTGCTTACGTCGTACGCCTACGTGAACCCGGTGGTGGCGGTGCTCCTGGGAGTGATCTTCGCGGGCGAGCGCGTGGGTCTGCCGGGGCTCGTCGGCATGGCGGTGGTGGTGGCGGCAGTGGTTCTGGTGGTGCGCTCCAACCGGGGACGCTGACGCTAGGTCGACGTCGCTAGCTGGCGCGCCGGTCCACCAGCCAGATGCCCACCGCCGCGCAGACGAGCGCGAACGCCGCCATGAACCCAAGGTGTACTGTCACCTCCGGCAAACCCCAGGCGTGATAGGCGAGGCCCTTGAAGGCGTCCATGGCGTGACGCATCGGGAGCGCCTGGGAGAGTCCGAGCAGCACGCGGTTGCTGACGATCTCGATGGGCCAGTACGCCCCGCCGATCATGGCCATGGAGACGGCCACGATGGGGATGACCACGTTCATCTGTTGCGCGTTGTTCACCAGGCCCGCCAGCAGCATGCCGAGGGCGGTGATGGCGGCGCAGTAGGCCATGGCCACCAGCAGCGCCGCGCCCCAGTTGGGACCGGTGTCCACGCCGAAGCCCAGGCGGAAGACCGTGAACACGATCAGCAGCTGCACCATGCCCGTGAGGAAGGTGTAAACGAAGTGGCCGCCGAACATGCTGGCCTTGCTGGCGGGGGAGACGATGACCCGGTCCCAGATGCCCATGCGTCGCTCCTCCAGGATCATGTTCACCCCGAACAGCAGCGTGAAGGTCACGAAGAAGAGGCCCATGCCGAACATGCCCTGTGTTCGCGGGTCGTAGGCGAACTCCTCGGCCGACTCCACCTGCGTGCTGGTCACGCTCAGCGCGGGCTGCTGCAACCGAGCGTTCACGGCCGCGCGCAGCTCGTCCAGCGCGGCGCCGTCCGCCGGATCCCCGGTCGCCGTTCCCGCGGAAGCCGCGGCGCGCAGCGCCAGCTCCTCGCGGTAGACGCTGCTGACCCAGCTGGAGAGGGCTGGGGTGCTCTCGTCGCCCGGCGGAACGTAGAGGTGCCAGGACTCATCGCCCACGCGCAGCAGCATGCCGGAGCGGTTCGACTCGATGCGCCGGAGGATCTCCTCCCCGTCCGCCACCAGCTGGAACTCGAAGCTGCTGGAGGCGTTCAGGCGCTCCACCCAGTCGGCGGCTGCGGCGGGCGCCATGCCGGCCTCCGCCACCACGGGCACGTTGAGTGAGCTGGTGGCCTGCACGCCGAACACCAGCGCCATGACCACGCTCATGACGATCATGGCGAGGAACGTCCAGGGCACCCGCAAGGTCTGGCGGAACTGCGTGAGCAGTATGGGCAGCATCAGGCGTCCGCCTTGCGCGGGAAGAGCGCTACGGCCACCGCCAGCAGCACGGCGCCGCCCACCAGCATGCGCACCATGTCCGGCCCGTAGGCTGGCGGGCCGAAGCCCTTGGCCGCGTCCAGGAAGCCGTTCAGTGCCGCACCGTTGGGCGTGAAGCCGCCGATGATGCCCAGCAGCGAACCGGAGTCCTCCACGGGGAAGAACGATCCGCCCAGCACCGCCAGCAGCGTCACCACCACCGAGTTGAAGACGTTGCTCATGGCCTGGTTGTTGCTGCGGAAGTTGATTGAGGTGACGAGCGCGCCAAGAGCACCGACGGCCAGCGCCAACGCGGCCGCAATGCCGACGGAACCGAACCAGAACTCGGCCGGCTGACCGCGGAAGGCGCCGAGCAACAGCGTGGCGGCCACGAACAGGGTCATCACCTGGAAGAAGGCGATGACGGCGCCAGCCAGCGTCTTGCTGAGGAGGAAAGCCAGAGGCTTGGCGCCGCTCATGAGCACGCGCTCGAACGTGAAGTGGGCGCGCTCCAAGTAGGCGCGGCCCGAGATGCTGCCGGCCACGAACAGAGCGAACATAGTGGCCATGCCGAAGGTGTAGAACGCCACGGACGACACGCTACGGCCCACCGCCACCTCCTCCACCGTGCCCGTCGTGCTTACGGGCACTGCGGGCGGTCCGAGCAGCTCCTGACTCAAGGCGCTCTGGAAGCTGACCTCGCGCGCGAAAGCGGAGACGATGTCGTTCACTATCCCTGCCCGCAGAGGTGAGGCCTCGGAGAGGTCCACCGCCAGCTGCCCACCGCCTTCGGCGAGGAGCATGCCAGAGAGGGTGTCGGCCGTGAAACCGGCGGGCACGGTGATGACGGCCTGCACCTCGTCGGCCGCCAGCTTCGTGTGCGCCTCGTCGGCAGGCAGCTCGTGGATGGTCATCAGCTCGGCCAGTTCCGGACTATTCAGGAGGGCGTCGACCATCTCCCGTGGCTCGATGCCTAGGGCGGCGGCGGCCAAGGCCACGCGCTGCGGCAACGGCATCTCGGCTTGCGCTAGGCGCCGCGTGAACTCCGCGCGGCCGGCCGCCGGGTCGTCGGCCTGCACCAGAGCCACGTCTATGTCCAGCTGTATCGGCCCGCCGGCGATGAACTGCCCCAGTGCCAGACCCAGTATGCCGATGAGGATCATCGGCATGAGGAGTATCAGCGCCAGCTCCTTCAGATCGCGCAACTGTATGAGGAGGTCCTTGCGCAGGAACGCCAGCAGCGGGAAGCTGCGGGCTGCGCTAGGTTCAGCAGGTCCTCCCGCCATCAGTCGCGGAGCTTCCGACCCGTCAGGTGCAGGAACACGTCCTCCAAGCTGGTGGTGCTGACGCTCAGGTTGGTGACGGTGACGCCCGCTGCTTCGGCGGCGTGCATGACCTCCATCAGCGCCAGCTCGCCACTGCGGGTCAGCCGCACGCCGTCGTCCAGTAGGGCCACCTGGCCCGCGCCGCGCAGCTTGCGCAGCGCCTCCAGCAGGTCGTCGGGGTAGCGGTCGGCCTGCAGTAGCACGGTGCCCTCGTCACCGGCCAGCGCGCGCACGTCCTTGAGGCTGCCCTCGGCGATGACCTTGCCGTGGTCCATGACGTACACCCGGTCGCACAGCTGCTCCACCTCTTCCATGTAGTGCGAGGTGTAGAGCACGGTCAGGCCCCGTTCCACGTTGAGGCGCCTGACGGTGTCGAGGATATGGTTGCGCGACTGCGGGTCGATGCCCACCGTGGGTTCGTCCATGATGACGATCTTCGGGTCGTGCAGCAGTGCGGCGGCGATGTTGATGCGTCGTTTCATGCCGCCCGAGTACTTCTTGATCTGGTCGCGGCGCCGCTCGGTGAGGCCCACCAGCTCGAGGGCGTCGTCGATAGCGTCTTTCAGCGCCGCGCCGCGCAGGCCGTACAGCCCGCCGAAGAACTCGAGGTTCTCCTGTGCGCTCAACTCGGGGTAGAGAGCTATCTCCTGCGGCACCACCCCCAGGGCGCGCCGCACCGGCTCCGGGTTACTGTTCACGTCCTCGCCCGCGTACTCCACCCGGCCGGCGTCCGGCTTCACCAGCGTGGAGAGCATGGCTATGGTGGTGGACTTGCCGGCGCCGTTCGGTCCGAGTAGCCCCACGGACTCCCCGCGCCCGAGCCGCAGGCTCACGTCGTCCACGGCTACGGTGCCGTTGTAGGCCTTGCGAAGGTCGGTAGCTACTAACATCGGGCTCATGTTAGCGCCCGCATGTACGGGGCGCGTCATCCTTCCGGATGAGTCACCGGGCGTGGAACCCCCACCGAACGTAGTATGGACGTAAGGAGCACCCACATGAGCGAGGCCAGCGTCAACGTAAACGGCAACCTTGGACCGGTAAGCAACTTCGTCAGGCATCACTTCAGGCATTTCAACGCCGCGGCCCTAGTGGACGCGGCCGACGGCTACAGGGCGCATCTGGACGCGGGCGGCGCCATGATGATCACCCTGGCCGGCGCCATGAGCACGGCCGAGCTGGGCCTATCCCTGGCGGAGATGATCCGGCAGGACAAAGTGCAGATCATCACCTGCACCGGCGCCAACTTGGAGGAGGACGTCTTCAACCTCATAGCCCACGACTTCTACGAGCGCGTGCCCCACTGGCGCGACCTCACGCCGGAGGACGAGCAGGCGCTGCTCGATAGGCACATGAACCGCGTGACCGACACGTGCATCCCCGAGGGCGAGGCCATGCGCCGACTGGAAGCGGCCCTACTGGACGAGTGGAAGCGCGCCGACGTCGCCGGCGAGCGCTACTTCCCGCACGAGATCATCTACCGCATCCTGAACAGCGGCCGCCTGGAGGAGTACTACCAGATAGACCCCAAGGACTCCTGGCTGCTGGCTGCCGCCGAGAAGAACCTGCCCATCATCGTGCCCGGCTGGGAGGACTCCACCAGCGGCAACATGTACGCCGCTGCCAACCTCGCGGGCGAGGTCAAGAACGTGCACACGGTGCGCACCGGCATCGAGTACATGATGTTCCTGGCGGACTGGTACACGGAGATGGCGGCCGAGCGCTCCGTCGGCTTCTTCCAGATCGGCGGCGGCATCGCCGGCGACTTCCCCATCTGCGTCGTGCCCATGCTGGAGCAGGACATGCAGCGGCCCACTCCCCTCTGGGGCTACTTCTGCCAGATAAGCGACTCCACCACCAGCTACGGGAGCTACTCGGGCGCGGTGCCCAACGAGAAGATCACCTGGGGCAAGCTGGGCATCGACACGCCCAAGTACATGATCGAGTCCGACGCCACCATCGTGGCGCCGCTGATGTTCGCGCTGATCATGGGGCAGTAGGACCAGCCACAACCGAGGTCACGGGTGGCCGGGGCGACCACTGGGTGCCAGCGGCCGCGCAAGAGTTGCGCAAATGCGCAGGATTCGAGCAAGATCCTGCGCATTTGGGGATCGCCTGGTGATAGCATGCCAGGCATCAACAAGCAGGAGCAGTGGTAGCAGCCCGCTATAAGCCCGGGCGCGGCTAGCCACGCTCGCAACCCCAGCCCCTGCTCGGCTCAGCCGGCAGCCACGTGAGTTCCCCCATGGGTAACGGACCGCTCCGGTCCGGGCCGTAGGGGTGGACACGAAGGAGTGCAGCATGCAGACCCCCCGGCCAACTGGAACCCCCTCGCCCGTCAAGTTCGGAAGGCTGGTCATCGGCCTACTACTGCTCCTCGCCAGCGTGGCCGTTGCGCAGGACGACTGGGCAGCCGTGGAAGCCGCCGCGCAGGCGGAGGGCAAGCTCACGGTCTACACCGTCACCAGCCGCACCGTCACCGCCGGCGAGCGCTTCCAGGAGTTGACAGGTATCCAGGTGGACGTGGTGCGCCTGGGCGAGCAGGAGATGATCGAGCGCTCGTACCAGGAGTCGCGCGCGGGCGTGAACAACGTGGACGTCATCGTGCTGGAGGACTGGCCCGCCGCGAAGGAACTGCTGAGCAACACCGGCTACTTCGTGAACTACGTGCCGCCCACCGCCCAGGCCAAGTTCGCCGAGCGGCACCAGGACCCGCTGGTGCTGGGCTACATCAACCGAGTCTTCGGTTACAACACCGAGGTGTACGACGAGGACCCGTTCCGCAGCGTGTGGGACCTAACGCGCCCGGAGTTCCGCGGCAAGGTCATGATCCGCGACGTGGCCATCACGGGTGAGCACCAGAACGCCCTCACAGAGTTCATCCGCCGCGCGGACGAGCTGGCCGCCGAGTACGAGGCCCTGTACGGCGAACCGCTGGAGATGGCCGAGGAGAACGCCGGCCTCGAGTGGATCAAGCGTTTCCTGCAGAACGACCCCATCATCATGACCAGTGACACGCGCATCGCAGAAGCGGTGGGCACCCGCGGTCAGGACGACCCGCCCTTCGGCATGTTCTACGTGTACTCCAAGCACCGCGACATCCCCAACCTCGACCTGGCGCTGGCCGACAGCCGCAGCATCACCCCCAGCCTCGGCTACTACTACCCGATCGTGGTGCAGCTCTCGTCGACCGCGCAGAACGTCAACGCCGCCAAGATGTTCATCGAGTACCTCACCACCATCGAAGGCTTCGAGCCGTGGGCCGACTCGCCCGGCGTGTACACTCCCAACCCCGACCAGATCCCCTTCGAGGGCGACATGCCGTGGACCTGGTGGGAGGAGCGACTGTGGGGCTACGACATCGACTTCGCGCTCATGAACCGCGGTCAGGTGCTCGACACCTGGCAGAGGTACGTCCAGCGCTGATGCCGGTAGGTTCCACCCGAAGTCATGAACGCAACTCCGCGGCGGCGCCCATTCGGCGCCGCCGCGCCGAAGAGGTACGAAGCTAGATGACCGTTTCCCCCGTCAGGCGACTCTTCAACCGCGTGAGGCTACAGATCACACCGCAGGTGATCCTGGCCATCGTCTTCCTGGCGGTGCTGGCATACCTGGTGGTCGTGCCCCTCATCGTGCTGGTGCAGGAGACGTTCGTAGTACACCCGCTGGAGCGCTTCCAGATACCGGGCTCCATGCCGGGCGACTTCACCACCGCGCACTGGGAGCGCACCTTCGTGGGGCGCGACTCGTTCGCCTTCTTCTACCGCCCGCTCATCAACACCCTCATCGTCGCCTTCAGCATGTCGCTCCTGGCGCTCGGCATCGGCGGCGGGCTGGCGTGGCTGGTGGTGCGCTCCAACCTGCCGCTCAAGGGCTTCATCTCCAACGCTGCCATCATCCCCTACATCATGCCGTCGTGGACCCTCGCGCTGGCGTGGATCACTATCTTCAAGAACCAGCGGATCGGCGGCCAGCAGGGAATATTCCAGGCGCTGACGGGCGTGGCCACGCCCGACTGGTTCGCCTACGGGCTCTTCCCCATAACCATCACCCTGGCGCTGCACTACTTCCCGTTCGGCTTCATGCTCATAGGCGGCGCGCTCCGCAACC
Source organism: uncultured bacterium (assembly GCA_964467885.1). Taxonomy (GTDB): domain Bacteria; phylum Deinococcota; class Deinococci; order Deinococcales; family Trueperaceae; genus JAAYYF01. The sequence goes on along the minus strand of CAYXUE010000021.1, from coordinate 7,560 downwards.
TGGACGCGCAACTGGAGGAGTCCGCCGAGCTGCTGGGCGCCCGGCGATTCACGGTGCTCAGACGCATCGTGTTCCCGCTCGTGCTACCCGCTATCTTCAGCACATTCCTGCTCACCTTCTCCAAGGGGCTAGGCACCTTCGGTACCCCGGCCTTCCTGGGCGGCCCGGTGCGTGAGTTCGTCCTCTCCACCGCGCTCTACGGGAACCTCATCGGACAGCGGCCCGGCATCGGCTACATCGCGGCGCTGGCCATGATCGCCTTCGGCGTGCTGGTGCTGTACATGAACCACCGCTTCCTAGGGGCGCGTCGCTCGTTCGTCACGGTCTCCGGCAAAGGCGCCCGCGCCAACCTCGTTAAGTTGGGCAAGTGGCGCTGGCCCCTCGCCTCGCTGGTCATCCTCTTCATGCTGGCCGTGACGGTGGTGCCGATCGTGGCGCTGGCCGTGGACACCCTCATGCTCAGGCCCGGCACCTACAGCTGGGACAACCTGAGCCTCCACTACTGGATAGGCGAGGCCAGTTACACCCTGGGGCTCGGTACCGGCGAGCCGGGCATACTTCGCAACCCGCAGCTCATGCGCGCTCTGGGCAACACCATGAGGCTCGCCCTCGTCGTGGCGGTCATCTGCGGCGTGCTTGGCATGCTCATCGGTTACACCGTGGTCCGGCTGCGCGGCACGTTCGTCTCGAAGCTCCTCGACCAGATGGCCTTCCTGCCCTACCTCATGCCCAGCATCGCGCTCGGTTCCATCTTCCTGGCGCTCTTCGCCGTGCCGCGCGGGCCCATCCCGGCGCTCTACGGCACTTTCGCGCTGCTGGTCATAGTCTGCGTGGTGAGCTACCTGCCCTACGCCGCCAAGGCGGGCACCTCGGCCATGCTGCAGGTCGGACCGGAACTCGAGGAGGCCGGCCTCATGGCCGGCGCCAGCTGGTTCACGCGGCTCAGGCGCATACTGTTCCCCATCCAGAAGTCCACCTACTTCTCGGGCATGCTGCTACCGTTCATCTCGGTCACGCGCGAGCTCTCGCTGCTGATCCTTCTGGTGACGCCGGGCACACAACTGGCCACCACCATCACCCTGCGCTACACGGACCGTGGCTGGTACCCCTACACCAATGCCATGGTGCTTCTGCTCGTGGTGATAGTCATCCTGAGCACCATCCTCAGTCGCCGACTACTCAAGACCGACCTGGCGAAAGGGTTGGGAGGTTGAAATGCCGACAATAAGCTTGCGAGGCGTTACCAAGCGGTTCGCCGGGGTCGAGGCGCCGGCTGTCAAGGAGTTGGATCTGGAGGTGGAGAACGGTTCGTTCACCACTTTCCTGGGGCCCTCAGGTTGCGGCAAGACCACCACGCTCAGGATGATCGCCGGACTGGAGCAGCCCACGGAGGGCGAGATCTGGATCGGCGACGCCTGCGCCTTCTCCCGCGACAGGGGCGTGTCGCTCGCGCCCGTGAAGCGCGGCCTGGGTCTCGTATTCCAGAGCTACGCGCTGTGGCCGCACCTGACGGTGGAGGAGAACATCGCCTTCGGTCTGCGCGTGCAGCGCGTCAAGCGCGCCGAGCTCAACGCCCGCGTGAAGGAGATCGCCGAAGCCATGCAGATCGGCGGTCTGCTGGGTCGCTACACCAGCGAACTCTCGGGCGGTCAGCAGCAGCGCGTGGCCATAGCGCGTGTGCTGGTAATGCGGCCCAGCGTACTGTTGCTCGACGAGCCGCTCTCCAACCTGGACTCCAAGCTGCGGATGGACATGCGCGCCGAACTCAAGCGCCTGCACCACGAGACCGGCGCCACCGTCATCTACGTCACCCACGACCAGCTCGAGGCGCTGACGATGTCCACCCACATCGCCCTGATGAACGAGGGTGAGCTGCAGCAGTTCGCTCCCCCGCTGGAACTCTACGCCCAACCCGCCAACCGCTTCGCGGCCGACTTCCTGGGTAACCCGCGCATCAACTTCCTGAGCGGCGTGGTGGAGCGGCTAGGAGCCAGCTTGGTTGCTCGCTGCGGCCCCCTGGCGGTTCCGCTGGACGGCGTGGTCGATCTGAGCGAGGGTAGCACCGTGACCGTGGGCCTTAGAGCCGAGGAGTTCGGCTTCGTCAGCGCCACCGAGGTCGGCGTGCCATCCGCCGAGGCGGAGGTAACGGCCAGCCTGCCTACAGGAACGGACTGGTTCTACCGGGTACGGTACGGAGACAACGAGGTGACCGTGCGGGACAACGACCACCCGAACCTCGAACCCGGCAGCACCGTTCACCTGGCGGCGTTCCCCAACCCCATAAAGGTGTTCGGCGAATCGGGCAGGCTCGCCGCCATCTCACCCGTGCCCGCCCACCACCCTTCGGCGGCGGCCGCGGCCGAACCGACCCTCTCTTCCTGACCGGAGGTCGTCAGTTGAGCAGCCAAACCCCCCTACTAGTCCTGACCGGTATGTCCGGCGCGGGCAAGACGCAGGCCATGAACGCCCTGGAGGACCTGGGCTTCTTCTGCATAGACAACCTTCCGCCCACGTTCCTCCCGCAGCTGGCGGACCTCTACGGGACCGCGCTCGATCAGGGGCGCCGTGTGGCGGTCGCGATGGACGCGCGCGGACAGAGCGTGTTCGCCGACATCTTCGGATCGTTGAACACGCTGCAGGAACTCGACGTGCCCCACAAGGTGCTCTTCCTGGACAGCACAGACGACATCCTGATCCGGCGCTTCTCGGAGACCCGTCGGCGCCATCCGCTGCGCGAGGACGCGAACCTGACCGAGCAGATCGCGCGTGAGAGGCGCATCCTGTCCGACGTACGGGACCGAGCCGACCTGGTGATAGACACCTCGTTCCTCAGACCCGCAGACCTGAAGGAGCGGCTGGCGCGGATGGTCATGGGGGAGTCGTTCGAGGATCAGATGATGGTCGAGGTGGTGTCGTTCGGCTTCAAGCATGGCGTGCCACTGGACGCCGACATCGTTCTGGACGTGCGCTTCCTGCCGAACCCGTTCTACGAAGCGGACCTAAGGCCGCAGACCGGTCTCGATGAGGCCGTGGCGCGCTACGTGACTGAACACCAGGACGCCACCGCCTGGCTGACGGACACCATGGAGTACCTGAGGCGCTGGTTGCCAGCCTACGCGCGCACCGGTCGCTCGCGCCTCTCCATAGCTATCGGTTGCACGGGCGGTCAACACCGCTCCGTGGCGCTAGCCGAGGCCGTGGGTGCTGGGTTGAGGCAGAACACACCCGCCCTCACCGTGAGGCACCGCGACCTGCCCCTCGCCAACCGCACCGCGTCCGAGGCTCTGACCAGCACCACTCCATGAGCGACGCGGGGGAGCCCGTGGGCCAGCCCAGACCCCTCCGGTCCAGCCGCGCCATGATCCGCAAGCGGCGCGAGGTGATCATCTCGCTCCTGTACCGCCATGGCAACTGCGACGTGGGGCAACTGGCGCAGGAGGCCGGTGTCAGCGAAGCTACGGTGCGCCGTGACCTGGCAGCGCTAGAGACCCAGGGGGTGATCGTGAGGCGCTGGGGCTCGGCGGAGATGCGGGCCGAGGTCAACTACCGCAACACCTTCAAGCACAGGCTGGGGCAACGCGACGTGGCCAAGCAGAGCCTCGCCTTGGCGGCGGCCGAGATGGTGCGGCCCAACATGGTCATCGGCCTCTCCGGTGGTACCACCTGCACCCAGCTGGCGTGGGCGCTGAACGACAGGCCCATCAACATAGTCACGAATGCCGTGAACATCGCCATCGAGCTCCACGCACTGCGCCGCGCCAAGATCATCCTTACGGGCGGCGTGCTGAAGCGGAACTCCTACGAACTGGTCGGTTCGGCCGCTGCCGACATAATCCGCAGCTACAACATCGAGATGTTCTTCTTCAGTTGCTCGGGCGTCAGCCAGCGCGGCTTCACCAGGCGCGACTTCGCCGAAGCCGCCATCGTGCGCAGCTTCATGGCCGTGAGTCGGCACAACGTCATGTTGGTGGATGACAGCAAGTTGAACAGGGATCATGACACGGTCGTGGCGGCTTACGACGAGGTGGATACCGTGCTGTGTAACGAGCGGGTGCCCGCCGAGTGGCACGCGCTCATGACAAGTGGCGGCGCAACCGTACGGGTTGTGCCGGAGGCCAGCGCCCCGCAGTTGCGGGAGTTGGAGCAGGCGGAGGAGAGTTCCCTGCCGTTGCCGGACACCCCCGCCGACGTGCTGGGCAGGGTGCTAAGTGGCATGCTCGACAGGGAGTACTAGGTGGACCCGCATTGATCGATCTTCATAACCATCACGAACGCTGCGGTCACGCCGAGGGCGACTTAGAGAGCGTGGCGCGCGCGGCCCAGGCGAAGGGCGTTCGCATCTTCGGCTGGAGTGACCACGCGCCGCTCTTCGCCGAAGCCGAGGACCATCCGCGGCCGCGCATCCAGATGGCCAAGTCGTCGTGGCATGACTACCTGACGGAAGCCGTGAACGTCCGGCGCTCACTGCTTGACGAGTTCCCCGAGTTCGACGTGCGCATCGGGGTGGAGGCGGACTACATCCCTGGCACGGAGGCCGTCTACCGGGAGGAGTTGGCGCGGCCCGAGCTGGATTTCGTGCTGGGTTCGGTGCACGAGGTGGGCCAGTGGCACATCTACGATGCCTCCACCTGGGAGGACGTAAAGGAGTTCGACGAGTTCCACCTGGGCTACTGGCGCAACCTCCGCTCCGCAGTGGAGTCGGGCCTCTTCGACGTGATTTCGCACCTGGACGCCATCACCGCGAAGGTACCCGCAGCGCGCAGCGACATGACGGCCGAGATCGAGGCCACGCTGGACTGCATGGCCGACACGGGCGTGGCCGTAGAGATCAACGGCTCCGGGGTACGGCGCGTGGGTGCGCCCTTCCCCGCCGAGCCCCTACTGGCGGGCCTGGTGCGCCGGGGTGTGCCCATCACGTACGGTTCGGACGCTCACCGTTTCGATCAGCTGGGCATGGGGTTCGAGGCGGCGGTGGCCAGCCTGCGCGCTCTCGGTCGCTTCGAGTTCGTTACGTTCCGGCAGCGGCGGCCCGTGCCGTGCACGCTCGAGGGGCGACCCCTAATCGACTGATCCGGGGCCTATCGGTGTGCGTTCCGGGAGCGGCGCACTTCATGTGGACAGTTCGACATCGCTTCTCATCTAGCGGCGGTAGATTCTCTGTACCCCTATGAACGACCGCCCGGAAGGCCCGCCTTCCGGGCGTCTTTCTACCTCCAGGTCCTCGTTGCGCTGAGACGTTCCAGGGCAGGGGGTTGCTGCCTCCCGGGCGTGCGCTGGGCTCACGCCCAGGGCGGCGGCACGCTAACCGCTGAGGGCCGCCCGGTTCCTCTTGAGCACGTTGCGTGCCAGTAGCGCGGCCGGCAGCAGGAAGCCGAACGCAAGTAGCAGCGCTGGTTGCAGCCCGATCCACTCCTGCAGGGCGCCGAAGCCGATGTAGATGACGCCGGCCGTGCCCCACGTGAAACCCATCAGCATGCCGGAGGCCGTGGCCACTTGGTCGGGCGCCAACTCTTGCGCGCTGACCACCATGAGCGGGATGGGGGCGTTGGTGGTGAGGCCCGCCAGCGTCACCAGCAGCCAGAAGAGGGCAGTGCCGGGCTCCACGAACAGCACGGAAGCGGTTATGGGTGCGGCTATCAGCATGAGCGACCACACCAGGCGGCGCCTGCCGAAGCGCCGCTCCAGCGCGCCGGCGAGGAGCCCGCCAGCCGAGCCGCCGATGCTGTAGAGGGCCAGCGAGGTGCCGATGATCGGCGCGTCCGCGGCGAAGCCACGCGAGAGGGTGAGGAAGAGCGGCAGGGCGTTGGTGAAGCTCACGAAGGCTATGGCCCGGAAGATGGCCGCCAGCGCCAGCTGGCCTACCGGCCCGCGGAACAGCGCCAGGTCGAAAGCCTTCGGCCTGTTGGTCTTCGGCCTGGGCTCCTGCCGCGGCGTGAGGAAGTAGAGCGTCAGGCCGATGGTCACGCCCAGGATGGCGAGCCAGGGAACGTACTGCACGCCGTAGTTCCGGATGATGGCCAGCGCCACGATGGGCATGAGCGCCGCGCCGATGGGGCCACCGGCTGCGAAGAGCCCAACAGCCAGGCTGCGGTTGCCGCCGGTGCTGCTGACCAGCGACACGGCGGCGGGGTGGAACAGCGCCGAGCCCAGGCCGCCCACGGCCAGGATGATCAGGAGCGAGATGGAGTTGGGCGCCACGGCCATGAAGCTCATGAGCACCGACCCACCGATGAGGCCCACCGCCGCGCTGCGACGCCTGCCCCACCTGTCGGCCACGTTGCCAAGGAACGCCTGCATGACGTTGGCGGAGATGGAGACCACCGCCACGAAGGTGGCGAGCATGGCCTCTCCCACACCGAAGCGCGCCTGCAGGGTGGGCAGGAACGCCGGTAGCACGTTGGTGAACGCGTCGTTGGTGGCGTGCGCCGCCATGAGCAGGAAAGCGAGGTTGAGGCCCCCTAGCGGTGCCCCGATGCGGGTAGCGGATGCCACCCGCCGAGGGTATCAGGTTTGGCCCGGCCCTCACGCGCTGGGGCGTGATAACTTCGCCCATACATGAAGCCCGGAACCTTGATATTCACCCTCTTGGCTTTCGCTGGCGGCGGCTATCTCCTTACCCGCGCTCTCGATACCGGCAACCCGCTCTTCTACTTCCTCTCGGCGGTCGGTTTAGGCATGGGCATCGCCGCAGCGCAGCGGTTGTTCACCAAGGGGCCACCGAAGGGCTAAGGCGCCGCCAGCAGTCGCCGCGCACGCTCCTGCTCGGCCCGGTCCACGGCCGTGACGGCCTCCAGCGCCAGCGCCACCCGCAGTTGTTCCTCGGCCAGTTCAGGTGCCTCCAGTGCCCGCAGGGCCGTGGCGTACTCCACGCGCAGGTTGATCTGCTCCGGGGCGGCGGCCACGGCCGCCTCCAGCAACGGCAATACCTGTCCGCGCTGCCCGCCGTAGAGCCAGCCCACGCCGTTCTGCACCAGCTCGAGGTGCCACATGGCCAGGCCGGCCAGGGCGTCGGCGTCCTGCGGATCCAACTCCAGGGCAGCGTCGAAGTAACGCTTGAGCTCACCGGCCACGTTGAGGTTCTGCATGATCCCTGAGCGCCTGGCTATCTCGCCGCGGGCGCGCGCCAGCTGGACCAGGGCTTGAGGGGAGGCGGTATCCAGCTCTACCGCCCGTTCGGCCGCCGCCAAGGCGCGCCGCAGCCACTCGAGCTGCACACCCAGGTCCTCGCCCGCCTCGGCCAGCACGTACACGGCGTTGTCGGACGCGGCTCGGGCGGCGAGCAGCTGCATCTCGCTGCTGTCGACCGCGGAGGCGCTCTCGTAGGCGGCGGCGAACTCACCGGCGCGCCACGAATCCGTGGCCGTCTGTGCCAGGACCTGAGGCGTGAAGAGGAGCGGAACCAGAGCCAGCAGGCCGGCCGCTAGCGCAGTTCTTCGAAGGGCTGGAAGAAGGAAGGTGGGCCGGCGCGCTGACCGCGCCGGCCGAAGAAGGTCAGAAGGAGAAGGCCACCGACGCGCGGAACTGACTGTTGTCTCGCCAAGCTCCATACTCGCTCCCTGC
>CAYXUE010000020.1:0-37153 GCA_964467885.1 uncultured bacterium | reverse complement strand
TGCGCGCACATCTGGTACGTGAAGGACATCCCCAACAAGGTGGGTGGCCTCCTCAACCTCAGCACCGCGCAACTGGAGCAGGTGCTCTACTTCGCCAAGTACATCGTCACCGACGCCGCCGAAGCGCGCCTGCCCGACGGCCGCCCGCTGAAGCGTGGCGACCTCCTCACCGACGAGGAGTACCGCCAGCTGCGCTACGGTCAGCAGGAGACCTACACCGTCTCCGGCGGTGAGGACGCCGTGGTGGGCGACGGCGAGTGGGTGGAGCAGGGCCAGCAGCTGGCCAAGGGCCTCAAGGCCAAGATCGCCGGCATCGCGCAGTACCGCTTCCCCCGCCGCGTGACCCTCGACTACCAGGAGTCCCGCGACGCCCGCATCGTCCTGCCCAAGAAGGAGTTCATCGAGGAGGAGAGCTACACCGGCGGTCAGCCGCTGGCGGAGCTGACGGATGAGCTCGTAGTGACCGCCGCCGAAGAAGGCATCGTCGAGCTGCTCCCCATCGGCGCCGACGGAGGCGTGCTCGTCATCCGCGACGCCGACACCGAGGAGGAGCTGGCCTCCTACCTCGTGCCGGCTGGCATGGAGCCCACCGTGGGCGCCGGCGAGTTCGTGGAGGAAGGCGACGAGCTGGCCAAGGCCGCCGCCGGCGCCACGCTCAGCCTGCCTAAGGCCGCCACCGCCACGCTGCGCGCCGCCAAGGCCAAGGGCACCAACTCCACCGTCACGCTGAAGGTGGAGTGGGAACGCTCCGAAGTGCACGAGACCAACCCCACCATGCACGTGCTCGTGGGCGACGGTGCCACCGTCGTTCCCGGCGAGAAGGTCGTGGGCGCCATCGACGCCGCGCAGGAGATCATCGCCTCGGCCGCCGGCACCGTGCGCCTCTCGCACCCCGCCAGCATCATCGTCTCCCGCGCCCGCGTCTACCCTTACGAGGACGAGCCCATCGTGGTCAACGGCGACCGCGTGCGCGTGGGCGATGACCTGGCCGACGAAGGCCGCATCAAGTCCGACATCGAGGGCCGCGTGGAGATCGACCTCGTGAGGCGCCAGGTGCGCGTCATCGAGAGCTACGACTTCGAAGCCAAGATGGGCGCCGAGGCCATCAAGGAGCTCCTCGAGTCGCTCGACCTGGAGCAGCTTGAGGCCGAGCTCAACGAGGAGATGACCTCGCAGAGCCGCCACAAGCGCGCCAAGGCCCGCAAGCGTCTCGAGATCACCCGCGCCTTCCTCAACTCCGACAACAAGCCGGAGTGGATGGTGCTGGAAGCCGTGCCCATCATGCCGCCCAGCCTGCGGCCCATGGTGCAGGTGGAGGGTGGTCGCTTCGCCACCTCGGACCTCAACGACCTCTACCGCCGCCTCATCAACCGCAACAACCGCCTGAAGAAGCTCATGCAGCAGGGCGCGCCCGAGATGATCGTGCGCAACGAGAAGCGCATGCTGCAGGAAGCCGTCGATGCCCTCATCGACAACGGCCGCCGCGGTAGCGCCGTGGTGCACCCGGGCTCCGACCGCCCGCTGCGCAGCCTCACGGACCTCCTGGGGGGCAAGCAGGGCCGCTTCCGCCAGAACCTGCTCGGTAAGCGGGTGGACTACTCCGGCCGCTCCGTCATCGTGGTGGGCCCGCAGCTCAAGCTGCACCAGTGCGGTGTGCCCAAGCGCATGGCGCTGGAGCTGTTCAAGCCGTTCCTCTTCAAGAAGCTCGAGGAGCGCGGCATAGTAAGCAACATCAAGAGCGCCCGCAAGATGCTCGAGCGCTACCGCGACGCGCGCGACGAAGTGTGGGACGCCCTTGAAGAGGTCATCAAGGACCGCGTGGTGCTCCTCAACCGCGCGCCCACCCTGCACCGCCTCGGCATCCAGGCGTTCGAGCCCGTGCTGGTGGAGGGCCAGGCCATCCAGCTGCACCCGCTGGTCTGTGAGGCCTTCAACGCCGACTTCGACGGCGACCAGATGGCCATCCACGTGCCGCTCAGCGTCTACTCGCAGTCCGAAGCACGCCTGCAGATGCTCTCCAGCCACAACCTGCTGAGCCCCGCGCACGGCAACCCCAACGTGCAGGCCACCCGCGACATCATCCTGGGCCTCTACGTGCTCACCCAGCTCCACACCGGCCACCGCGGCATCGGTGCGGAGTTCAAGAGCGAGGACGACGCCATCAAGGCCTACGACGCCGGTGACGTGGACCTCAACTCCACCATCGTCGTGGACGGTAAGGAGACCAGCGTCGGTCGACTCATCTACCGCTTCGGCAGCGCCGACGAGGCGCTCCTGGCGGTGGAGCAGCACCTGATCGACATGCAGGACGTGGTCACGGTACGCGTCGACGGCGAGATCATCGAGACCAGCCCGGGGCGCCTCCTGTTCGCCCGCATGGTGAAGGAGACCTTGGAAGCCGGTGGCGAGGTGCCGAAGGACCTTCTGCGCTACGACACCGTCTACGAACGTGGTGCCCTGCGCGACCTCGTGCTCGAGAGCTTCAAGCGTCTCGGCATCGAGCGCACCGCGGCGCTGCTCGACGGCCTCAAGCAGTACGGCTTCGAACTGTCCACCACGTCGGGCATCACCATCGGCATCGACGACGTGGCCATCCCACCGAAGAAGAAGGAGCTTCTCGCCGAAGCCCAGGAGAAGCTGGAGCGCATCAACGCCGCCTACAACCGCGGCTTCCTGAACGAGCAGGAGCGCTACCTGCAGGTGGTGCGCCTCTGGAACGACACGAGTGAGTCCGTGAAGGAAGCGGTCTTCGAGAACTTCCAGAAGAACATGCCGTTCAACCCGCTCTACGTGATGGCGCAGTCCGGCGCCCGTGGCACGCCGCAGCAGATCCGTCAGCTGGCCGGCATGCGCGGGCTCATGCTCGACCCGTCGGGTGAGACCATCGAGCTGCCGATCCGCGCCAACTTCCGCGAGGGCCTCGACGTGCTCGAGTACTTCATCTCCACGCACGGTGCCCGTAAGGGTGGCGCCGACACCGCGCTCCGCACCGCTGACTCGGGTTACCTGACCCGTAAGCTGGTGGACGTGGGCCACGAGGTGGTGGTGCGCGAGGAGGACTGCGGCACCGCCGACTTCGAGTCGATCCCGCTCTACGAGAACGACAAGCCGCGCCCCAAGGGTCAGATCGAGATGAGCCTCTACGGCCGTCACCTGGTCTCCGACCTCGACCTGGGCGACATCACCCTTGCCGCTGGCTCCCTCCTCTACAAGGAGGACGTCACGGCCATCGTGCGCGCCATGAAGGACATACCGGAGATGCGGGCGGTGGACGTGCGCAGCCCGCTGGCCTGCCAGACGCGCGCCGGCGTATGCCGCAAGTGCTACGGCCTGGACCTCTCGATGATGCGCGAGGTCAGCCTCGGTGAAGCGGTCGGCGTCATCGCCGCCGAGTCCATCGGCGAGCCGGGCACGCAGCTCACCATGCGTACCTTCCACACGGGCGGCATCGCCACCGGTGGCGACATCACGCAGGGTCTTCCGCGCGTGATCGAGCTGGTGGAAGCCCGCAAGCCCAAGGTGAAGGCCACCATCTCGGAACTGGACGGTGTGGTGGAACTGGCCGAGGACGAGGACAAGATCCGCATCACCGTCACGTCCGAGGACGGCGAGTTCAGCCGCGTCTACAAGGTCGACCGCAACATCCGCCTCGAGGTGAAGGACGGCCAGAAGGTCGAGGCCGGTGACAAGCTCACTCGCGGCAGCATCAACCCGCACGACCTTCTCGAGTCGCGCGGGCCCGACGCCGTGCAGTCCTACCTGGTCGACGAGATCCAGAACGTGTACCGCGGTCAGGGCGTGAGCGTGCACGACAAGCACATCGAAGTGATCGTGCGTCAGATGCTCAAGTACGTGGAGATCCTCGAGTCGGGCGACAGCCCCTATCTCGAGGGGCAGACGGTGGACCGCTTCGACGTCGAAGAGGTCAACGAGCGCCTCCTGAACGAGGACAAGACGCCCGCCAGCTGGAAGCCCCTGCTTCTCGGCATCACCAAGGCGTCCCTCTCCACCAAGAGCTGGCTGTCGGCCGCCTCCTTCCAGCACACCACCCACGTGCTCACCGAGGCCGCCCTGGCCGGCAAGTCCGACGACCTGGTCGGGATGAAGGAGAACGTCATCCTGGGCCGCCTCGTGCCCGCCGGCACCGGTCTGGCCGCCATCCGCAACACGCGCGTGGCCGACGACCGTTCGCTGGAGAAGCTCAAGGAAGCTCCGGCACGCCTGCCCGACACGGTGGGCACCCCGCGCCCGGCGCAGGACCAGGTGCAGGCCGGCGACGCTCCCAGCTGACCCGAACCCCCGGGCGGCCCCAGCCGCCCTGACGTCACGACCGAGGGCGCGGATCCCGTAACGGGATCCGCGCGCTCCTTACTCGTGCCTGGCGGGGTTCACGCTCACGGCAACTGGTAACGTCTGCGTTAGATGATCGTTTCGTTCGATCCCGGTAGGAACCTGGGCGTGGCCGTGGTGTCCGAGGCGGGGGAGTTGCTGGAGGGCCGGGTCATCGAGCCCACCGAGCTGGCAACGCTGCTGACGGCTCTCCAACTGCCCGCAGGGGTCACCGTGCTGGTAGGCGACGGTACGGGCAGCGCCGAACTGATGGCGCGCCTCTCCGGCCTGGGACTGGAGCCGCAGTTGGTGCCCGAGGAGGGCACCAGTCTCGAGGCCAGGACGCTCTACTACCAGAAGAACGAGCCGCGCTGGTGGGCGCGGCTCGTTCCTATGGGTATGCGGTCGCCGGCGGTGCCCATAGACGATTACGCGGCGTACGCGATCGCGCTCCGCTGGTTGCGCGCTCGTCCGGGGGCGGCCGGAAGGCCCGGAGGGGCCGGTTAGTTCAGGCCGTCTTCCTCGCCCACGTCCATCAGTTCGCGGGCTTCCTGCTCGGTGACGTCGAGAACGGCGCTGATCTCGCCGGCCAGCAGGCGGATGGCGCGGCGGTAGGCTTGGCGGTCGAGGTCGGGGAGGCCCCGTTCGAGGTCCCAGCGACGCAGCTCGGACGCCAGCGTTGCGATCTGGTAGGGGTCGCCGGTGGTGAGCAGGTCCGTGACCTTACGGTGACGGGCGGCCCACTGCTTGGGGAGCGTGATGCGACCGTTCTGCAGGCGCTCCAGGACGCTCTGCACTTCCTCCTTGGTGAGCGCGGGACGCAGGCCGGTGCCCTGCGGAGCGCTGACAGGCACGTAGGCGCGCGAGGTCCCGTTGGGGAAATCCACCTGGTAGTACTGCTGGTCGGTGCCGCCGACTGTGCGCATCGTCGTACCTGCGACGAGGCCCACGCCGTATGGTGGTAGAACCACCCGGTCGCCCGATTTGAATGTCTTACCTGAGTCCTTCAATGCTGTACGCTCCCTTCAATCCGAGGCGCCCTGGCGGTGGCGCAGCACAGGTGCATGCCTCAGCTGCTGGTCGAGTTCGCTGTTGTGGGGATCACCGCTTGTGTTCTGGTGGGCTTAATGGGGGCTCCGCCATACACATGCACGCGTTTGATGATAGCAGAATTAGTGCATTTTTGCACGGAGTCGGGCTACGTTCTGACTCGCTATCAGCGCCACGTTCAAGGCGCTGCGCGCGGCGCGTTCGTGCTGGACGCATCCGCGGGGTCCACGGGGTCCGGCGAGAGGCTGGCGCCGTCAGGGTCTCGTCTCGACCCGCGGCCGCCTGCGTCGCGCGAGGACCTGAGGGTGATGAGCACGCCCGTCAGCAGTATCACCGCGCCCACCAGCGTGAGTAACGACGGCACCTCCCCGAAGACGAGCAGGGCCAGTAGGCCGGAACCTAGCGGCTCCAGCAGCAGCGTGGTGGCCACTACGGTCGGGTCCAGATGCTTGGCGGCGTAGTTGATGCCCGTGTGGCCTATCAGCTGCGGCATGAGGGCCAGGAGCGCGACCCAGGCGTAGGTGGCGAGCGGGTAGCCCAGGTAATCCTGGCCGAACAGGGCGGGTAGGGGCAGGAGCAGTAGGGCCGCCACCGCGTAGGCGGTGCCGGCGTAGGCGTCCAGGCCGACTCCACGGCGCTGGACCGTGCGGCCCAGGAGGATGTAACCGGCCCCGGCGATAGCGCCCAGGAGCGCCAGGGCGTCCCCCAGGAGCGGCTCCGAGCCGCCCGCCAGGTCACCGAAGCCGATGGTGGCCGCACCGGCCACGGCCAGCAGCACCCCGAACAGCACGCCCAGCGTGGGTGCGGCGCCGAGGAACATCCACGCCATCAGCGCCATCCAGAGTGGCGAGGTGGACGCCAACGACACGCTGGCGGCCACCGTGGTGAAGGATAGCGACGAGATCCAGGCGGCGAAGTGCAACGCCAGCAGCGCGCCCGCTGCCACCGTGAGCCAGACGGTGCCGCCCGTGAGGGGCGTGCGCCTGAGGCCCCGCAGGGTGACCGGCAGCATGACCAGCGCCGCTATGCCCATGCGGTAGAGGGCCACGACCAGACCGGGAGCGTCGGCCAGGCGGATGTAGATGGCGGCCAGGCTCACGGCCAGTAGCGCGACTCCCAGGACCAGCCATACGCGCTGCGGCGAGGGGGTGGTGCGCCTGGTCGCGGCGTCGGCCGTGGCGGTGGCAGGTCTCACGGGTTAGCCCACCCGGCGGGGCAGGCGGAAGCCGGCCCGGTCGACGTTAGCTCGATAGGGGTCAGCTGCGCCACAGTCGCCAGGCCGCCAGCAGCCAGCCGCCGATCATGAGGGCGCCGCCGACGGGGGCCACGGCGCCGAAGAAGCCGGGCGCGCCCGCCACCAGCAGGTAGAGACTGCCGCAGAAGATCACGGTTCCCACCAGCACGATCTGCGCCGCGCGGGGCGTCCCGCGGCCCAGCATGCCGAGGAGACCGAGCAGTAGAAGGCCGAGACCCGAGTAGATCTGGTAGCGCACCCCTGTCTGGAAGGTGTCCAGACGCGCGGGAGTGACCAGTTCGGTAAGGCTGTGGGCCCCGAACGCGCCCAGTGCGACGCCTAGGGCCACGAGGAGGGCGCCTATGCTAGCGGTGCGGCCGGCGCCCGAGGCCGCCACGGTGGGTGGAGCGGTGGTGGGAAGCGGGGTGGCACGGCTGAGGGGATCGTTCATGCTCGCCCTAGCTTCGCCCGCCGGGTACCCCGTCGTCAAAGCGCGGCGGCCCGCGGTGCTCACGCCGCCCGCGCGGACCGCACGGTAGATTGTTGCCCGAACCCGCTGGCGTAGCGGAAGCTGTTCCTGGCGCCGCGCCAGGGACAATCGGAGAGGCTAGATGACCGACTTCCCGAACGATTTCGTGTGGGGTGTATCGACCTCCGCCTACCAGATCGAGGGGGCGCACAGCGCCGGTGGCAAGGGCGAGTCCATCTGGGACCGCTTCGCGCACCGGCCGGGCGCCATCGCGGACGGCAGTACGGGCGACGTGGCCACCGATCATCTCGAGCGGTACGCGGAGGACGTGGAGCTACTGGCGGGCCTGGGAGCGCACGCTTACCGCTTCTCCGTGTCGTGGCCCAGGTTGCTGCCGAGCGGCCGGGGGAGACCCGCTCCGGCCGGCCTGGACTTCTACGACCGCCTGATCGACAGACTGGCGGCTGAGGGCATCGAGCCGTGGCTCTGCTTCTACCACTGGGACCTGCCGCAGGCGCTGCAGGACCTGGGCGGCTGGACCAACCGCGACACCGCTTTCTGGTTCGCCGACTACGCGCAGATGGTGGCGGAGCGGTACGGCGACCGCGTGCCCACGTTCATGCTGCTGAACGAACCCAACGTGCACGCGCTGCTGGGCCACCTGGCCGGCATGCACGCGCCGGGCCTCACGGGCATCTCCAACTACCTGGCTGCGGTGCATCATCAGAACCTGGCGGTGGGCGAGGGGCTGCTGCGGCTGCGCGAACTGGGCTCGTGGCAGCTGGGCACGGTGGTCAACCTCCAACCGATCGAGCCTGCCACGGATCGCGAGGACGATCAGGCGGCCGCCGGGTTGGCGGACGAGGCCTACAACCGTGCCAGCCTCGATCCCCTGCTCCTGGGCCAGTACCCGCAGCTGCTGGCGCCCTTGGTCGAGGCGTGGCTGCGCGACGGAGACCTGGAGACGCTGCAGCAACCCATCGACTTCCTGGGCGTGAACCACTACACGGTCCAGCGCGTGGCGGCGGGCGAAGGGCCCATCGGTCTGGAGGTGGTGGGTGCCGCCCCGGGCGACGAGACCACGGCCATGGGCTGGAGCGTGGCGCCGCAGGCCTTCACGCGGCAACTGCTGGAGGTGAAGGAGCGTTACGGCAACCCGCCCGTGGTGGTGACGGAGAACGGTGCCGCCTTCGACGACCCCGCCCCGGAGGGCGGACGCGTGGCGGACCCGCTACGGGTGGACTACCTGAGGCGTTACCTGGCCGCCCTACAAGGCGCTCTGGCGGCGGGCTGCGACGTGCGTGGCTACTTCGTGTGGACGCTGGTGGACAACTTCGAGTGGGCGGAAGGCTTCGGTAAGCGGTTCGGGCTCGTGCACCTGGACCGGCGCACCATGCAGCGCACACCCAAGGCCTCGTACGACTTCTACCGGGAGGTCATCGGCTCCAACCGCGTACCGGACTGAGGTGCCGCATCTCGCGCCTCGTCTGGCGGGCGCACCGCAGTCGACCGAGCCGGCATCGGGGGCGATCTTAGCGTCCGCCCGAACTACCGCCGCCGCCCCCGCCGCCTCCGCCCGCCGACGAGCCGCCCGAGGAGGCCGAACCGGAGGCGGCGCTCAGCGAGCTGCTGAGCGAGGTGATGGAGCGCGACAGGCTCGAGAACGAGTTGAGGCTCGCAGCGTTGCTGGCGCCCAGCCAGGTGGCGGAGCGCACCATGGTGGACTCGTCCACTCCGGCCACAGGGGCGGCTCTCTCCAGGGTGCGGAGGTACTTCTCGGCCACCCCCAGGGCCGCCGCGTAGGCGTAGTAGACGTCCCACAGCTTGAAGAAATCGAGCGGGGCGTCCTTCATGCGCGTGTAGTCGGTGAGGGTGCGCTTGAAGCCGTTCCACTCGGCCACCTCCTGGGCGATCTCGGGTCGCCAGGAGGGCAGCGAGACGAGAGCCACCAGTGCGCACACCATCAGTGCGCCCGCGCCGACGATCATCATGACCATGGCGTCCTTCTCCAGGAAGAAGGCGCCCGCGGCTGGGACCAGGGCGGCGAGGAAGGCGTAACCGGCCCAGCGCCGGGCCACCCCGCGGCTCTCGGCGGTGGTGAGTTCGCCGCCCCGCTGTCGCTCCAGCCACTTCCGCACCTTGCGGCCCCAAGGCGCCATGAAGCTCGAGGCGTTCGACTGGGAGTACGACTTGAGCCGTTCATGGGTCACCAGCCCGTCGGCCGAGGCGGCGCGCTGCAGGTAGCGCAGCACGTCGAGTTCGAAGGGCAGCAGCTGTGCGGTCGGTTCGCTCATGTCCAGTTTGATGTCGACCTTGTTGCGGCGTCGCGGCTGGAACTCACCGTAGCCGCGGCGCATGAGGTCCATGATGGTGGCGTGGAAGGCGGGGCCGGTGCGGCCCGCGTTGAACGACTGATCCTGGAAGTGAGCGACCGCAGCGGGCGGCAGGTCGGCAGGCGGTTCGAACGGGTACTTCATGACCTGCACGTCCGGCTCGCGGCCCACACGGCGGTACTGGCGGGTGATGCCTACCCCCACGAGGCCCAGAAGCGCCAGTGGCAGCAGCGCCCATTCGGGTCGGCGCCGGTTCATGAGGCTGGTCTCCAGGCCCTGGACCTCGGCTTCGTCCAGCAGCAGATTCTCGAAGCCGGGCTGCGTGCCGCGCCGCTCGAAGAGGGCAGGGTCCATGAGGTAGCGGATCTCCACCGCGTCGTCGCCGGGGATACGGTCGAACTGCACCGTGAGAGAACTCCTGTCCTGGCTGAGTTCCACCCTGGGCTCCTCGAGGTTGCCGAAGCGGTGCACGTAGGCGTCGTACGGCTCGGCCATGGGGCCGGGGATGTCGACCGTCAGGTGGTAGCCGCGCACCACCGGGTGATCGTCCTCCAGTATCTTCCAGTACCACTGCACCACGTCGCTGTAGTAGTCGATGGCGCCTTCGAGGCGGTAGACGAAACGCACCCGCCTCTCTGAGATGCGCCTGTCGTTCCGGACCACCAGCTCGGTGCCGAGGGCGCACGGCTGCGTGAACGCCCTGGCGGCTGGGCCGCTACCCAGGGCGCCCGAACCTTCCAGCATGGTGATGCTCTGATCGCCTGCCAAGCGCACGCAGATGAAGGCTTCGCCGAAGTCCTCGTCCGTCCAGAGCGTGCGCGTGTCGTTCACGATGACGCTGCCGTCCGAGCGGATCTGCACCTCCTGCACCACGTCGCGCCACTCGTACGACTGCGCGGTGGCGCTGGCAAGCGCTGCGGCCAGTAGCAGGGACAGCGCCAGGGCCGTGGTCCGGCGGATCACTCGAAGGCGCGCCCCACTATGGCGCCGGAGGAGCCCATCACGAAGGCGGGCGCGTCGCCCACCGTTACCTCCACGCCCGCCGCGTTGCCAACGTAGACGTAGACCGGCAGGTCGAAGGTGTAGGTGGCGCCGGGTTGGGCGGTGGTGTACACCAGGCGCTCGCCCTGGTTGCGGGCGGTGCCCTGGTAGACCTCGAGCCAGCTGGGCGCGGTGACGTTCAGCGCCAGCTGTCCCTGCCCCACGGCAGGCGTTTCGGGCCTCTCTTCGCCCACGGTGGTGGACTGCGTGAGGTTCACTTCGACCGCGCGGGGTTCGCTTAGGTCGAGCGTCTCCTGCCACGGTTCGTAGCCCTCGAGCACCACCCGCATGACCCTCCCGCTGCGCGCGGTAACCGGCGCGGAGCTGATTGGAGTGACCCCCGGCAGCTGGAAGCCGTCGATGCTGACGCGTGCGCCCGGCGGGTTGCTGATCACGTCTATGAGCACCGTGCCCGCGCTGGCGCTGGGTGCTACGCCGATGGGGGAGGTCGGCGTGGTGGACTCCGCCGGCGCGTCGGCGGGCGTGTTCGTCTCGGGGGCGGGCAGGAGCTGACCGGAGGAGCCGCTCTCCAGGGTGTTGGGCGTGCTGGAGCCGCGGAAGAATAGACTGTTGTAGCCCCAGACCGCCAGGCCTACCAAGCCGAAGACGAGCACCAAGGTGAGCACCGCGGGACCCACGCGAGGTCCGCGGGGTGCGTCCAGGCGGCGGCGGGAGGGCGGAGGCGGCGGCTCGCCGCGACGCTCCTTCTCCAGGCGCTCCTCGATGGTGGAGAGGCCGCCGGCGCGCTGGCGCTCCGACTGGTAGATGTCGAGCGCCTGCGAGGTAGGCACCCCCACCGTCTGGGCGTAAAGCCTCACGAAGTTGCGGCTGTAGACGTCCTCCGGCAGGTCCGCGTAGCGGCCCTCCTCCAGCGCGCGCAGGTAATCCTGCCTGACGTGCGTGCGCTCGGCGATGTCGGACAGCTCGAGTCCGTGCTCCACCCGGGCTTCCCTGAGCAGGCGCCCGAGCTCGGAGCCGCCGCTGGCGCCCTGCACTCCCGTGTCGGTTAGGCGACCGTCGCTCATGCTCGCCGGCGGGTGGGGCCGCCCATCGCCGCGATGGCCCGGGCCACCCCTGTGGCTAGACGCGTGTTCTCTTCGACCAGTCTGAGGTTGACCTCCACCGTGCGCCCTTCGGACAGCTCCGCCAGGGAGGACAGCATGAACGGCGTGGCGTCGCGGCCGCGTACGCCGGCCTCCGTGGCCAGCTCGTTGGCGCGGGCGAGGAGCTCGTCGAACTCGCTCTGGCTCAGGCCCTGGCTGACGGGGTTGCTGAGCAGTACCCCCTGCTGCAGGCCCAGGTCGCGGTTGGCGGCCAGCACCGCGGCCGCTTCTTTCGGGCTCTCGACCCTGACCGGCAGGTCGATGTCCGTGCTCTCCACCAGGAAGCCGGCCAGCTTGTCGCTACGGTAGCCGACCAGCGCGACGCCCAGCGTCTCCAGGCGCTCGACCGTGGCCGCGGCGTCCAGGATGCTCTTG
This sequence comes from uncultured bacterium, assembly GCA_964467885.1. Taxonomy (GTDB): domain Bacteria; phylum Deinococcota; class Deinococci; order Deinococcales; family Trueperaceae; genus JAAYYF01. The sequence goes on along the minus strand of CAYXUE010000020.1, from coordinate 25,219 downwards.
GGGCCGGCGCATACCGTCAGAACGGAGTACCGCGCCAGGGCTGGCAGATCGGCGGACTCGTCGAAGCGGGCGTCATGCACGCCGCCGATGCCGCCGGTGGCGAATACGGAGATGCCGGCCGTATGGGCGGCGAGCAAAGTGGTGGCCACGGTGGTGCCCGCGTCGGTGCCCTTGGCCAGCAGAGCGCCCAGGTTCCAGACGGAGGCTTTGTCGGCTGTGCCCGAGGCCAGACGTTCCAGTTCCTCGGCCGAGAGGCCCACCACCAGGTCGCCGCCCACCACGCCCACGGTGGCGGGCACGCCGCCCTCCTCGCGCACCACGCTCTCGAGTCGCTGCGCGAGCTCCAGGTTGCGGGGCCTCGGCAGGCCGTGGGTGACGATGGTCGATTCCAGGGCGACCACGGCGGCGCCCTTGTCCAGAGCGTCGCGCACTTCCTTGGATAGGCGGACCCTGCGAGCTTCGGTCACGTTTGCAATCTTACCTCAGGGCAGGAGAGCGTAATGAGAACTCCTGCGTGCTACGCTCTTGCCGGTGGACTGGCCCGAACTCCGTTCCGTGCTTCCCTGGGTCGAGCAGATCGCGTTCGGCGCCGTCGCGGGTTTCGTGGCGGGCTACGCGGTCAAGAAGGTGGGCAAGTTCGTGGCCCTGGCTCTGGGCCTGCTCTTCATCGTCATCCAGTTGCTGGCGTGGAGCGGCTTCGTGAGCGTCAACTGGTTCATGGTGCAGGAGCGGGTCGATCCCCTGCTGCAGGCCGACTCGCTGGAGCGCACCTGGCAGGGGCTCCTCGCGCTCCTCACGTACAACATCCCCTTCGCTGCCGCCTTCGTCCCTGGCTTCATCCTGGGGCTCAGGCGCGGCTGAGAGACGTTCGGGGGGGCCGAGAGCCCACCGCCGGAAGGCGGCAAGGTCGACTCGGTGGAATCAGACTAGTTGAGTCTCTCAGACTAAAGCTCCTTGATTTACCTACGCTTGACAGGCCCGTGAAGGGCTAGTTAACATGTGAGGCGTGTTAGCACTCGCGAGGCGAGACTGCTAAGCAAGCCCAGATCACAGTTCACGGAGGATTTCATGGCAGAAACCAAGCAGAGCCTCAGGCCACTAGGCGACAAGGTCGTGGTGGAAGTCATCGAGGAGCCGCAGACCACCGCCAGCGGCCTCGTGCTGCCCGACACCGCCAAGGAGAAGAGCCAGCGCGGCAAGGTCATCGCCGTCGGTAGCGGCAAGCTGCTCGACAACGGCAACCGCGAGCCCATCGAAGTCAACGTCGGCGACACCGTACTCTTCGCCAAGTACGGCGGCACTGAGGTGGAGCTGGGTGGCCAGGAACTCATGATCCTGAGCCAGCGCGACATCCACGCCATCCTCGAGTAACCAGTCAACCTGAACCGCTAGACCAGATAAGAGAACCGGAGAGAACATGGCAAAAGACTTGATCTTCAAGGAAGAAGCGCGCCGGGCGCTAGAGCGCGGCGTGAACTCCGTCGCCAACGCCGTAAAGGTCACGCTGGGCCCCAAGGGCCGCAACGTGGTCCTCGAGAAGAAGTTCGGCGGGCCGACCATCACCAAGGACGGCGTCACCGTCGCCAAGGACATCGAGCTCAAGGATCCGCTCGAGAACATCGGCGCCAAGCTCCTCATCGAGATCGCCAGCAAGACCAACGAGATCACCGGTGACGGCACCACCACCGCCACCGTGCTGGGCCAGGCCATCGTGCGCGAGGGCCTGCGCAACGTTGCCGCCGGCGCCAGCCCGCTGGCCCTCAAGCGCGGCATCGACAAGGCCGTAGAGGCCGCCATCAAGAGCGTGGCCTCCATGGCCAAGCCGGTGGAGGACAGCAAGGCCGTGGCCGAAGTGGCCGCCATCTCCGCCAACGATGCCGAGGTGGGCAACCTCATCTCCGAGGCCATGGACAAGGTCGGCCGCGACGGCGTCATCACGGTGGAGGAGTCCAAGACCCTCGAGACCGAACTCGACGTCGTGGAAGGCATGCAGTTCGACAAGGGCTACCTGAGCGCCTACTTCGTCACCGACTCCGACGCCATGGAAGCGGTGCTGGAGGACGCCTACATCCTCATCCACGAGAAGAAGATCAGCGCCCTCAAGGACCTCATCCCCGTCCTCGAGCAGGTCATGCAGACCGGCAAGCCGCTGCTCATCATCGCCGAGGACATCGAAGGCGAAGCCCTGGCCACCCTCGTGGTCAACCGCCTGCGCGGCACCCTGAACGTGTCCGCCGTCAAGGCTCCGGGCTTCGGTGACCGCCGCAAGGAGATGCTGCGCGACATCGCCGCCGTGACCGGCGCCGAGGTCATCAGCGAGGACCTGGGCCACAAGCTCGAGAACGTCCGCATCGACCAGCTCGGCCGTGCCAAGCGCGTCCGCAGCAACAAGGACGAGACCACCATCATCGAAGGCGCCGGCTCCACCGAAGCCATCGAGGCCCGCATCAAGGGCATCCGCGGCGAGCTGGAGAACACCGACTCCGACTACGCCCGCGAGAAGCTCCAGGAGCGCCTGGCCAAGCTGGCCGGCGGCGTGGCCGTCATCCGCGTGGGTGCCGCCACCGAGACCGAGCTCAAGGAGAAGAAGCACCGCTTCGAGGACGCCCTCTCCACCGCCCGCTCGGCCGTGGAGGAAGGCATCGTCGCCGGCGGTGGCGTGACCCTCATCCACGCCATCGACGCGGTGAAGAAGGTCGCCGAGGGGCTGCAGGACGACGAGCGCACCGGCGCCAACATCCTGATCCGCGCTCTCGAGGAGCCTGCCCGCCAGATCGCCGCCAACGCCGGCGCCGAAGGCAGCGTGGTGGTCAACACCATCCTGGGCAAGGCCGACGGCAAGTACGGCTACGACGCCGCCACGGACAGCTACGTGGAAGATATGTTCGCGGCCGGCATCGTGGACCCCGCCAAGGTCACCCGCACCGCGCTGCAGAACGCGGCCTCCATCGGTGGCCTCATGCTCACCACCGAAGTGGTCATCCACGACCACCCCGAGAAGGAAGCCCCCGCTCCCGCCATGCCCGGCGGCGACATGGGCGGCATGGACTTCTGAGCCAAGGCTAGAGAGCCACGGCCGGCAAGGCCGCAACCTTCCAGGCGGGGGCACCCACAGCGGGTGCCCCCGCCTTATCTTTGTGCCCTCCTGGTTATGCGCCCTCCTGGTGTAGCGTTGGGTAGCCGATCGGCCGCGGAACCACCCGGGGATCAGTTGCGCAGGGAAGGTGGAGCAGAGTTGCGAGAGCCGCCCGAACCATCAGGACAGCAGCTTCCGGAGAGCTTCGTCTGGCCCCGGTACGAGGCCGGGTCACTCATCAACCTTCCCCCCACGGTGGGCCGCCTGCTCGGCGCCCCAGCCGAGTGGCGCTCCGAGCCGCTACCGCTGGCCGCCGAGCTCGGCACCGCGCGCCACGTGGTGATCCTCCTGGTGGACGGCCTCGGCTACCTGAAGCTGCGCCAGCTCGTGGCTGACACAGACCCCGGCTTCATGGAGTTGGTCGAACGCTACGGCGGCCTGCAGGACGGCGAACTGCCTCCGCCCATCACCTCCGTCAGCCCCTCCACCACCACCGCCGCCACCACCGTCATACAGACCGACGGCAGCGCACCGGGCGCCCTCGGCATCCTGGGCTTCACCCAGCGCCTGCCCAGCCTGGGGCTGGTGGCCAACATGCTCCTCTTCCAGCCCGCCTACGACCGGGGCGCCCACATCGGTGACCTGGAGCGCTGGGGCGTGACGCCCGAGGGCATGCGCGGGGCGCCCTCCCTCTACCAGCTGCTGGCGCGAGCGGGCGTAAGGGGGCATAGCTTCGCCCCGGCCAGCATCTACCGCAACCCGCTCTCGCGGCTGCAGTTCGAGGGCTCCCAGCTGCACGGCTACGTGGACTGGGTCGACATGCTCACGCTGCTGGGGGCCCACCTGGAGCGCACGGCGGGCGAGAAGGCCTTCACCTACGCCTACATGCCCGACTTCGACTCGATCATGCACCGGGACGGGGAAGGGAGCCCCAGCGTGGAGCGCCTCTTCGGCGCCTTCGTGCCGCAGCTGAGGCGCATGATGGACGGCTTATCCGCTCCAGCCCGCGACGGCACGGTGGTGCTGGTCACGGCGGACCACGGCCACATCTCCACCCCGCGGGCGGAGCAACGCTACCTGGACGATCTGCCCGAACTGCGGCGCCTGATGGGCACGCGGGAGGCGGGTGAACCGCGGCACGTGTTCCTCTACGCCGCAGCCGGCGCCGCCGCGGAGCTGCGGGCGGCCGCCGAGCGCGCGCTGGGAGACGCCTTCGTGGTCATGGGCGGTTCGGACGCCCTGGCGGCCGGCCTCTACGGCGACCCTGCAAGGCTCCACCCGGAGGCGCACAGGCGCGTGGGCGACGTCGTGCTCCTCGCCAAGGGCAACGCCACCCTCTGGGCCAACCCGGAGCAGGCGCGCCTCTCAGGTATGCACGGCTCGCTGGAGCAGGAGGAGATGCTCGTGCCTCTGTTACCCCTCCGCGCTGACAACTGAGCAACGCCCGGAAGCAATCACGGCTGATCGGCCGGCGCGGCCCTGAAGCGCTCGGGCGGGTACGAGGCTCAGGGCCGCACCAGGAGCGAGCGCCCCGTCATGCTCGCCGGCTGCTTCACGCCCAACAGGTCGAGCACGGTGGGCGCCACGTCGGCCAAGGCGCCGCCATCACGCAGCGTCACGCCCTGCAGCTGCGGCGCATCGGACACCAGCACGCACGGCACCGGGTTGGTGGTGTGCGCCGTGTGCGGGCTGCCGTCCGCCTCCTGCATCTGCTCGGCGTTGCCGTGATCGGCTATCACCAGCAGCGCGCCGCCGCGCGAGAGGGTGGCGCCCACCAGGCGGCCCAGCCCCCGGTCCACCGCTTCGCACGCCTGGATGGCGGCTTGCAGCACGCCGGTGTGACCCACCATGTCGGGGTTGGCGTAGTTGATCAGCACGAACGCGTCGTCGTGTTCCAGGATGCGCTCCACCGTCTTGTCGGTCAGATCCACCGAGCTCATCTCCGGCTGCAGGTCGTAGGTCGGCACCTTGGGTGAGGGCACCAGCAGCCGCGTCTCGCCCTCGTAAGCCACCTCGCGCTGCGCGTTGAAGAAGTACGTCACGTGGGCGTACTTCTCCGTCTCAGCCGCGTGGAACTGCTTCAGGCCCGACTCGGCCAGGACCTGCGGCAGCGTCTCGTCGATCTCCGGCAGCGCGAAGGCGTAGGGCGCCGGCAGCTCCCGGTCGTACTCCATCATCGAAGCGAACGAGATCTGGGGCGCGGCGCAGCGCACGAAGCCGTCCCAGCCCGGGTCGCCCAGCAGGGCGTACGTCAGCTGCCGCGCCCGGTCCGCCCGGAAGTTGAAGAAGAACACCGCGTCGCCGTCCTGCACGGTGCCCACGGGTTCACCCGTGCCTTGCTCCACGATCACGGTGGGGAGGATGAACTCGTCCGTCTCGCCACGCGCGTACGCCTCGGCCACAGCCGCCGCCGAGCTGGTGGCGCGCTGCTCGGAGGCGCCGCACACCACCGCGTCGTGCGCCCGCTTGGTGCGTTCCCAGCGCAGGTCGCGGTCCATGGCGTAGTAGCGACCGGAGACCGAAGCCATCCGGGCGTCGGTGCCATGGTCGCGCAGCGCGGCTAGCCGCGACTCCACCAGCGCCACGAAACCGGCGCCGCTATCCGGTGGGGCGTCGCGGCCGTCCGTGAAGGCGTGCACCCGCACGCGCTTCACGCCCTCGCGCTCGGCCATCTCCAGCAGGGCCAGCAGGTGATCCAGGTCCGAGTGCACGCCGCCACCGCTGACCAGGCCCAGCAGGTGGAGGGTGCCGCCCTCGGCCACCGAGCGGTAGAGCCGCTGCAGCTCCGGCGCCTCGAAGAACGAACCGTCGTCTATGCAGGCCTGGATGTAGGTGAGGCTCTGGCGCACCACGCGGCCGGCGCCCAGGTTCATGTGCCCCACCTCGCTGTTGCCCATCTGCCCGGCCGGCAGGCCCACCTCGAGACCCGAGGCCGCCAACTGCGTGCGCGGCCGTGCGCGCCACAGTTGGTCGAAGACGGGGGTGCGCGCCTTCTCGACGGCGTTACCCGGTCCGGCAGGGGCCAGACCGAAACCATCCAGGATGACGAGGACGACAGGTTCAGGCATGGTCAACTCCAATGGGATCCGCACCGGCCGCGTCCCTCGAAGGCATGCCGAGGATCCGGGCGGGCGTCAAGGCTCGTACTTCCTTAGCAGTTGAGTGATGCGCGGATCGAAACGCTCCAGGGCCTCCTGGGTCACGTCGGCTGGCGCCCCGCCTTCGGCCAGCGCCACCCGGCAGCGGGCGGCCTTGTCCAGCTGTGGCAGCACGGCGGGCTGCAGCGCGGCCACGGGCATGAGCTCGCGGAGGTCCTCGTCCAGGTGGCGGGCGGCCAGGTGGCGCGCCACGGCGCGCTCGTCCTCGCCCAGCTGGGGCGTCTCCGCGGTGGGGTCCAGCTTGAGCCGCAGGGCTGCGCTCCGGACTCGGCCCTCCTGGGAGTAGCGGGCGCAAGCGGCGCAGAGTTCCCTCGCCAGTTCCACGGCCTCCTCGCGGCGCCCCGCCTCCGCCAAGGCTTCCTCGCGCGGCGTGAGGGACCTCACCCTGCCGTCGTGCAGCGCACCGCAGGTGGGGCAGGGCACCCAGCCCGCCTCCCGGCGAGCGGCTTGCAGCGCCAGGAAGCGGCGTCCCGCCTGCAGCGTCACCTGCGCTACCTCGTCGGGTAGCTCCAGGGCGTCCAATTCGCGTGCGATGCGTGCCAGGTCCTGCGGGTCCACGTGCTCCAGGTCGGGTGGCGGCGGCCCGTCAGTGGCCGGGTCCCGCTCCGTGGGCCTGACCCGCCCCACCTGGAAGCGGATCTCGCGCACGTCCTTCACGCCGTACGTGGTGCGGTACTCGCCCAGGAAGCGGCTGCGCTGCATGCTCAGGTGCATGGCCGTCTCGGAGTCGCTCACGTCCACGTAGAGGATGCCGCCCTGCAGGGCGCGCGCGGTGCTGAAGCGCGCCACGTCCGCGCCCACCACCCTGGGCCACAGCAGCACGGCCTCCGCACGCTTCATGCTGCGCTTCATGCCGGCCCGGCGGAAGACCTCGGCGAAGAACTCCGACACGTGGCGCTCAGCCATGCGTGACCACACCCTCCGAGAAGACGCCCGCTTCCACGGTGAGTAGCCTATCGAAGCGCGGCGGCGGCTCCGTGCCCGTGACCAACACCTGCGGGGTGGAGGCGGCCAGGCGCAGCAGGTAGGCGCGGCGGCTCTCGTCCAGCTCGGCTGTGAAGTCGTCCATCAGCAGCACGGGCGGTTCCCGGTGCTTCTCGCTCAACAGGCGGTACTCGGCCACGCGCAGCGCCAGCGCAGCGGTGCGCGCCTCGCCGCGCGAGCCGTAAGACTGCACGCTGTGACCGGCCAGGGTGATGCCCAGATCGTCGCGGTGCGGCCCGACCACGGTCACACGGCGGGCCAGCTCGTCCTCGGCGGAGGCCGCCAGCGCCTCCGCCAGCGTCCCGTGGGGGTGACTCCGTAGCAGCGACACCCCCAAGCGCGGGGCCGACGGGCCGCCAATCTCGGCGTAGACCTCCGCCGCCAGTGGCGCCAGGCGTGTCACGGCCCGCCCCTTCAGGTCCTCGATCTCCGTTCCCAGGGTGAGGAAGCGCTCGCTCCACACCTCCAGGGTGGGATCGAAGGGGGCTAAGCGCAGCAGGGCGTTGCGCTGCTCCACCACCCGGTGGAACTCCCGCAGGAGGGCGCCGTACCGGGGCGAGAGGCGCGCCAGGAGGCCGTCCAGGTAGCCGCGCCGCCCGCTGGGCGAGCCGTGCACCAGGTCCGCGTCCTCCGGGGTGAGCAGCACGGCGGTCACCAGGCGCGCCACGTCCGAGGCGCGCGCCGCCTGCTTGTCGACGCGGATGTGCTTGCGACCGGGCGCCAGGCCGACCTCGATCTGCGAGACGCCCTCGTCGTGCTCCACCTCGGCGGCCACGTAGCCCTGCTCCTCGCCCAGCCGCACCAGCTCCACCGTCTTGGCGCCGGCCAGCTCGCCCGTGCACGCCAGGTAGGCCGCCTCCAGCAGGTTGCTCTTGCCGGCGGCGTTACGGCCCACGACGGCGTTGATACCGGCAGGGAACTCCAGCCTGGAGGTCTGCAGGTTGCGCACGTTCAGCTGGGAGAGCGACAGCAGCTGCACGCCTCCGAGTCTACCGCCACATGCGGCGCGGGGCTGGCTCCGGGCTCGGTGCTAAACTCCGGCCAGATGAGTGCAGATAACGCTACCGCCGACGCCATCCTCGATGTGGCGTCCATCCGCAGTGACTTCCCCATCCTGGAGCGCACCATCAACGGGCACCCGCTCGCGTTCCTGGACAGCGCCGCCTCCTCCCAGAAGCCCCGGCAGGTGGTGGAGGCGCTGACGGATTACTACTACAACCACCACGCCAACGTGCACCGCGGCGCCCATACCCTGGCAACCGAAGCCACGGAGGCGTACGAGGAAGCGCACCGCAAGGTGGCCGCCTTCGTAGGCGCCGACGTGGGCGAGATCGTCTTCACCCGCAACACCACCGAGGCGCTCAACCTGGTGGCCGCCAGCTGGGGCCGCGCCAACCTGCAGGCTGGCGACGAGGTGGTGCTCACGGTGGCGGAGCACCACGCCAACCTGCTGCCCTGGCAGCGGCTGCGCGACGAGTTGGGTGTGGTGCTCAGGTTCGTGGGTCTCACACCCGAGCAGCGCGTGGACATGGCCGAGTTCGAGGCTGCCCTCGGCCCGCGCACCAAGCTGGTGACTACCTTCCACATGAGCAACATGCTCGGGGCCATCAACCCGGTGGCCCGCATGGCGGAGCTGGCGCACGGCGCCGGCGCCCTGCTGCTGGTGGACGGCGCCCAGGGCGCCCCGCACCTGCCGGTCGACGTGAAGAGCCTCGGCGCCGACTTCTACGCCTTCTCGGGCCACAAGATGCTGGGGCCCACCGGCATCGGCGCGCTCTACGGGCGCCGCGAGCTGTTGGAGGAGATGCCGCCCTTCCTGGTGGGCGGCGAGATGATCCGCCGGGTCACGCTGGAGGAGACCACCTACACGGTGCCGCCCAAGCGCTTCGAGGCCGGCACGCCGAGCATCGCCGAGGCCGTGGCCCTCGGCGCGGCCGTGGATTACCTGGAGGCGGTGGGGCTGGAGAACGTGCACCGGCACTCGCAGGCGCTCACGCAGCAGGCCATCGGGGCGCTGCGCGAGGTGGAGGGCGTGACCCTCTACGGACCGGAAGGGGAGGACAGGGGCGGCATCGTGACCTTCACGGTGGAGGGCGTGCATCCGCACGACCTGGCGACGGCCCTGGACCAGTTCGGCATCGCCGTGCGAGCCGGCAACCACTGCGCGCAGCCGCTGGCGCAGTACCTCGACCTGCGCGCCAGCGCCCGGGCTAGCTTCTACCTCTACAACACGGAAGCCGAGGTGGAACGGCTGGCGGAAGGCGTGGCGGAGGTGCAGCGGCGCTTCGCCCAGCTGGGCGGTTCACTGTGAGCCTGCTCGACTCGCTCTACCAGGAGGCCATCCTGGAGCATTACAAGCGCCCCCGCAACTACGGCGTGCTGGACCCTCACGACGTGATGGAGGAGGGGCTGAACCCGAGCTGCGGGGACGAGGTGACCCTCTACCTCCGGTTGGAAGACGGTGCCATCAGCGCCGTGTCGTTCGAGGGCGAGGGGTGCGCCATCTCGCAGGCCTCGGCCAGCATGCTGACGGAGGCCGCCTTGGGGCTCGCGAGCAGCGACGCTCTGGCGCTGGTCGAGCGGTTCAAGGGGATGCTCCATGGCGAGGAGCCGCACGAGCAGTTGGGCGAGCTCGCCGCGCTGCGGGGCGTGGCCAAGCTGCCCGCCCGCGTCAAGTGCGCCGCGCTGGCCTTCACCGCCCTGGAAGCCGCCCTGAAGAGGCACGGTAGCCAGGGCTGAGCGCACTATATCCTCGTACTGGAGGGCGCTAGGGCTGCACCGTGTCGTCCAGCAGAGCGCTCTCGGCCTTCTCGCTGGCGTCCAGGCCCCTCAGGTAGGCGGTCAGCAGGCCGCGGAACTGCTCCTTGAACAGCGCACGCTCATGCTCCAGACGGCTCAGCTCCGCCTGCGCCTGTCGCAACGCCGCCTCGCTCTCGCGCAGCCGCGCCTCCTTCTGCCGCTCCGCGTCCTGCAGCAGAAGCTCCGCCTCGCGCCGGGCCACGTCCTTCATCTCGCTGGCTATGCGCTCCGCCGCCACCACCGCTCTCTGCAGCTCCGCCTCGGCGGCCTTCAGCTCGGTCATGCGCTCCTCGGCGCGGTCCAGCTCCTGACGCAGGGCCTGCATCTCACGCAGGCCCGCTTCGACTTCGGTGGAGAGCCGCTCCAGGAACGCCCGTACCTCCTTGCGGTCGTAGCCGCCGACGGAGCGTGAGAACTCCGCGTGCAGGATGTCGAGAGGCGAGAGGCTGCGGCTCATGAGCTAGAGCTTGGGCAGGACGGCGCGGACCAGGCGCCGGAACGTCTCGCCCGCCTTGGCCGCCATCTCGAGCACCTCGTCGCCCGTGGCGTGGTGACCCAGGTCGGCCACGGCCATGTCCGTCACGGTGGAGAGGCCCAGCACACGCATGCCCATGTGGCGGGCCTTGAGCACCTCGAACACGGTGGACATGCCCACCGCGTCAGCGCCCATGCTGCGGAACATGCGGAGTTCCGCGCGAGTGGCGTAGGAGGGGCCGCTGATGGCCAGGTAGATGCCCTCGCGCAGCGTTATCCGCTCCTCCAGCGCCGTGCGCCTGGCCAGCTCGAGGTACTCGGGGTCGTAAGCGTCGTAGGTCACCACGAAGCGCTCGAACCTGTCGTCGTTGGGGCCTATCAGCGGGTTCTGGCCGGTGAAGTTGATGAAGTCGATCTGCAGCATCTGCTCGCCGGCGCGGAAGTTGGGGTCGAGGCCGCCGCAGGCGTTGGTGACGACGAGGCTCCGGGCCCCCAGTTCGTACATGAGCTCGATAGGGAAGACGACCTCGGCGGGCGAGTAACCCTCGTACGGGTGCAGCCTGCCCTGCATGGCCACCACGCGGCGGCCGGCCAGCTCGCCCAGCACCAGGCGACCGGCGTGACCGGGCGCGCTGGAGGGGGGCATGCCGGGGATGTCGGGGTAGTCGATGACGGCCTCAGCCGCGATCTCGTCGGCCAACGGCCCCAGGCCCGAGCCGAGGACGATGGCGACCTCCGGTTCGAACTCCGTGACGCGCCGTACTTCGGCGGCGGCACGGTCGAGGGTCGCTGCGCGGGTCGCGGTTGACTGTTGGCTCATGCCGCGAATCATACCTGCAGTTGCCCGGGTAGCAGCTACAGAATACTCTCACCAACGGTTCGGTAAACTGCACTCTATGCCGCGAATCCGCGTACTAGTCGTTCTGCTCCTCCTATCCACGTTCTTCCTCGCCTCGGCACAGCAAGTCGAGGGGCGGCTGGCGCAGGTGCGCGTAGAGGGCACGACCAACTACGCGGACATCGTGAGGACCCTGATCATCTCGCGGCCCGGCACCGCAGTCGAGAACATCGACCTGGAGGCTGAGAGGAACCGCGTCTACAGCCTCGGGACCTTCGAGAGCGTCACGGTCTCCTTCGAGGAGAGCGCCAGCGGTCCCGTGCTGGTGGTGCGGGTGCGGGAGAACCCTCGCATCGGCGAGATCGAGTTCGAAGGCGTGAGCGTGGTGCCAGAAGCCAACCTCACCGAAGCGTTGCGCTCCACCAACCTGCTCGAGCCCGGCCGTATCCTCAACACCGCCCGCGCCGAGGAGTCCCTCAACACCATCCGGCAGCTCTACCGGCAGGCCGGCCTGCCCTACGACGTCGACGTGGTGCTGGAGACGGAACCGGCGCCGGACCTGGCCGAGAGCGCCGCCGCCGTGCCCGTGCGCCTCATCTACCGCATCGACGAAACGGCCGAGATCGACGAGGTCCGTTACGAGGGCAACACCGTGTTCACGGACGCGGAGCTGGACACGCTGTTCGTGGGCCTGGAGCGCGCCGGCGAGTTCGACCCCGCTCTGTACGCCGAGACCTTGCGCGCCGTCAGCACGCGCTACGACAACCTGGGCTACAGGAGCAGTGGCGTGAACACTCGAGCCACCGAACTGCAGGACGGAGTCCTCACGGTGGCCATCCAGGAGCTGGTCATCGACTCCATCGACACAACCGCCCTCGGGGTGGACCCAGCCGCCCTGGAGCTGCAACCGGGCGACCTCTTCAACTTCGACACGCTGCTGGCCGACGTCAAGCGCCTGGCGCAGGGCCGCTCCTCCGACATCCAGCTGCAGGCGGGCATCTCGCCCAGCGGCGGCGTCCGGGTCACCTTCCGCGTGGGAGCGCCCGAGACGGCGGGCCCAGTGGAGGAGATCGTGTTCGAAGGCAACACGGTGCTCTCCGATGAGCGCCTGGAGTCCGTGCTCAGTCTGCAGGAGGGCGACACCTTCACCTCGTTCCTGGCCGAGGAGGACTTCGTCTCCATAGTCCGCGCCTACCAGCAGGCCGGCTACCGCATAGTCACCCAGCCCGACTACAGCTACGACGACGGGCGGTACGTGCAGCGCGTCACCGAACTGCGGCTGGAGGATTACGAACTGCAGTACGAGGGCGAGGTCGGACCCACGCGGGAAAGCGTCATCACGCGTTACCTGCCCGACCCCGGCACGGTGGTCAACGATCAGCACATCATCGAGGGGCTCCGCCAGGTGGCCTCGCTCGGTGTGGTCGAGGTGGTGAACTACGCGTTGCAGCCGGGTACGGAGCCCAACAGCGCGGTCGTGATACTGCAGCTGCGTAAGCAGCAGACGGGCGAGCTGAGGCCCGCCGCGCAGTACGCCACCGACACCGGCTTCTCGGCCAGCCTAGCCTACTCGGAGAACAACTTCCTGGGGCTCGCGCACAAGGTGGGCGCGCAGGTGGACGTCCTGAACACCGACCTGGGGCTGATGATGGGCGGCAGCATCAACTACGACATCCCGTGGCTCTACATCGACGCCCTAGACTTCCAGGAGGTGCCCACCACCCTCAGCGGCTCCATCTTCAGCCTGGTGAACAACAACCAGACCCTGAGCGCGGCCGGGCAGACCACCACCCCCTACCCGGGCCTGGCGGACGACCAGCTGGTGCGGGTAGGTGAGTACACCACGCGCTCCACGGGCTTCGGCGTGTCCGCCGGGCGACCCGTGGCCCCCAACACCTACCTCACCGTCTCCGGCCGCGGCGCTTACACCCAGTACATGCTCGAACCGCCCAGGGTGACGTGCGAGTTCGAGGGCGGCACCGTCACCAACGGTGACGTCTGCTCGCTGCCCTTCGAGGACGCGCTGCAGTACCTGCCGCTGTCCGGCCTCTCCGCCTTCACTAACGTGCGGGTGGACTACGACAACCGCGACAACGCCAACTTCCCCACCGAGGGCATCGGCGCCTACGGCACCTTCGGCATCGGCTTCGGCAACGACATGCTCAGCCCCGTCACGGGCGAGCGCGCCGGCTACATCTACGAGCAGGTCACCGGCGGGGTGCGCACCTACCTGCAGCTCTCCGACATCGCGCCGGAGGAGATCACGGACCCGAGCCACGTCTTCGGCGTGCGCCTGGACGTTGGTCACCAGTTCGGTGGCCTCTACCCGGTCTCCAAACGGTTCGTGGTGGGCCGCACCAACGACTTCGGACCGCAGATCCGCGGTTATACCAACGACGACTTCAACCTCTCGCGCACCTACGCCACCAGCTCGCTGGAGTACCGCTACGACTTCAACCTCTCCACCTTCGCCACCCAGACGGTCATCGCGCTGGCCTTCGTGGACGTGGGCTGGGCCTCCAGCGTGCCCGGCTTCGCCGATTACCAGACGCCCCTCTTCGCCGGCGCCGGCATCGGCGTGCAGGTGAACCTTGGCTTCGGTGGTGTGCTGCTGCCCGCGGTGCGGCTCGATTACGCTTTCAGCGAGCGCCACCCGCGCGGGGTGTTCAGCTTCAGGGTCGGTCCGGTCTTCTGAGGCAGCAGCCGCGGGTCCGGAGCCCCGCGGCCCTGCTACCGCTACGGGGGCCGGCGGGGGGCGTTCAGGCGCCCGCGATCTCCGCCAGCTGCGCCTGGTCCAGCACCACGATCTTGCCGTAACCGGCGCGCAGCGCACCGCTGCGCGCCATCTCGCCGATGACCTTGGTCACCGTCTCGCGCACGGAGCCGACCGCTGCGGCCAGGTCGTCGTGCGTCAGGTAGACCACGCTCTCGCCACTGTCGGTCCGGCCAGCCAGGGCGGAGTCGGAAAGCTCGAGCAGCTCGGCTGCTATGCGGGCGCGCAGCGGCTTGGCCGCCATGCGTAGCAGCGAGCGGTTCATCTGCTCCAGCCCGCCCGCCAGGTAGGCGGCCAGCTCCTGCAGCGCCTGCCTGCTTAGCCTGTCCACGGCCACTCTTGAGGCCGAGGAGTCGGTCACGGCCTCGGCGAAGTAGCGGCGGCGCTGCCCGGTGAGGGCCTCCTCGCCGAAGTAGCCGCCCGGTTTCACGTAGCGCAGGGTCACGCCGTAGCCGCCCTGATCCACCGCGTGCAGCCGGATGAGCCCCGACTTGAGCCGGTAGAGGTCGTCCGCGGCGCCAGGGAAGAGGATGATCTCACCGGCCGCGTACTCGGAGTTCCCGACGGCGCCGCGTTCCTGTGCGGCGGAGCCGTTGATGCTCGCTCGTGTCACGCTGGCCTCCTGTGCGGCGCAGTGGGCGCCGAGGGCCCGCACGGGGTTAGACCCTAGCGAGAGGATACGCCCGCAACCCACGGCTGGGGCCAGCGTTCGTTACAGCCGCCACTATCATGTAGCCGCTAAAGTTAGCCGTACTCAGTACTTACTCGGGTGCCGAACGGTCAGACGTTGAACAGGAAGTTCATCACGTCGCCATCCTTAACCACGTACTCCTTGCCCTCCAGGCGCAGCTTGCCGCTCGCGCGGGCGTTGGCGATGCTGCCGGTGGCCACCAGGTCCTCGTAGCTGACTACCTCCGCACGGATGAAGCCCCGCTCGAAGTCCGAGTGGATCTCGCCGGCCGCCTGCGGCGCCTTGCTGCCCGACCGCACCGTCCACGCGCGCACTTCCTTCTCGCCGGCGGTGAGGAACGTGATGAGGCCCAACGTGTGGTAGCCGGTACGGATGAGCCGCTCGAGGCCGGGACGCTCCAGGCCCATGTCGGCCAGGAAGGCCTGCGCCTCCTCGGGCTCCAGCTGCGAGAGTTCCTCTTCGATGCGCGCGGAGATGATGATGACGTCGGCGTCGTCCGCTCGGGCCACGGCCTTCACGCGCTCCACGTACTCGTTGCCCTCCACCACGTCCTCCTCGGCCACGTTGCAGACGTAGATCACGGGCTTGGCGGTCAGGAGGGAGATGTCGGGTGGCAGCTCCAGGTCGAGGCGCCGGGCGGGCACTCCTTCGCCGAGCTTCTCCATGGCCTCACTTACCGGGGCCAACCACTGCGCGTCGTCAGGGTTGCCCTTGACGCTGCGGCGCAGGCGCTCCAGGCGCCGCTCCAGCGTGGCGATGTCGGCCAGCATGAGCTCGGTGTCGATGGTCTCTATGTCGGCTTCCGGGTCCACTCGGCCCGCCACGTGCACCACGTTGTCATCGTCGAAGCAGCGCACCACGTGAGCGATGGCGGCCACCTCGCGGATGTGGGCCAGGAACTGGTTGCCCAGGCCCTCCCCCTTGTGCGCCCCCTCGACCAGACCGGCGATGTCGACGAACTCCACGTGGGTGGGCACCTGCTTGGGCGAGCGGTCACCCTTGCTGTTGAGGCGCTGGAGCACAGCGAGCCGCTCGTCGGGCACGCTGACCACGCCCACGTTCTTGTCTATGGTGGCGAAGGGGTAGTTGGCGGCTTCCACGCCAGCGCGGGTGATGGCGTTGAACAGGGTGCTCTTGCCCACGTTGGGCAGGCCGACGATTCCGATTCCTAACATGCAGCTCCTCAAGCTGGCCGGATGTGCGTCCCGGCCGGCCGAGGCAGCCTTAGGCGCCCGGCCACGACGCAGGAACATACCACCTGAAGGCCGGTCGGCGGGCTTCGGGAGTGACAGCACGGTCGTGATAAGTTGTCGCGCATGACCAACACCCAGCGTGTCGCCATACTCGGCGGCGGAACCGTAGGCGGACAACTCGTGAGCCTCTTGCAGAAGCGGGAGGAGGCCCGTGTCCGCATCTCCGGCGTGCTGGTGCGCGACGTGACGAGCGAGCGCTCCTTCGACGGCTGGCGCGATCTGGTGACGGACGACCCGGCGGTCGTCAGCGACGCAGACGTGGTCGTGGAAGTCATGGGCGGCACCGAGCTGGCGGCTGACCTTAGCCTGGCGGCCCTGGAGCGCGGCGCCAGGCTGGTGACGGCCAACAAGGCGGCCTTGGCGGAGCGCTGGGAGGAGTACCTGCCCTACATGCGTGAGGGCCGCGTGTTCTTCGAGGCGGCCGTGATGGCGGGTACGCCGGTGATCGGACCCCTCACCTGGGCGTTGCGCGGCTCCGACCCCGTGTCGCTGCACGCGGTGTTGAACGGCACCTGCAACGTGGTGCTGGCCGCCATGGACGAGGGAGCCGACTACCACGAGGCCCTGGCCGACGCGCAGCGGGCCGGATACGCCGAGGCCGACCCCACGCTGGACGTGGAAGGCCTGGACGCCGCCCACAAGCTGACGCTCCTTACCCGCCTGGCGTTCGATCCCGCTGCTCGCTGGTCCGCGGTGGCGGCCGCCACCCAGGGCATCTCGTCTCTGAAGGCGGACACGTTGGCCGCCGCCCGCGCCGAAGGCCGCCGCGTGCGACTGGTGGGCAGCGTGGAGCACGTGGACGGCGTCTGGCGGGCGTCGGTGCGGCCGGTGGAGCTACCGGAAGGGCATCCGCTACTGGGTGAGGGACCCACCAACGCCCTGCTCTTCACCGGCGAGCAGAGCGGGCAAGTGGTGGTGAGGGGACCGGGCGCCGGCGGCGCCTCCACCGCCAGCGGCGTGCTGGGCGACCTGCTCGCCGCGTTGGACGGGCAGCGTGGTCCAGCGCCGCTGGCCGAGGCGGCGCCGGCGCCCCGCGGGGTGGTAGCGGCCGAGGCCTTCCGGGAGCCTCTTGCGGTAGCGCAAGGGTTCTGAGCACGACGGGCGTACATGAGCGTTGACACCATGAAGTTCCGCAGTACCCGCGGAGGCGGCCAGCCGGTGAGTTTCTACGAGGCACTGCTGCGAGGCCCTGCCGAGGATGGCGGGCTCTACCTACCGGTGGAGGCGCCGCAGCTTCCCAGCAGCTGGCAGGACGCCGGCTCCCTGCCCGAGGTGGCGCGGGCGGTCCTGCCGCCCTTGATGGGGGAGGAAGGCGCCGCGGCCGTTGCGGAGGCGCTGGACTTCCCGGTCCCGCTGGTCGACCTGGGCCGCGACTACCTGCTCGAGCTGTTCCACGGTCCCACGTCCGCCTTCAAGGACGTAGGCGCCCGCTCACTGGCCCGCCTCATGGAGGCGGCGCTCGAGCAGCGGGGCGGCTCCGCCACTGTGCTGGTGGCCACCTCCGGCGACACGGGAGGCGCCGTGGCTGACGCCTTCGCGGGCCTGGAGCACGTGCAGGTAGCGCTGCTCTACCCGGCGGAGGGCGTGAGCCGCGTGCAGGAGAACCAGCTCATCGCCGAGCGCAGGGGACTACGCGCCTTCGCCGTGAAGGGCACCTTCGACGACTGCCAGCGGATGGTGAAGGAGGCCTTCCAGGACCCGGCCCTCTCCCCACTCAACCCGACCTCGGCCAACTCCATCAACGTGGGCCGCCTGCTGCCGCAGATGCTCTACTACCTCTGGGCCCTGGCCCAGGCTCGCAGGCGCCTCGGCCGAGGCGAACGCCTGACCTTCGTGGTGCCCAGCGGCAACCTGGGCAACCTGACCGCCGGGCTGCTGGCCACCACCTGGGCCGGCGCGGAGGCGCGCTTCGTGGCGGCTCACAACCGCAACGACTACTTCACCAGGTTCCTGGCGGGTCAGGCAGCGGCCTACGATTTCGCCCCCAGCGTGACAACCCGCTCCAACGCCATGGACGTGGGGGCGCCCTCGAACTTCGAGAGGCTCTACGCGCTCTTCGGCGAGGACCTGCCTGCACACGTGATGGGGGAGGCCGTGGACGACGCCGCCACCCTGCGCCGCATGCGCCTCACCTTCGAGGAGCACGGCTACCTGGCCTGCCCTCATACCGCTGTGGGACTCGAGGCTTGGCACCGCGTGCGCCAGCGGCTAGGCGACGGCGACCGCGCCGTCGTGCTGGCCACCGCCCACCCGGCCAAGTTCCCGGAGTCCGTGCGGGAGGCCACCGGCGTCACGCCCGAAGCGCCGGCCGCTCTGGCCGACTTCGAGGACGCTCCCAAGCGGGTCGAGCCGGTGGCGCCCACGCTGGCCGCCCTGCGGGAGGCCCTGCTGGCCCAGCCCGTGTTCAGCGCCTGATGGCGTAAGGCCCCTGCTCGTCGTCGCCCAGGTGCACCACCCGCATCTCGTTCATCAGCTTCAGCAAGTGAGCCAGCACGCTCTGCTGCGCCAGCTCCAGCACCTCCGCCGGGTGCCCTTCGTAGATGCGGGCGGTCAGTTCGGCGGCCGTGGCCTGACCGGGCTCCAGCGCCGCCAGTACCTGCTCCTCGCGCTCCAGACGGTGCTGCATCAGCTCCTTGAGGCGTTTCTGCACCGCCACGATGGCGGGGCCGTGCCCGGGCCCCACCACGCGGGGTGCCAGGGCCAGGATCCGCTCCAGGCTGGCCAGGTAGGCGGCCACGTCGCCCTCCGGATGCCCCACCCACACCGAACCCGAGGCCGCGGCGAGGTCGCCCACGATGGCCGCCTCCGGTCGTTCCTCCCCGCCGTTCTCGAGCACCAGTGTCAGGTGGCCGGGGCTGTGGCCGGGAGTGAGCAGGCAGCGCACAGCCACGTCGCCCGCCATCAAGGTCCTCTCGCCCTGTAGCACGACGGGCGCCCACTCCTCGGGCAGGCGCGGGGCCTCGTTGGCGTGGACGTAGAGGGCGGGCTGGTCGTCGCTGCGGAGCGCGTAGCGCTGCCGTACGCCAGCCACGCCGCCCGTGTGATCCGGGTGGGTGTGCGTCAGCACCACCGCCTTGAGGAGGCTCACCTGCGCTTGGCGGAGGCCCTCCGCGATGACCGCGAGCGCGGCCTCGTCAGCCGCGCCGGGGTCCACCAGTAGGCCCACCCCGGCGTCCGCTACCAGGTAGGCGTTCGTGTGGTCGTAGGGCGGCAGGGTGTCCACCGCCAGCTCGAGGCGCCACAGGTGCTCGCTCAGGCGTTCTACGCGTTCATCGGGCATGCTCACTCGGCCTGCCGCTGCTCCTGCAACCACTGCACGGCGCGTTGCGGTGCGGCTTCGGAGGTGGCGTCCACGTCGGGCACCACGCCCTGCCCCTCCCAGGTACGACCGAGGACGGGCGCCAGCACGCCGGTGGCGATCCAGGCCTGCGATCCGTCCCTCAGGCAGAAGGGCAGTAGCGCCTCCACGTTGCCGGCACTCGTCTCACCCACCACCACCGCGCGCCCGCGCGCCTGTAGTGCGCCGGCTAGCCCCTCGGCGGCGGAGTGAACGTCGCCGTCTATGAGCACCGCCAGCGGCAGTTCCGTGGCGGTGAAGCCGATGGCCGGGTAAGGCAGAGGGAACGACCAGCTGGTGACGGCGCGCCACAGGAAGCCGCTGGTGAAGACGCCGGCGACCTCCATCATGGTCACCAGCCGACCGCCCGGGTTGCGGCGCAGATCGAGCACGAACGACCAGGCGCCCGCGTCGGTCAGCTCGTTCACGGCCGAGCGCACGGCCCCCGCCACGCCGTCACTGGCCAGGTCGGGCACGCGCAGGTAGCCCACACCCTCCTCGGTCAGACCGTAGGTGACGTTGGCGCGCTGCCGTTCGCCGCTGAGGGCGGGCAGACTCTGGCCGACCAGGAGGGGAGCTAGCCCGACGCCGGCGCGGGCCGCCATTACGCCCAGGGCCTCGTTCCCGCCTGGCAGGCCGGCGAAGAGCGCCACGCACGGCAACGAGCCGTACGAATCGGCGATCTCGGCTACCCGGGAGGGCGGAACGAAGACGGAGTGGTCGTCGCCCAGCTCCTCGTACATCTCCTCCAGCACGGCGTAGAAGGCGTCCTCGTCAGCGGCGGCCAGGGCGCGGGGGAGGTACTCCTCCCGGACGGCCTGCCAGTCCACGCCCGTGCGGTCCAGCTGCCAATAGCGCTCGTCGACCAGCCGCCAGGCGCGGTCGAAGCGCTCCTGGTAGCTGGCTATCGTGTCGAGCGTCTGGCTGGCGTTCTGTTGGGCCAAGGCGCCGGTGGTAAGGGCGAGAGCCAGCAGTACTAGCGCTAGCGCCCTCCACCGGGTTCTCGTCGGGTGCGTGTGTGGAAGGTTCACGCCTGCAGGCTACGCCGGGGTGCTACTCAGGTGTGCAGCGTGACGTTGCAGCGTCTCGTCGTCGAGTCGCATGTTCTGGGCGCCCACGCGGGTGGTGTTGAGCGCGCCGGCCACGTTGGCCAGCCTGGCGGCTGAGATGAGGTCTTCGCCCGCCATGACGGCGTGAGCGAAGGCGGCGGTGTAGTAGTCGCCAGCCCCCGTGGAGTCGATGACCCCATCGATCTCGTGAGCCTCGACCAGCTCGTTCAGCTCCGGGGTGATGACTATGGAGCCCATCTCGCCCACCTTCACGATGAGCTGCTCGACACCCATGTCCCGCAGTTCGTTGACGGCGTCCGAGATGGAGGCCATGCCGCTGACCAGGTAGAGCTCGTGCTCGTTCATGAGCAGGTAATCCACGTTCTTCACCATGGGGAGCAGCCGGTCGCCCAGGGCGTTGACGGCGCCGGTGCCCAGGTCGACGAAGGTGGTGAGCTTGTGCTTCTGCGCGTAGGCCAAGGCCTGCAGCGCGTACTCCTTCTGCTTGCCCCCGACCAGGGCGTAGGCGCTCATCACCAGGGCGTCGCAGGTGGCGACATCTTCCTCGTTGAGTTCGCCGGCGTCCAGATGGCGGCTGGAGCCGGAGGCGCTGATCATGGTGCGCTGAGCATCCGGCGTGATGATGAGGGTGACGCTGGCGGTCTGATGCTCCGGGTCATGCTGCACGAGGCTGGTGTCGACACCGGCCTCCAGCAGGTTGCGCAGCGCGAGCTGCGCGAACGGTCCTGAACCAACGCGGGTGGCGATGCGGGTGGGGTTCCCGAGCCTGGCCAGGACCGTGGCGACGGTGCCACCGGCACCGCCGGGTTCCATCAGAGCTCTGGTGGAAGGCACTTCACCACCCTGCTCGGGGAACTCACTGACGAAGTACATCTGATCGACGGCGGCGTCGCCGACGACAAGAAAATGGGCCATTCGCTCTCTACTCCTACCGGCCATTGCGCCGGAGTGTTTTCTGCTTACGCAAGTATACTCGCCCTTTCATGAGTACAGGGTGGCTGATCCCTGGAGGCGCCCTTAGGGCGCACTGCCCGAGGACTCCAGCCGCTGGCGCAACTCCTTGAAGCGCTCCAGGTCCAGCTGCTCGGCGCGTACGCGCGGATCGAGGTCCAGGTCCTGTAGCGCAGCGAGCACGTTCTCCCGCTCCAGGCCGGCGTACTCGAGGTTCTTGCGCAGGGTCTTGCGCCTATGAGCGAACGCCTGGTGTATCAGTTCGAACAGGCCGGGGTCGGGGCGCGCCGCCTCGTCCACGTCCACGCGCACCACCGCCGACGTGACCTTGGGGGGCGGGTAGAAGGCGCCCGGCGGCACGCTCTTCACCAGGCGGGCACGGCCGAAGTGCGCGACCAGCAACGAGAGCGCTCCGTAGGCGGGCGAGGACGGCGTGGCCGCCAGCCGCTCACCTACCTCGCGCTGCACCAACACCACCAGGCGGCGGAAGCGCCCGGATTCGAGGGCGCGGGCGATGATCGGTGTGGCCACGTTGTAGGGCAGGTTGGCCACCAGCAGCGAGCCTAGGGGCATGCGCGCCAAATCGAAGTGCATGGCGTCGGCGGGCACCACTTCCACGGTGCCGCCCCCCGGCCCCTCGGCCAGGTCCGCCAGGGTCTCCTCCAGAACGGGCAGCAGACGGCGGTCGAGCTCCACGCTGGTCACGTGGGCGCCCGCGGAGGCCAGCGCGTGGGTCAGCACCCCGAGGCCAGGACCCACCTCCAGCACGTGATCACCGGCGCGCAGTTCGGCCGCTTGCAGGGTGGCGTGCAGCACGGACGGGTCGACCAGGAAGTTCTGGCCGAAGCCCTTGTCTGCGCGGAGGCCGTGGCGCGTCAGCAGGTCGTTCACGCGCCCGCGGGCCGTGAGCGGCTTGCTGGAAGGCGCGTCGGCGGAGCCCTCCGGGTCAGCAGGCATGTCGGAACCTCAGGTGGCGTGCACCGCGACCACGGCGTCGAGCTCCGCTTCGGCGGTCTCCAGATCGGTGCCCTTCACGACGGCCAGCTCGCTGGACAGCATCATGCGCGCCGTGTCCAGCACCTCGCGCTCCGTGGCGGCCAGGCCCTTCTCGACGTCGCGCTTGGCCAGCACGCCTATCAGCCGCGCCAGGTCGTAGGCGCTGCCGGCCGCCAGGATCTCCTGCTCGGCCCGGAACCGCGGCGGCCACTGGGCCGGCAGCGTGAGGTCCGCCTCGCGCACCGCATCGAACAGGCGCGGGATCTCGTCCGCGTCCACGGTGTGGCGCAACCCGACCTCCTCGCCCTTCTTCAGCGGAACCAGCACCTCCATGTCGCCCCTGATGAAGACGACCTTGAGGTACTCCTGCTTCTGGCCGAGGACCACTCTGGTGGTTCGCTCCTCGACGACGCCAGCACCCTGCGAGGGGTATACGACGTGGTCACCCACTTCGAACGTCACAATGCCGCAAGACTAACACAGGCGCCCGCCCGGGCTAAGTGCGCCTTAGCGCTCTTAGTTGCGCCGGACACGCGCCTGAAGCGCCCCGACCGCGTCAGCTGAGGCCCACCAGCGGCGCCCACTGCTTGTAGGTGATGAAGGAGAAGACGGACACGGCTGCGAACACGCCTACGGCACCCGCCACGGTGAACGTGCCGGTGGCCTCGCGGTCGCCGCTGCGCCCGAAGAGCCAGCCCAGCAGCAGGCCCCCTGCCAGCGCAGCCAGGAAGGCGGTCCCGATGAGCCGCGCGTCGGCTGGGGTGGGGAACGCCACCCGGTAGATGAAGGTGCCCACCGCGTGTACGGCCAGCGCGAAGAGCAAGCCCCCGATCATCGCGGCTCTCTGGCTCCTGAACATGCGGTTCAGCAGCGAGCCCACGACCATCAGCAACGGAACCAACAGGATGCCTCCCACCATGCCGATCACCAGGGCGGTGAACAGCTGGCCTAGGAGCTCGTCCCACAGGTGCCAGGGGTTCCAGCCCATGAGCGCGGCCAGGCGGTCGGTGAGCGTGACCTCCATGGGGGCGCGGTCGTCGCTGCTGTAGATCTCGATGGCGCCACCCTGCGCGCGGCCGTACCAGGCGAAGGCGGTGAGCGAGCGGGCGCCCTCTGCCCCCTCCTCGACCCGCGCCGTGGCGAAGTCGGCGCCCTCCAGGGTGATGGGCGACCAGGCCACGCTGGTGGGCGCGGGAGACGAGGCGTCCACGCGCAGTACGCTAGCGTCCTCCACCCAGTACAGGTGCGGCCAGGCGCCGCCTATGGGGCGACCGTGCCCCAAGCCGGTAATGGCCTCCCGGGTGCTGAGCGTGCCCTCGCCGCGTATCACCTGCGTGAGCCACAGGTCACCTTCCTCCTCCTCGGCCCACAGCGCCCAGACGGCGTCGCTGCTGGCCCCCGCTGCGGAGTCGCTGGCCAGAGCCACGGCCTGCCGTTCGTCCTCCACGTAGGCGGCGCCCAACTCGGCGGGACCCACCATGTCGGCGCCCTTCGCGGGTAGCAGGCCCACCAGGGCGTCCCACTCGGAGATGAGGCCGAACTCGCCGCGCTCGTTGCGCCCCTCCAGCCAGCCCAGCCACAGCTCGCCGTTCGGCAGCGGCAGCACGTCCAGCCCGCGCTGCGTGAGCGAGGTGCGGTAGACGATCTCCTCCTCTCCGGTGGCGAGGGAGAGGATACGCACCTGTCCCTCACCGTCCCGGCGGAAGAGGCCGGCGGCGTGCGCCTGCTCGTTCCATTCGAAGAGCGTCAGGTCTATCACGAGGGCGTCCTGGAAGAGTTCGACCTTCCGCCCGTCCAGCAGCGCCCTGTAGATGTAGGTGCCCGTGTAGCGGTCGCGGGTGACCCAGGTGATGAAGAGCTCCTCGCCTGCGTACCCGGCGCTGACCGAGCGTACGTCGTCGGTGCTCTCCACCAGCTGCGGCTCCGTGCGTCCGTCGGCCGTGCGGTCGATGCGCCACACGCCCTCGGGGCCAGCCCACACGGTGGTGACGGTGCCGCGAGACGAGACGGCTACGCTGACGCTGGCGGCGATGGCGCGCGACTCCTCCATGATGGGGCGGCCGAAACCTCCGTCGGCGGCGTAGGGCTGCGCGGCGCCCAGTCCGCCCAGCAGGGCGAGCAGGAGTAGCAGGACCCGGATCACGCTTGGCCCTTCCGCGCCACGGGGGCGCGCTTGCGGCCGCCCTTCCTGCCGGCGACGTCGGCGCTGCCCTCCAGGGGCTGACCGGGTATGCGCGTCATCTTCACGTCGCGACCCTGCAGGCGCGCCTCGATGTCGCGGATGCGGTCGCGCACGGCGGCGGCCTTCTCGAAGTCCAGGTTCTCCGAAGCAGTCCACATCTCGTTCTCCAGCAGCGCCAGCTCCTGGCGCAGGTCGTCGAACACCAGCTCGCGTTCCCAGGGGTCGAGCGTGGGCGCCTCGGCCTCGCCGACCTCGTCGTCGCCGCGGATGACGTCGTGCACCCGCTTGCGTACGGACTCCGGCGTGATGCCGTGCTCGGCGTTGTAGGCCAGCTGCTTCTCGCGGCGCCGGTTGGTCTCGTCCATGGCCGCCTGCATGGCGTCCGACACCTCGTCGGCGTAGAGGAAAACCTCGCCGTTGACGTTGCGGGCGGCGCGGCCGATGGTCTGGATGAGCGAGCGCTCGCTGCGGAGGAAGCCCGTCTTGTCGGCGTCCAGGATGGCTACCAGGCTCACCTCGGGCAGGTCCAGGCCCTCCCGCAGCAGGTTGATGCCCACCAGCACGTCGAAGTGACCCAGTCGCAGGTCGCGGATGATGACCTGGCGCTCGACCGCGTCGATGTCGGAGTGCATGTAGC